>NZ_AWEZ01000044.1 GCF_000468755.1 Olsenella profusa F0195
TGCGGATGTGACAACGGCCTCGTCGGCGCCGCGCATCGGGAGAGATGACGTGGCGCGGCCCCTTTGCTACCATACCCCCATGGAGACGACCGGCACATACCGCAACCCCTACGAGGGCGGAAGCCCCTCCGACGTCGGCAGGGCGCTCAGGCGCGCGGGCTTCAGGCAGGCGAACGCCCCCTGTCCCACATGAGCATGAACTACGTGGAGGGCCCCGACAACGGCGCGCCGCTCGTGCTCGTCCCCGCCCAGATGGGAATATGGCAGACCTACGAGAAGGTGCTCGCCCCGCTGTCCCGGTCGTTCCACGTGTTCGTGGTCGAGGTCCGCGGCCACGGACGAAGCAGCTGGACGCCGGGGGACTACACCTGGAGCTCGATGAGCGGCGACGTTGCGGAGTTCGTCGAGAGCGTCGTGCGTGAGCCAGCAATCGTCTCCGGCAACTCGTCGGGCGGCATCATAGGCCTGTGGTGCGCCAGCCGCGTCGGGCGCTGGGTGAGGGCGCTGGTTCTTGAGGACGCCCCAGTCTTCTGCGTCGAGATGCCGCGCTTCAAGGAGCGAGACAGGTTCACTTATAAGGGTCTCGAACACCTCGTGGAGGCCATCGGCGACGTCGGCGACCGCGACCTGGCCGACTACCTCAGGGGGCAGGTCATGCCGGTGTCCGATACGCGCGTCAAGGAGATGCCGGACTGGTTCGTGGCGTTCGTCTCGAGGAAGCTCAGGCAGACCGAGGGGCGCCGTCCCGGCAGCCCCGTGGCGCTCGACCAGTGGTACCTCCCGGAGGTTCTGAAGCGGCAGTTCCAGTCGCTCAAGACCTTCGACCCCGACTTCGCGCGGGCCTTCGTCGACAGGCGCGTCTACGAGGACTTCAGCCACGAGGCCGCCCTGCGGCAGGTGCGCGTCCCCCTGCTGGTGATGCACGCGGACTGGCGCCGCTACGAGAGATACGGCCTGGTGGGAGCCATGGACGACGACGATGCGCGCCGCATCATGGAGCTGGTGCCGCATGCGGACTACGTAAGGATACCTGCCAACCACGTCATCCACGCGTTCAAGCCACGCGCGTTCGTGCGAGCAATCGAGGGCTTCGCCGCCGAGCACGGTCTTTGCTGACGGCATGCTGGGCGCAGGTCGGGGCTTGAAGCAAGCAGCCTATCTCGTGCGCACAACGTACGAGATAGCGCTTGTCGGCACCGGGGGCCGCGCCCATCGCGCTGCCGCTTCGATGGCGCGTCGCCCCGCACGGATGCCGAGCGGTGGGAGCACGTGCGCGTGCGCACGCGATACGCTCCCTTGCGGGGGATGCCCCGCGCCCCTGGGAAGCCCGGACGGAGGTCCGGACAAGACGCGCCGCCTCACGACGCCTAGGGGGAACCATGGAGAGAATACGGTAGACGCCTGCACGTGCACGTTGGCGAGGCAGATGTCGAGCGCGCGGACGCGCTAGGCATCACCACGTCCGCGCTCGTGAGGCTGCTCCTGCAGCTGCCGGCGGAGGGCGTGGCGGCGCGGCGTCACGTGGTGCTCGACCTCGCCTGCGCCAACCGGCTCTACCGTGAGCTCAACCAATGGGGCTACCAGCGGAACCAGGCAGCCCACGCCCTGAACCGCATCGCCTACCACCTCAGGCGCGAGGCCATGGACGCATCCGACGTCCTGGAGGAGCTCGCCTCGGTGGGGCGGCAGCTGGAGCGCCTGCACGAGAGGACGGGCGAGCTCGCCGCACCCGTGCGCAAGGTGGCGGAGGCGCGCCTGCTCTTCCTGTAGGTGCTTCTCATGCCGCTGCTCAAGCCCATATCCGGCCACACGTCCTGCAGGGGCGTCTGGCGCTACCTCACCAAGGACGGACGCGCGCTCGCCTCCGACTACCTGAACCTCGACGTTCCCGAGCGCGAGGGCACCGCCTTCGACTGGGCGGCCACCATGGACGACACCCGCTCACGCTGGCGAAACGACACGCCCTGGGGAAGCAGGCCCTGCCGCACCTACAAGCACTACGTGCTCTCGCCAGACCCCAAGGATCATGTGGGCTTAGACGCGCTCCGCGAGCACTTCGGCGACTTCGAGGTAGCCATCGTCTACCACGACGACAACGCCGGGCATATACCTCATGCCCACGTGGTCGTGAACAACACCAACATCGTCACGGGACGGCGCCTCCAGGACCCCGACCCCAAGGAGCTCAAGCACTCCTTGCAGCGCTTGGCCGCCGATCGCGGGCTCTCGGACTTCGACAGCGTTGAGAAGAGGGCGTCCGTGCGCGGTCGCGTGCGACCCAGCACGCTGCAGGCAGAGCACGTGCGCCGTGCGGAGCGAGAAATCGCCAAGAGGGGCGGCTACTCATGAGTGGCGGACATCCGCGCACGCATCCGCGTGGCGCGCTCCGTCACGAGGAGCGAGGACGAGTTCAGGGGGCTCCTCAAGAGCCTGAGCGTGGAGGTCGAGGACAACTCCGCCAAGGCACGTCGCCGCGACTGGGTCTTCTCGCTCGCAGGGCACCCCACCTGGCGCGTCTCGGGCGAGAGCCTGGGGCTCGGCTACGGGCGCGAGTCGCTCATGCGCGGCTTCTCATTGGGGGCGGCGGGGCATCTCGCGGACGCGAGCGAGCGCAGGGTCGCGGAGCTCGCCCGCTCCGCCGTGGAGCTCGGCGACCTCTCGGAGCTCGAAAGGCTCTCCGAGGCGATCTCATGGCTCAAGGGCAACCGCATCCGCACGGCGGCGGACCTCGCCGCCAAAGGCGCGGGTAACCCCGAAATGGTCGCCTATGTGCAGGGCCTCGGCATCCTCAAGGAAGGCGCCACAGAGCGGAACCATACACCAAGACCAGCTAAGCCTTTCCCCCGTGCCCAAGGCGCAAGCGTACAGCGCAGCAACGCCATAGAGCACGCGAGCGAGCACCAGCACGCACGCCAGCGAGACAACGGAAGGGAAAGCCAGCGATGATCGTGAAGACCTACTACCAGGACGGGTGCACGGATACGTTCGACACCGCCAATCTCACCGACGCGAGCATGTATCGCGGAAACGTCATCACCAACTGGTCACTCGACCTCTCAGGCGCCATGCGCGAGGGCGGCATGCTGCTTCTCTCCATGCGCTGGTACCCAGCGCCGGGGCAGGACGCGCCCGCCGAGCCGGAGGGCCTCCCCATAGCCCACAGGCGCGACGGGCTCTGCGTCGTCGTGGCGAACAGCGAGGACGTGCCGCAGCTTTCCATGGTGACGGTGGACGGCGAGCTCGCGCTCCTGCGCGTGGGAGACGGCCTCGTGGACTGCAACCGCCTCGCCTGGGCATCGCGCATCGCCGACGGGCTGCCCACTCAGGCGGTCTCTGCGCATCGCACGCTCAGCGTGCTTGTGAGTGATGGTACGGATGGCATCGACGTGGAAGCCGAAGTATGCCGCCTGATGGGCTTCGATCCTGCAACGTATGCACTTGTGGAAGAAGTATCGGAGATTGCATATACCGATAGAGCGGATATTGATGACAGGCTCGGCGAGGATCCACCTACCTAGAAGTGCGTATAGCATGACATTACAAATGCAATAATTTCTCCTGAAGCAAAGTGCGTCCATCAGGAGTCACCATGCACGTTAACGATGAAGACAGGCCCGAAGTACAGTTTTCTTTCGAGAAATTGCAAGCGCTTCCACCTGGTACGACGGATGATTTAGGTGCCCAAGGGCAAGATGAGCCCATGCATGTCGAGTTCGACAAGAGCGTCGACAAAGCAGAGCGAGAAGACTACATCATCGCTGCGGCTATAGGTGCTTCGACAGGTGTACTCAATATTTTCTGGCAAAAGCAGTTCGATTTGTCCGAAGCCCACACATGGGGCAAGGAGAAAGTAGAGGACTTCGTCTTCAATATCGCGAAGGGCGCGGGGTTCAAGTCGGACGGGAAAGACCTGAAGGACGCGGTCCGTTTCCTTGAGGATACGTTTCCCCTTGCAAGCGACAAACTGACTCCCGAGTTCGGCGGTGGCCTCCAGCATCACCTGAGGGACTTCGCCCATCACCCCTCACCTGTCGGCCTTCTCATGTCGATACTTGCCCAGTTCACGGGCAAGGGCTATGGCACTGATACGAGCGGCGCTTTCGTGATATTCGACCTCCCAGCAGACGCCCTCATAGGGAAGACCTTCCCTGAGAAATTGTTCTACGGAACGATCATCTGGGCGGGGCACTTGGTGAGCGACATGGCTGGATCAAGCGGGACATTGGGCGAGGGCACTGGCATACCTGGCCCGATCCTTTCGTTCTTAAAGGAGCTCTCAGCGCTTCCCGTCTTCAAGAACGAGGGAGCAGACAACGCCTTCTCCAAATGGATCTCGAAGCTGTTCAACGGTACGTTGGTTCGCGATGCGGACGGCAAACCCATTCGCGTCGACTTCAGAACCGAGCTTGGAGTTGCCGATCAGGTGCTCTCGCAGGCGAAATCAGTTATAGCCAACGAGTGCCTCGTCAGGGGCTATTACTTCCTGAGTCGCCTGAAGGACGAGCTCTCGCGTAACGATGTGCGGTCATTAAAAGACCTCGAGAGCATAGATGTGAAGAGGATGATCCCGACCAATGAGCGCTCTCTTGTTCGCATGCTCACTATCTCTAGTTCTGTGTTTGTCCTTACCAACTTGGGAATTGCTGTATGTAAGGCCGCCGTAACGTCCAGGGGCGATGCCAAGAGGTTTGCAGGCGGGATACTTCTCAATCTGAATTTCATCGGAATTGGCCGAATGGCGGTAGCCATCGCAAGCGACTCTAAGTACATCGCCGAGGACTTGAAGGACTATCTCAATAAGCGCGCTGAGGAGATGAATACGTTTACGGAGGACTTCAAGCTGCTCAGGCTGAATGACCGAGAGACGCGCCTTCTGTTCTCTTACCAGGTAATCGCTGTCGAAAAAGATATCGAACTTACTAAGAACAGAGATCAAAGCGCTGCAAAGAGCGACTGGCTTGAAGAGTTCAAGACTGGGCAGGCGGGCCAGATGGGCCGCGATGCGGCAACATACTTCCTCGATGAGGAGAATGCGGCAGAAGAGATGCAGAAAGCTGCCGATGAGGACACCTCCTCGTGGACAACGCTGCTTGCCTTGGAGCTCTTGCTCTTCCAGCCGTACTATCCCTTCGATGACGACTGGAAAGAGCGCCTGAAAGGCGCCAAATACAAGAACGATTATGCGGAGAAGGATTTCCCCAATGCACAAGGCGTCATCGATAAGAAGAAAATCGATGAGGTAAAGAAAGCCTACAAGCGCTTTACGGGTTTGCTTACTGGCACAAGGACCAGGACGGCGATCATTGCAGGGGGCACAGTTGCGGTTGGTATTGCGACAGCGGGCACCGCGTATGTTCTCGCCCCATTCATTGCACCCGCAATTGCCGGAGAAGCGGTTGCAGGGCTATCTGGTGCGGCTCTCACCAGCGCGAGCCTTGCCGCCGTCGGCGGCGGATCGCTTGCCGCGGGCGGCCTGGGAATGGCGGGCGGCACGGCGATAATCACCGGTGGAGGCGCCTTGCTGGGCATGGCCACCACAGGCGGTGCTGCACTTATCAGCGGTCTTGGCGAGCATGCAGAGCAATATGCCCTGAACCAGTGCGCACAGCTCCTCACGGTCTGCCAACAGCTGCCTAGGGACGACAACTCGCCGAGCGCCTTTATACTCCATGTAAAAGACCATATCGAGCGAGTCCGCGACAAATGCCTTGAGAATATCGAAGCTGAGAAGGCGAAGGGCAAAGAGGGCAACAAGAAGTCAATCAAGTCAATGACCAAGGCAGCCAAGTACCTGGAGAGGTGCGCAAAGGAGCTGCAAAAACTAGCGGACAGTACTTCCGAGGCATAAAACAACTATGGATGCGTATATCGGAACTTTAATCGGCGGGTTAATCGGCTTCCTATCCAGCCTGGGCGTTCAAATTGTAATGAGGGCATTCGACCGCAAAGGGAAGCTGGGCTTTTACAACCGTAGAAACTCAGCGTTCTCGCAAGGATGGGGATTCTTCTCTGCAGACGGAAAGATAACACTCGTTGTCCCGCTGGAGCTTGAATGCCAAAACACCAGCAATGTCACCCGTGTCGTTCGAGACGTCTCGCTCTCTCTATGGCGGAACGGAGTCGAAGTGTCACGCATGAGACAGACGCAGGGCATCTATAACGAGCACAAGCGTAATGGAAAGGTTGAATCTAGGGACAGTTTTGCTCTAGGCGATGTGAACGGGTCTTATTCTCTAGTAGTGCCGCCCAGGTCCATAAAGAAGATGAACTGCTTTTTCACATGTAGGAAGGAACAGGACACTCAAGATACTATCTTCGATGAGATTCGAATATCCTGCTACGACGAGCGCGATCACCTGTATCGCTCACAACTAATGGAGTTTGACGGCAATTGGAAAGAACGCTCGATACCGATGGAAGATGCGTGGACAAAAATAAACTTTCAGCGGATACGGTAGCGGCGAATTTCTATACGGCTGCTAGATAGCATCACGGTACGTAACATCAAGGGCCTTCCTACTAAGGAAGGCCCTTGCTTAACGCTCCCGTTCCTCAGCCCGAGACGCTGCACCGGACGCCCTACAACAGGCGTAGGCGGCGAGCGCCGCGAAGCCGGAGAGGAGGCCGGCTATGTAGGCGACGATGCTAGGCCTCCTCTCCCTCGTCCTCCTCGCGGCGGTCTGAGCCGATGCTGCGCGCGATGCCGATGACTGTGGCGGCGCAACACGCAGCAGCCAGGGCGCAGATGCCCGCAATCGGCAGTTCGTCTCCCGTCTGGGGGAGCTTGCCGCCGGGAGTCGGCGCCTCGGGAGTCTCGGGTGGCACGAGCCTCACGGCCTGCCCCTCGTCGTTCACGTTGGCGTGCGACGCGACCTCCTGGCCTTCCAAGGTAAGCGACTCGAAGGCCACGACCGCGTGCCCTGAGAGCTCCGCACCATTGAAGGTGAAGGCGACCTCCTGCGTGCCGTCCGCCGCATCGGGCACGAAGGCCACGGTGGAGGTGACGGCCCTGCCGTCCGAGCGGACGGGCTCGCCGGTCTCCTTGTCCACGAGTGTGCCGGTGAGCGTGTACTCCCTGCCGGGCGTGAGCCCCGTGTAGGAGACGGTGTCCACGATGGTCACCGAGTCGTCGGCAACGGCCTCGTGGTCACCGTCGTCCGCATCGGTCGCCTCGGTGCGCACGCCAGGCGCGGGAGGCGTCTCCGTGGGCGGAGCGTCGTTGGTGAGCGTGCCCAGGTCCACGGTCACGCTGTCGCGGTAGACCGAGACGTCGAAGGCCGGAATGAGCGCACGGTCCGCATTGGCGTCGCAGCGCTGCTCCTCCACGGTGTAGGTGTCGTAGGGCAGGGCTCCTTCGCGTCGTCGGAGTCGGATGCGCCGAATCGCATGCCGGAACGTGCCATGCCGCCGTTGGTGTCCTGCGTGTACGGGTTCCAACTCGCCGCCGTGGAGGCCTGGCCGTTGCCGTCGGTCACGATCACATGGCTCTCGCCCGTGGTCTTGCTGGTCACCTTGAACGGCACGCCGGCGAGTCGCTGCTGGGTGCCGTCCGCCACCTTCACGAGCTCCAGGCCGCCGCGCAGCACCTGCTATATTCGCTAACGTAGGAAGTCGACGGAACGCTCAACAAGTTTTCGACAGTTCGCCCATGGGCATGCTGACCACCCGCGAGGGGCCCACCAGGGGCCCAGCCAACAGGACTACCAGAGGAACCAGGCCACCCATGCCGCAGGCCGCATCTCCCAATCACCTTGGTTGAGCGTGAGACGATGAGCGCCGCAGACGTCCCCAACGAGCCCGCCTCCACAGGAAGGCAGCCGGCGCATCTGCGCAACGCAACAACGACGCTCACGGCACCTGTGTGCAAGGCCGCCGGGTCGTGCAGCCTCTTGCTGCAGGAGCCGGCCGCCCCGCTCATCAAGCCCATATCCGGTCATATGTCCCGCTGCGCATGTAGGTAATTCACCAAGGCCACCGCGCGTTCGGCCGCGAAGCCCGGGCGGCCTTCCAAGGTGCTCAGACGCCAACGGCCCTACAATGACGTCAATGCAAATCAAAGCGTTACAGAATGGACGGTGACCATGGACCAGCCGGAGTCTACCCCACAACTGCGCCAGCCTCAGTCTCAGTATCCGCAACAGGACCAGGCACCCCATCAGCAGGGTCAGCTCGGCAAGACGTCATGTCGGGCGCCATACCAGCAGTCTGCCGGATGCGCTCCGTCACAACGGCCATTCCAACATCCAGTCACCCCGCCAGCGACCAAGTCCCAACGTGCCCCCATCCAATGGGGAATGCTGGCGCTGGGTATCGTCATGCTCGTCCTCGCATGCTGCAGCATCTACTTCTTCGTTGATACCTACAATACCGAGATGCGGCTCAACGGCATGCATGAGTCGGGGTCGTCCTACCTCGCCGTCAGCATAGGCTACATGTTCGGTCTGATGTTTGCTGCCTTCTCCTTTCCCGCCATCGGGTCTCTCACGTTGTTTCACCGCATCACACCAGTCCGCGTCATCGTCAACGCCGTGTTCGCCGCACCCATGCTGATGTTGGCCTTCTCCATGCTCGGCATAGCCGTTTCCGCCATCGCGTCGTCCAGCATCATGGGTCCCCTGCCAGTCCTGGAAAGCATTGAGTTCCTTGTCTTCGTTGTAATCCCTTTCGTTTACACCGTTTGCCTGGTGGCATGCGGGATGCGCCTGAGGCGTGAGCAAATGGCGAGGTGCCGCGCGCACGACCCCTCGCCCGCGGCGTAGGCGTGGGCATCTCGAGGCCCCGGGGAGCATTTGGGCCCCAAATGCATGGCGCACCTGCCGCCTCCGGGCCGTGGAGGGCCTATATGCCGCCAACTTCCTCGGCCGATGTGCCCGAGATTGAGCGGATGGCGCCCGAGTGGGCCAATTCTTCCACCAAAACCCCTCGGGTCGGCAGGGGCCGCCACGCACTTGGGGCCCAAACGCTCCCCGGGGCCGCCGGGATGGACGCAACGGCGCCCGCCGCCGCGTCGTCGCCGACGACACCGTCAGTCATGGCCATCCACGCAAAGGCCCAGGCCTCGAAAAAAATCCCTGGCCCGCACGGCAGGCCAGGGATCGCAAACGCATGGTCGCGGGGGCAGGATTTGAACCTACGACCTCCGGGTTATGAGCCCGGCGAGCTACCAGACTGCTCCACCCCGCACTGTCTGGGCGCATCATCTGCGCAAGGAGTAACTATACGCACCGAACCCCCCTCTGTCAAAGGCATGCGGTGGTACAACCGAGTCTCCATAAATCCCTCCCCCCTGTACGCGCACATGTGATAGCCCCTCAGGACATTTCATGGGCATCGCGGCCGCATCTGTGCGATAATGAGAACGATTTCATGTAGTTTCACCAGCAAATATAGGAATCTATTTAGCGCAGCCGATGAACGGGAGTATGGAACATGGACATCACCACGGTGGCAAAGCTCGCTGGCGTCTCCCGCGCCACCGTCTCGCGATATCTCAACAACGGCTATGTCTCCGCCGAGAAGCGCCGTGCCATCGCCCGCGTCATCAAGGAGACGGGCTACACCCCCTCCCGCCAGGCAAAGCAGTTGCGCACGGGCAAGTCCAACCTGGTGGGTGTCGTCATCCCCAAGATCAACTCCGCCTCGATCTCGCGCATCGTCGCCGGCATCACCGCGGTGCTCAACGACTCCCAGTACCAGATGCTCCTTGCCAACACCGACAACAACGAGCACCTCGAGGTGGACTACCTCAAGCTCTTTGCGGAGAAGAGCCATGTCGATGGCGTCATCCTGGTGGGGACCGTCATCACCCCCGCGCACGAGCGCGCCATGTCAGGCCTACAGGTGCCGCTCGTCGTCCTTGGCCAGGAGGTGGAGGGGCACTCGTGCGTCTTCCACGACGATTACGGCTCCCAGCGCAAGATCGTGGAGCTCGTGCTGCGGCACTCCCGGCGCCCCGCCTTCATCGGGGTGACCGAACGCGACATCGCCGCAGGCCACATGCGTCATACGGCCTTTCTGGACGCATGCCGTGAGCATGGCCTTGACGTGCCCGCCTGCGCGCAGGCCACCACCGGCTTCACCATCGAGTCCGGCTACCTCGCCTGCGAGCAGCTGCTAGACGCCTACCCCCAGGCGGACGCCATTGTCTGCGCCAGTGACACCATCGCATTCGGCGCCATGGCCTGCCTGCGCGAGTACGGCCGCGACATCCCCGAGGACGTGCAGGTGACCGGCGTCGGCGACTCCGAGTATGCCGTCGTGGTCACGCCCACGCTCACCACCATCCACCACCACTACAAGACCTCCGGCATGGAGGGGGCGCGCCTGCTGATGGATGCCATCCGGCATGAGGTCCGCGTGGTTCGCAAGGTACGCCTAGCCTCCGAGGTGCTTGCGCGCGGCACGGTGAGCTAGATCCGCTCCCCAAGTGGCAAGCCCTCAGCTGGGTGACCCGCAGCCTCATCCCCTCCCTTCCTCGCAGACCCGTGCAAGAACAGGGAGAAGATTTGTAGTGTGAGAACGATTACATAAGAGTATGATGGTCTCAAACGTGTCTGAGATGTGGCCGATCTCAGCGCATATGAGAACGTTTTCACACGTATGTACGAGCAAGGAGGGTCCAATGGCACTTGACTACTCACAAGCCGCGAAAGAGATCCTGGAGGCGGTGGGAGGCCCAGGCAACATCGTCTCGGCAGCTCACTGTGCCACCCGCCTGCGGCTCGTCATCGCCGATGACGAGAAGGTCGATCAGGCCAAGGTCGATGATGCCCTCGGCGCAAAGGGCAACTTCCAGGCATCCGGTCAGCTGCAGGTGATCTACGGAACCGGCACCGTCGACAAGGTGTACGAGGAGTTCTGCAAGCAGGGCAACATCTCCGCGGCAAGCAAGGCCGAGGCCAAGGAGGCCGCCGCCCAGCAGCAGAACGGCTTCATGCGCGCCATCAAGGTGCTCTCCGACGTGTTCGTGCCCATCATCCCCGCCATCGTTGCATCCGGCATGCTCATGGGCATCATGAGCGCCATCCAGTTCATGGGCACCCCCGCCCCTGATGGCGCCGGTCTCTTTGTGCTCGACACCACCAACGTGTGGTGGAAGATCGCTGGGCTCATCAATGCCTGCGCCCTTGCCAACCTGCAGATCCTGCTCGGCTTCTCAGCGGCGACCGTCTTCGGCGGCAACCCCTATCTCGGCGCGTCGCTCGGTGCCCTGCTCATCAGCTCCGACTTCATCAATGCCAACCAAGTCGCCAATATCCTGGCTGGCAAGGTTCCCGACATCACTTCCATTCCCGTGCTCGACGTCATCCCCGGCGTCTACAGCATCCAGTGGATCGGCTACCAGGGCCACGTCATCCCCATCCTCGTGGGCGTCTGGATCCTCTGCTTCTTCGAGAAGCGCCTGCACAAGGTCGTCCCCGAGATGTTCGACCTCTTCGTGACGCCGCTCGTCTCCGTGTCCCTGGCCGCCTACATCACCATCCTGTTCATCGGCCCCATCTTCGTGTGGCTCGAGAACAACATCCTCGGCCTTCTGCAGTTCCTGCTCAGCGTGCCCTTCGGCATCGGCGCCATCGTGATCGGCCTCATCTACAGCCCGTCGGTGGTCACCGGCCTGCACCAGATGTACACCGCCATCGACATCGGCATGCTCTCCAACCTGGGCGTCACCTACTGGCTGCCCATCGCATCGGCCGCTAACATCGCGCAGGGCGGCGCCTGCCTGGCCGTGGCGCTCAGGACGCGCTCCGAGAAGACCAAGGCCCTCGCCGTGCCCTCCGGCATCTCCTGCCTGCTGGGCATCACCGAGCCGGCCATCTTCGGCGTCAACCTGCCCAGGCTCAAGCCCTTCGTCTGTGGCATGATCGGTGCCGCCGTGGGCGCGTTCATCTGCTCCGTCACGCAGCTCGCCGCCACGGGCACCGGCGTCACGGGCATCTTTGGCCTGCTGCTCTGCATCGCCCAGCCCGTCCAGTACATCATCATGTTCGCTGCCGCCTTCGGCGTGGCCTTCGGCCTCACGAGCGCCATCTACAAGGATGACGCCGATCCCACCAAGCCCAAGCTGGAGCAGAAGCCCGACGTGGAGAAGAACATGGCCACCACCCAGGCAGCCGCCAAGCAGACCGCGGCCGTTGCCGAGCATGTCGCCGGCTCCAGCCAGGGCGTCGTTCCCGAGACCGCCGCTGGCGTCGTGGTCTCCCCCATGGCTGGCACGGCCGTCCCCATGACCTCCGTGAATGACCCCGTCTTCGCCTCCGAGGCGATGGGCAAGGGCGCCGCGGTCGAGCCCACCGAGGGCAAGGTCCTCTCGCCCGTCGATGGCCAGGTGACCATGGTTGCCGAGACCGGTCACGCCATCGGCCTGCTCTCAAGCGACAACGCCGAGGTGCTCATCCACATCGGCATCGACACCGTCAACCTCAAGGGTGCGCCGTTCACCGCACACTGCAAGGCCGGCGACACGGTCAAGAGGGGACAGCTCCTGATGGACGTCGACCTCGGCGCCATCGAGGCTGCCAACCTGCCCACGACCACCATGGTCATCATCACCAACACCGATGACTTCACGTCCATCGTTGGCAAGACGGGCGAGGTCAAGGCTGGCGACGAGCTCATCGACATTCAGAAGTAGCGCCTCGGTCCAGCATGTGTTCGTCAGGTTCTTCGAGGAACCTTCGGCGGGGGCGGCTGCAGGGCGGTCGTCCCCGCCTCGCGTGTGTGACCGTGCATGACAGTGACCTTGGCGGCACGACCGCCAGAAGGGAGTTCCCATGTTCTCCGTTACCGCCCTCGGCGAGCTGCTCATCGACTTCACCGATGCGGGCACATCCGCGGCAGGCCAGAAGCTCTTCGAACGCAATCCTGGCGGCGCGCCCGCCAACGTGCTCGTTGCCTTGGAGCGCCTGGGCATGTCGACCGCCTTCATCGGCAAGGTGGGCCAGGACATGCATGGCGAGTTCCTGAGGGCGACGCTCGTGGCCAACGACGTCAACTGTGATGGCCTGGTCATGGACCCCAACCACTTCACCACCCTCGCCTTCGTGGCCCTCACCGAGGACGGCGAGCGCACCTTCTCGTTTGCCCGCAAGCCCGGCGCAGACACGCAGCTCACGCCGGAGGAGCTCAACCGCGACGTCATCGAGGACAGCCGCGTGTTCCACGTGGGTTCCCTTTCGCTCACGGATGAGCCCGCACGCAGCGCCACCGTCGCCGCGCTCGACATGGCCAAGGCCGCCGGGGCCGTCATGTCCTATGATCCCAACTATCGCGACACCCTCTGGACGAGCCCCGCGGCTGCCTCGGAGCAGATGCGCTCCATCGTGCACTACATGGACCTCGTCAAGATCAGCACCGAGGAGTGCGAGCTGCTCACGGGCCGTGCGGACCCCGAGGGGGCCACCGCGGAGCTGCTGCGGCAGGGCGTGAGCGTGGCCTGCGTGACGCTGGACGCCGAGGGTGCCCTCGTTGCCACGCGCGAGGGCACGGCGACGGTCCCCAGCTTCAGGGTCGACGCCGTGGACACCACGGGTGCCGGTGACTCCTTCTGGGGTGGCTTCCTCTGCGCCTTCGTGGACGGCAAGCTGGAGCCCTCAGACGTCACGCTCGAGGACGCCAAGGACCTTGCGCGCTTCGGTAACGCCGTCGCGTCGCTCTGCGTTCGCCAGCGTGGCGCCATCCCCGCCATGCCCACGCTGGCAGAGGTGGAGAAGGTCCTGTCATAGCGCAGGGCGCAGATGCGCGTCGTGATTCCATCACATGCCAGAGGAGGCACCATGGCGGTCAGCCGTACCACAGATCCCAAGCACAATTGGCGCCTGAGATTCCACCTCCAGACCGAGACGGGTGACATCACCGATCCCAACGGTCTCTGCCAGTTGGACGGCACCTACCACTTCTTCCACCAGCATCGCAGGCTGTGGCCCGATGCGGCGCATGGCTGGGGGCACTGGACCACGCGCGACTTCCGTACCTGGGAATGGCTGGGTACCCCCATCATGCCCAGCTGTGACTTGGACAAGAACGGCTCCTATTCCGGCTCCTCCGTGGTATCCGACGGCATGATGTGGTGCTACTACACCGGCAATCAGCTGCTTGAGGGTGACCACGACCACGACTGGGCGGGTCGCCTTGCCAACGAGATCGTCGTGGTGGGCGACGGCAAGAGCTTTGGGCCCAAGCACCTCGTGCTGGGAAACGATGGCTATCCCTCCTACTGCAGCTGCCACGTGCGCGATCCCAAGGTGTGGAAGCAGGATGGCATATGGCACATGCTGCTGGGTGCCCGCGTGAGGGGCGACCGGGGCGCCGTCCTGCTCTACCGCAGCGCGGATGGCACCTCCTGGGAGATGGAGGGGTCGGCCACCAACCGTGGCGAGCATGCCTATGGCTACATGTGGGAGTGCCCCAACCTGGCCCGCCTGGACGGTCACGAGCTGCTGTTCGTGTGCCCCCAGGGCGTGCCCAAGCAGCCACTCGGCATGCAGAACATCCACAACAGCGGCTACTTCCCGCTGGAGGGCAGGCTCGTGGACCTGCTCTCCGGCGATCCTGGCCTCATGCAGGCGGAGACCCCCTACTCCTGCATCGACGAGCGCACCTTCGTCGAGCTGGACTATGGCTTCGACTTCTACGCACCCCAGCTCTTTGAGGACGAGCGGGGCCGCACCATCCTCGTGAGCTGGGCCAGCCTCCCTGACATCGAGACGCAGTACGACAACCCCACGCGCGAGTGGACCCACACGCTCACCCTCCCACGCGAGCTCACGCTCAACGCGGCCGGTCGCGTGTGCCAGTGGCCCGTCGCCGAAACGGACGCCCTTCGTGGCCAGGAGATCGTCCTCACCCAGGACGTCGCGGGCTTCACGGGCACGGTGGGCACGTCGCCCTACGACGTGTTCGACCTCGGCGGGGCCGTCGGCGCACGCTTCGCGGGCACGGCGGACGTCACGATTGACGCCATACAGCCCGGCGCCGCCACGCTACGCCTCAATGACGACCTCGAGTTCGTGGCCCTGGATGGCATGGCGGAGCTCGCCTTCACCAGCCCCGCGGGCTTTGGCCGCACCGTGCGCAGGCTGCCGCTCTCTGCGCTGTCCGCAGGACGCATCGAGAGCCTGCGCGTGCTCGTGGACACCTCCATCGTCGAGATCTACGTCAATGGCGGCGAAGTCACGCTCACCACGCGCTGGTACCCCGAGGACATCGACGATCTTCGTGTGACCTCCACCTTCCATGGCACGCACCACGCGTGGGAGATGGGCTCCTACGCCTTTGTCGTAAACTCATAGCCGCAGGGCTGCGCACGACGTGCCCACGACCCCAGCGCCACCCGCATGCGGGGACGGCGACTTTCCCGTACCCGCCAAGACGGCCAGGTCTATCCATTCACACGCAGATGGGACACCATGGAAACCAGTACCTTGATCACGGTCGTGGGGTCACTTGCCCTCGGCTACGCGTGTGGGAACTTCCTGACGGCAGATCTCGTGGCGCGCGGATACGCCCACAGGCCCGTCTGCGAGCTGGGCGATGGCAACCCCGGCATGGCAAACGTAGGGCACGAGCTGGGAATGCGCGCCGCCGCACTCGTGCTGGCGGGGGACATCCTCAAGACCGTCGTGGCATGGGCAACTGCACGCGCCCTCCTTTCCGAAACGCCCGGGCTTGCGGGCGTCATCGCTGGCTTGGGCGTCACGCTTGGGCACAATTACCCCTGCTGGCGGCGCTTCCGTGGCGGCAAGGGAGTGACCACCACCTGCTCTGCCATCATACTCGCCACCCCCCTGGCGGGCATGGTCGCGAGCCTCGTCGGGCTGGCCGTGGTGCTTTTCTCGGGCTACCTGTGTCTGGGGGCCGTTGCCATCACCTGGGCCTACTGGATACTCACCGCCCTCCTACGGGGCCCCGTCAGCATAGAGTCCGTCGTGGCGCTCGTTCTGACGCTGCTGATGATGCGTGCGCACTGGCCCGCTCTCGCGGGCATCCGCGCGGGCACCACGCACAAGGCGCGTCTCGCCCGCGCGCTGCGCTCCAGGCTGGGCATCAGGGGTCACACGCGTCGCTAGCCGTTCTCCAGCGCGTCAAAGCGGTCGATGCCAATGAGGATCTGCTCCACGTCGAGTGTGCCCCACAGCGTCACGTGGCGACCGCTTGCGAGGTGGATGCGCAGGTTCTGATAGCCCATGGGGAGGTTGGCACGCGCCCAGCGGATGGATGCGATGTCGCGGTAGCGGATGGTGCGCATGGGGCCGATGATGGGCGTCACACACATGCGATCGTCATAGGTGACAACCTGATAGCGGCGACAGAGTAGCCAGATGAGGAAGCTCACGACGATGTAGGTGGAGAAGAACCCCACGAGCACGGAGGAACTCGCAGAGAACACATTGATCACGCAGAGCCAGTCGAGCAGGATGCCCAGCACGCCCATGAGGATCATGGCGATGACCAGGGAGTGCGTAAGGGTGTTGGAGACGCGGTACGTGTCGTGATGGCTATGATGGCGTTCGGATATGCCGCTCGTCCACACCCACTCGAACAGCGAAGAGACCGCTGGCAGGAGGGCCATGCCCACCAGAAGGGATGCCATGCTCATGGGAGGACGCCCACCTTCTCGACCAGAGAGGAACCCTCACGCAGAGCCATCGTCATTCACCCTTCTCGCATCGTTGTGAGCCTGCATGGGGCAGGCCACTGACATCTCAGCCGCTGGTACCACTGCCCTCATCGTAGGACGCGCTCCCGCAGGGGGGTGGACGCCGGCGCCGTACGGAGGTACTTTGCCCGTACGCGGCACGGTCTTGGGGCCAGGAGGTTGGTTTGGCGCCGCGAGCGTGGCACCGTGCACGGACCCCTGGGCACGAGGCTACTCCAGCAGGTGCGTGCGCACGGCCTCGACATACCGCTTTGCAACACCACAGGCGGCAAGGTAGCGCTCGAAGGTGCCATAGCGCCGCAGCACGCAATCGACCACAAGACCCATGCCCTCTGCCAGGCTACCCAGGTCAAAGAGGGACGTGGGGATGTCCCCGAGCGCATCCGCGCCCTCATGTCGACCGTCGAGTAGGGCGTCCACCCGCTCCCCCGATGCAAACGAGAGCAGGTAGTCGCGCAGGATCTGGCGTCGACTCGCGCCGCAGGTGCCCAGGATCAGCATCGCAAGCACGCCCGTGCGATCCATGCCCGCGGCGCAGTGAAAGAGGAGGCAGTCACGCTCACGCGCCTTGGCCATGAAGGCGAACGCCGTACGCACCCCCACGGCGTTATGCAGCATGGAGAGGTATCCGCTGGCAAAGAAGTTGTCCGTGTCCAGAGAGAGGTCGATGCCACCATCGTTCTCGCGTGCCTCACCCGTAGCGCGCGCGTCCTTGTCACGGAGGTTGTAGGCATGGAGGGGGACACGGGCGGACCGGATGCCCCACCGGTGCGCAAGGCGGTCGGGCGCTATGCGTGCCTCCTCGTTGCTGCGCAGGTCAAGCACCATGCTCACACCGTAGTCCGCGAGCGTGCGTACGTCATGGCGCGAGAGCTCCGACGTGCTTCCCGATCGCACGAAGCGCCGGTCGCGCGTCATGCCCCCCGGGGTCTGGATGCCCCCCAGGTCACGCGCGTTGATATCATCCTTGAGGCCCTGGAGCCCCAGCTGAGAGGGCAAGTATACATGCGCCATCTGCCAGACTCCTCTCCGGGCACCGCCGCGCCCCTGCGACGGCGCCCCTCATGGCTGATGCCATCCGCCTACCTCACGCCAGCCTTCTGCTTGGCACGCTCGATGGTGGCCAGCTGCTCGGGCGAGAGGCGGATGCCATGCACGTGGGCGCCGGCCTCGCGCTCGTTGACCTCGGTGTCACCAAAGGTGCCGTGACGGCGCGTCTCATCCACGTAGGGTGCGACCACGTGCGTGGTGGGATCGTCGGGGTTCTCGATCGTGAAGGCACCACCCTCGCGGTAGTTCTCCTTGGCCACCGAGATCATGAGCTTGATGCGGTTGAGCTGGTTGACCTCGGAGGCGCCGGGGTCGTAGTCCACAGCCACGATGTTGCTCTCGGGGTGCATCTGGCGCAGGCGCTTGATCACCGACTTGCCCACCACGTGGTTGGGCAGGCAGGCGAACGGCGAGGCGCACACGATGTTGGGTGTGCCGTGCTCGATGAGGTCCACCATCTCGGCCGTGAGCAGCCAGCCCTCGCCCATGGTGTTGCAGAGCGAGAGGATCCGCTTGGCCTTGTCGGCCAGCTCGAAGATGTCCTCGTAGGGCTGGAAGCGCTTGGACTTGGCCAGCATCCTGTCGAGCGGGCTGCGCAGGGCGTTGATCATCTGGATGCCTGCGTTGTGCGTGAGGCGGCTCGTCGCCTTGGTGCCCAGCTCGCCCGCGGTGTTGATGGCGTTGGACATGCCAAAGAGGAAG
The DNA here is from genome assembly GCF_000468755.1 of Olsenella profusa F0195. GTDB lineage: Bacteria > Actinomycetota > Coriobacteriia > Coriobacteriales > Atopobiaceae > Olsenella_F > Olsenella_F profusa. Next base: position 18,410 of record NZ_AWEZ01000044.1, read on the forward strand.
AAGTCCACCAGGCCCGGCACGTCGGCCTCGCAGCCCTCGCCCTCGATGACCTCGACCACCTGGTTGTTGGCGGTGGGGTGAAACTTGACCAGGATCTCGCCGACCACGCCCACACGCGGCTTGCTGCGGTCGTTCGTGAGCGGCAGGGCGTCAAAGCGCTCGATGGTGTCCTGGCAGAGCTGGTAGAAGCTCTTGCGGTCAGTGCGCGGGATGAGCGTCTTGGCACGGCTCATGAGCGAGCGGTACAGGCGGTTTGCGGAGCCCCGCTCGGTCTCGTACGGGCGCGTACGGTACAGCAGCTGCATGATGAGGTCGCCATAGAGCAGCGCATACACGGCCCTCACGATGAGGCTGGGCTTGAACAGGTTGAAGCCGGGAGCCTTCTCATCCAGGCCGCTGGCAGCCGTGAGGGAGATCACGGGGATGTCCGGATGACCGGAGTCCTTGAGCGCCTTGCGGATGAGGGCGATGTAGTTGGTGGCCCGGCAGCCACCGCCGGTCTGCGTGATCATGACGGCCGTGCGGCTGAGGTCATACCTGCCGGAGAGCACCGCCTCCATGATCTGGCCCGTGACCAGGATGGACGGGTAGCAGATGTCGTTGTTGACATACTTGAGGCCCGTGTCCACAGCCTTGTGGTCCACGGAGGGCAGGAGCACCACGTTGTAGCCCTCGGCATGCAGCAGCTCCTCCACGATCTCGAAGTGGATGGGCGCCATCTGCGGCGCAAGGATGGTGTAGCCCTGGGCCTGCATGTCCTTGGTGTAGTTGTGCTTCTCGAAGGCGGCGCTCTTGGCCTCGCGGTACACCGGGGTATGGCGCGAGAGGTCGGTCTGGCGGGCATGCTCGAGCGAGCCATCGGCCATGTGTACGCCCACGGGCGCCACCTCACTGACGATGCCGGCCGCCGTCTCGCGTTCCAGCTCGGCCTGCCGCTCCTTGAGGGCAGCCATGAGCGAGCGCACGCGGATGCGGGCGGCGCCTAGGTTGGACACCTCGTCGATCTTGAGCACGGTGTAGATCTTGCCGGAGGCCTCGAGGATCTCCTGCACCTGGTCGGTCGTGAGGGCGTCGAGCCCGCAGCCAAAGCTCTGCAGCTGGATGAGGTCGAGGTCGTTGCGGGTGGCCACGAAGCGGGCGGCGCGATACAGGCGGCTGTGGTACATCCACTGGTCCACGACGCGGATGGGACGCTCGGGCAGCATCTTGTGCGCCACGGAGTCCTCCGTGAGCACGGCGAGGCCAAAGCCGTGGAGCATCTCGGGGATGGCGTGGTTGATCTCGCCGTCATTGTGGTAGGGACGCCCCGCCAGCACGATGCCGTGGGCACCGTTGTCCTCGATCCACTCGAGGGTCTCGTCGCCCTTGCGGTGCATGGCATCCTTGAAGGCGAGGTCCTCCTCCCAGGCGGCGTTGACGGCCTCGTCGATCTCCCTGCGCGTGATGGGCTTGCCGCGGAAACGGCCCCTGCCCGCCTTGGCGTCCTCGGCGCGCTGCACGGCCACGACCTCGTACAGGCGACGCTTGAGCTGCCTCTTGTTGTCGTAGGGGATGAACGGGTCGAGGTACTCCACGTCGGGTGCCGAGAGCTCGTCCACGTTGAGCTCGAGCGACTGTGGGTAGCTCATCACGATGGGGCAGTTGTAGTGGTTGGTGGCCGAGTCATCCTCCTGGCGCTCCCAGCGGATGCAAGGCATCCAGATGAAGTCCGGGTCCTTCTCGAGCAGGTTCATGATGTGCCCATGGCTGAGCTTGGCCGGGTAGCACACCGACTCGGACGGCATGGACTCGATGCCCGCCTCGTACGTCGCCTTGGTGGTGCGGTCGGACAGGATGACCGAGAAGCCCAGCTTGGTGAAGAACGTGTGCCAGAAGGGATAGTTCTCGTACATGTTGAGGGCGCGCGGGATGCCCACGGTGCCACGGGGCGCCTTGTCGGCAGGCAGGCTCTCGCGGTCGAAGAGCAGGCGGTTCTTGAACTCGAAGAGGTTGGGTGCCTTGGACTGCTCGCGCTTGGGCTTGCCGGAGCCCTTCTCGCAGCGGTTGCCCGTGATGAAGCGACGACCGTTGCCAAAGCTGTTGATGGTGAGCTGGCAGTTGTTGGCGCAGCGCCCGCAGTGCGACTGCGTGCGCCTGACCTTGAGGTTGTCGATCTCCTCGCGGGAGAGCAGCTCGGAGGTGCCTGAGGCGCCCGCACGGTCGCGGGCGAGCAGGGCCGCGCCATAGGCGCCCATGACGCCGGCGATGTCCGGACGGATGACGTCGCGGCCGGTCAAGAGCTCGAAGGCGCGCAGCGTGGCGTCGCTCATGAACGTGCCTCCCTGCACGACGACATACGTGCCGATCTGGTCGTAGTCGCGCAGCTTGATGACCTTGAACAGCGCGTTCTTGATGACGGAATACGAGAGGCCCGCGGCTACGTCGCCGATGGTCGCCCCCTCCTTCTGGGCCTGCTTGACGCGGGAGTTCATGAACACGGTGCAGCGGCTGCCCAGGTCGATGGGACTCTCGCCACGCACGGCCGCCTGCGCGAACTCCTGTACGGTCATGCCCATTGAGTCGGCGAAGTTGGCGATGAAGGAGCCGCAGCCGGCGGAGCAGGCCTCGTTGAGCATGATGTGCTCGATGACACCGCCCCTCACCTGCAGGCACTTCATGTCCTGTCCACCGATGTCCAGGATGAACTCCACGTCGGGCACGAAGGCCTTGGCACCCCGCAGGTGGGCCACGGTCTCGATCTCGCCGGAGTCGGCGCGCAGGGCCTCGATGAGGATGCCCTCGCCGTAGCCGGTGGTGGTCACGTGGCCGATGGTGCAGCCCTCGGGCAGGTGGTCGTAGATGTCGTCCATGATCCTGCGCGCGGTGCCCAGGATGTCGCCGTTGTTGTTGTCGTACCAGGTGTAGAGGAGCTGCCCCGACTTCCCCACCACGGCGGCCTTCATCGTGGTGGAGCCAGCGTCGATGCCGATGAACACGCGGCCGTGGTAGGCCTCGAGCTGCCCCTTGGGAACCACCTGCCGATCGTGGCGACGCTTGAACTCCTGATAGTCCTCCTCGGTGGCAAAGAGCGCGTCGAGACGCGCGACCTCGGAGCCCTGGGTGTCCTTGAGGTTGGAGAGCGCATCGATGACCTGCTGGAACGTGACGTGCCTGTCGGACTCGCCGGCAAGGGCGGCCCCGGTGGCCACGAAGAGGTGGGCGTTCTCGGGGATCACGCGATGCTCCTCGTCGAGCTTGAGCGTCTCGTAGAAGCGGTGGCGCAGCTCGGAGAGGTACTGGAGCGGGCCACCGAGGAAGGCCACGTAGCCACGGATGGGATGGCCGCAGGCAAGGCCGGAGACCGTCTGGTTGGCCACGGCCTGGAAGATGGAGGCCGCCACGTCTGCGGGGGCGGCACCCTCGTTGAGCAAGGGCTGCACGTCCGACTTGGCGAACACGCCACAGCGTGACGCGATGGGATAGATGTGCGTGGCCTCCTTTGCCAGTTCGTTGAGGCCGGAGGCGTCCGTCTTCATGAGGGAGGCCATCTGGTCGATGAAGGCGCCCGTGCCGCCGGCACAGGTGCCGTTCATGCGCTGCTCGATGCCACGGTCGAAGTAGATGATCTTGGCGTCCTCGCCACCCAGCTCGATGGCGCAGTCCGTCTGGGGGATGAGCGTCTCCACGGCGCGCTTGGAGGCGATGACCTCCTGCACGAACTCGAGGTCGAGCCACTTGGCAAGCAGCATGCCGCCCGAGCCCGTGATGGAGACGCGCATGGACGGGTCGCCGATGACCGACTGGGCACGGCGGAAGAGCTCGCAGGCCGTGGCCTTGACATCGGTGTGGTGGCGCTCGTAGCTGGCATACACGAGGTGGTTGCCCTCATCGATGACGGCAAGCTTGACGGTGGTGGAGCCCACGTCGATGCCCAGGCGCAGCCGGGCGTGGGAGAGGTCCACCGTATGGGCCGGGTAGAGCTCCGCGCCAATCTGCCTGAGCTCGATGGGACGGCCCACTGCGGCCTGTGCCCGGTTGGACGATGCGTGGTTAGTCATCGGTGCTCTCCCCCTTGGTCGCATGCGTGGCGGGCTCGAGCAGCCCAAGCGCGATGCTCGGAATGTCAAAGTGCATGGTGCGGCCATACAGGTCGCCAGGGCGCACGAACATGAGCGATGTCATGATGCGCGCCATCATGGAGACCGACTCGTGCATGCCGCTGGTGAGCCAGCGCACCAGCACGCTGACCTCGGCGCCAATGGCAAACGTCAGGTAGTAGTCGAAGATGGGACCCAAAAGGTCCAGATTGAGGCCCTCCGCCGCGCGCGTGGCCACCACGTCGCGCACCATACGCTCGATGCGGCCCACGAACGCCGGGTCGCCCCCCTCGCCCAGAAGCGCGGAGAGATAGTCGCCATGTCTCTTGAAGTACGCGAGCAGCTCCTTGGAGCCGGGGCAGGGCGCAAAGTCATCCAGCGCCTCCTGGAGCACGTCCAGGTTGACGACGGTGATGTTGCCCACGAGCCCCTTGAGGTCGCGGATGGTGTCCTCCTCGATCTGGTTCACGAGATCGGCGATGTCGCGGAAGTGCGAATAGAACGTGCGGCGCGTCACGCCGGCACGGTCCGTGACGGCCGTGACGGTCACCTGCGAGAGGTCACCCGTCTCCTTGATCTCGGCCGCAAGGGCGTCGCGCAGGGCACGACGCGTGCGCAGGGTGCGCCGGTCGGTGGTGGCACGCGTCCCGCCCGGAGGCGTAGGCTTTTCCATAAGAGCAGGTCGCATATGATGGTGCTCCCATTTCTTCTCACTGTGTGCAGTACGTTACAGCATGAGTAGTATTGCACAATGTGCGCAAGAACACATGCCACATGCCTCCCCGCACGGAAGCGACACAGTTGCACACCGGACGACCGGCATGCATGCCTAGGTGTGCGTGGGCAGCTCACCGGCCCTCATCAGCGGCGACGACCCCTACGCACCGTCTCGGACATGAGCGCGTGGCAGGGGGCACGGGAGAGACCATGACCATCCTCCATGCGTTCACCGACGTCGCGCCGGGGCAGACCATACGTCTCATCACCATGGTAGACCCCAGCCCGGCAATCCATCAAGCTCACCGTGGGGCTCACCGCTCCCGAACAGGGCACCATGCCTATCGAGGACGTCTTCACAGGCAGCTTGCAGGGGATGCGCGCCTTCTCGCTGGACTGCTGGGCGCTGGATGACTGCGATCTCACCTGTGTCCTCGCCCAACAAGATCCGTCGACAGCGCCACGACCTCAAGCACGTGCTTGCGACCATCGACGCCTACGAGCGAGCGGGGGGCCACGAGGCGGTGCGTCGTTTCGTGGAGGAGCAGACCGCCAGTCAGACGCAGACGAGACGCTCAGGATGGCCGCCGACGCGCGACAGGTGATGCCCGGCGTCACCCTCAAGTTTCCCGAGGGCACCAGGCACATCCACGTGCGGCGCGGTGACATCGCCCACGTGTACCGCCTATGGCAGCAGTGGGGCTTCCAACTTGCTAAGGCGTGCGGCTAGCGTGACCGCGCCCTTGCGTCGTCGAGTCGTTCGCAAATTATCAGGCTTCGCTCATGTCTGTAGATGCATCAACGATATATCTACCTGCAGGTCTATAAAACCGCTACGCTAAAAAATGCGAACGACTAGGGGGCACACTGCCGCGATCGTCATGGCCGGGAGATGACTCGATGCCGAGCCGCTCGTGTCACCCATGGCATGACCTCAGGGCATGGCGATACTCCTCATCAGCCTGGTCACGCTGACGCTCGAGATCCCTCCGCTCGCGCGCAAGCTCGCCATGGCATTCGCCAAGCCGCATGGTCGCCTCGCCCTGCGCGCACGCGAGCTCCTCTGCGGCAAAGGCAGCCTGACGCGCGACGCACGGCACCGTACCGAGCATGTCATCGACCATGGCACGGCAGCGGCCAACATCCCATAGGAACCCCTCTTCCACCTGATCGAGACGTCGCTCGCGCACCCTCAGCGCATCCTCACGGCACTCGAGGCTCTCACACTGCCTGTGATAACGGCGCACCGCCTCGTCTTCCAGACGCCACAGCCCATACATGGAACCCCCAGCAAATCTAACCGCTTTCTCTGAAGATTGTTTATATAATACGGTAAAGAAGAGCAAGCCCTTACGTCAAAGAGGGTCCCATGGCAGGCGTAGAGATTCGTTCCAACCTCGCGGCGGTGGGCGAGCAGGCGTCAACGCTTGAGGCCACCGTCTCTGCCTGCAGCGAGATCTCCTTCCAGCAGCTGGCAGGGGCGACGAGCGGCATCGCCGGCAGCGACGCTCACGACCAGGTCGCATCATCCTTCGCGGCCAACCTGAGGGCATGGAATGGGCTCGTCCGTACCGACGCCGCGGCGATTCGCTTGGCGGGATCGTCCCTCGCGAGTGCTGACGACGGGGCCGCTCGCGCGCTGTCTGCACACGAGAGAGGGGGTGTACATGAGGGTTGAGAAGGCTCGGCTGCTTGAGCTGCTTCACGCCGAGAACGAGCAAATCGAGGGTGCGCTGCCCGCCTACCAACGACAGGCCACGGCCCTGCAGGCAACGCTCGACGATGCCTCGCTGAACGGCAAGTCGTACGATACGCTACGCGAGCGTATCCAGGAGACGCATGCGCCGCGCGCGAGGGCGCAGCTCGCCTCCCTCAAGGCGCTCGCGGATGGCAATGGGCGCAATGCGGACGCGGTATCCACACTCCCCGAGACCTCACCCGGCGTCGCCGACACCGCCGAGGCACAACAACGGATCGACGAGCTCGAGCGCATGAACGCGGATCTCCAGAGCCAGCTCGAGGCGGCGCAGGGAACGGACGCCGAGAATGTGATTGCCAGCCCCTGTCAGCGGGCCATGGGCGCGAATGCCTCCATGATCGCAGCCCTGCACGACGCCATTGCGCAGATAGAGGCATACGCCGCCGCTTCAGCTGGCTTCTACCAGGACGCCCAGGATGAGGTTGAGGGGCTCTCCCAGGTGGGCATAGGTACGTATCATATGGCCGAGCAGTCCGAGATGCTTGTCGATGACGCGTACGTAGAGCAGAGGCTCGGCGTATCGAAGCAGGACTTCGTCAAGATGCAGATGGAGCAGTACGGTTTCGACGAGGAGACGGCCGAGACCATGTGGGAGATATACAAGGCCCTCTACAGGAAGTACCCCAAGGCAAGCCAGGAGCAGATCGACTGGATGTGGCTGAGGATCATGTCGCAGCCAGACTACAATGGCTTTTCGTGGCGCAACGTCTGCGGAAACCCCATCGGTGCAGACGGGCAGAGGTTCTATGAGGACTACAACGCGGACGACAACGAGTACGTAATCAAGTACCTGGGCATCGATGCAGAGGCGTGGGCCAAGCTCAAGTTCGCAATCGCAATGCAGCACTTTGTCTCCAGTAACTATGGAAAGAAGAAACTAACTGATCTCGATGACCCCGACAGGAAACGCATCGAGCAGCTCTACAAAGAGGCCTATGGGAAGGATGATTTCGAAAATCGCTTTGGCGACTATATACAACGGTATGGCGACGATGCCAATAACGGCCATGCTTATGCCGATTTCTCCCACCAGTGTGTCACCGCAGCAACTATGTACAGGGACGACATGCAGGCTGACATGGGCTTCTCAGAAGGCGCCGACGAGCGCAAGGCCTTTGCGGGATGGATGGGCGACTGCGTGCTAGTGAGCGAAAAGGGCCACACCACCCTCGGCCCCGATGACTACAAGGCAGACCTCGATGCCGATAGCATATCTCGCAGGGCCCGCGGGGAGGGAAAATCCTATCAACAGGCAGCCAAGGAATACTACGGCGACATAGCCTCGGGAGCCACGAACCGCGCCGACGAATTCACGGGCAATCACGGCGGCTACGACAACGTGGTCAACCAGGTATTCATGACCCTGGCCTACCCCGACGATCTCGCAACCCTCTTCAAGGAGCAGGTCGTGCTGCGAGTCGAAACTAACCCATATAGTGATTCATCACGCATGCAACAGCTCGAATCCCTCGGCACGGAGGAGAAAGAGCAGAAAATCGGTGAGGACTACCAAGTACGGGATACCAAGGTCTTCCTCGACGGGCTCAAGAATCACCAGAACGAGATTCCCCGGGAGCCCGAGCAGTGACCCGCCGCGGGCGCATCCTCGTCGCGCTGGCCGCCGTCGCCCTGGCGGCCTACGCGGCCCTGGGCGCGGCGGCGACCGTGCACCACGAGCGGTCGATACGCAACGTCTTCGACGAGATGGCGCTCGAGGGCCCCATGACGAAGCCGCAACTCCCGTTCCCCTGGATCCGGGGGACCATGGGCTTCCCGCCCGACTTCAGGTGGGAGCCCGGCACCGGGGACAAGTGGGTGCCCGAGCCCGAGGTGAGGTCGGAGACCTTCGCCTACGCGGGCGACCTCGGCAGGCCCTGGGACGGGATGGAGTGCCCCCATGCTACCTTTCCGGTCAGCGGCGCCTTCGTCAGCGTCAGGAGCGACGGCATCGTCACGGGGGGTTGCAACACGGAAGACGGCATGACGGAGGGTGGGCTGGCCTTCACGGCACGCTTCTACTGGTCCTATGACCCCGCAACCCGCACGCTCTCGTGGGAGCAGTACCTCACGACCTATGAGCCCGACAAGATAGACCGCAGCAAGAGCTCGGAGTACAACGGGCAGTTCTACCACAGCCTCGCCCGCGAGGAGTGGCTCGCCGCCACCGGCGTGGACGGCGCCAGGCTCGACGCGTGGGCCGACCGCGCCCTCGGGCTCGGCATCAGGGGCTGGCTCTCGCAGAACGCCGGGCGCACGCGCTTCTCCGCGGCCGACCTCGGCGACTTCAACCTCGCGGAGGACAACAGGGAGCGCCTGCAGGCCTTCCTCGACTCGCTGGGGGACGAGGGGCCCGAGCAGTGACCCGCCGACGTCGCGCCCTCCTCGCGGCGATCGCCGTCGCCCTGGCGGCCTACGCGGCCCTGGGGGCGGCGGCGACCGTGCGCCACGAGCGGTCGATACGCAACGTCTTCGACGAGATGGCGCTCGAGGGCCCCATGGCGAAGCCGCAACTCCCGTTCCCCTGGATCCGGGGGACCATGGGCTTCCCGGAGGAGCTCAGGTACACGCCCGACCCGAGCTACGACAAGTGGAGCGCGCCGCCCATCACCGACATGCATTACACCTACACGGGCGACCTCGGCGAGCCCTGGGACGGGATGGAGTACACCAGCGGCAGCATGGGCGGCGGGAACAGTTATGCGTCCATCGCCGTGTGGGACGACGGCAGGGTCGAGGCGGAGTGCGGCACGGGGGACAGCATGACTGAAGGTGGGCTGGCCTTCACGGCACGCTTCTACTGGTCCTACGATCCCGTGACCCGTACGCTCTCGTGGGGGCAGCACCTCACGACCTGGGAGCCCAACAAGGTCGATCGTCACTACGGCTGGGACTACAACAAGCAGTTCTACCACAGCCTCGCCCGCGAGGAGTGGCTGGCGGCCACCGGCGTGGACGGCGCCAGGCTCGACGCGTGGGTGGACCGCACCCTCGGCCTCGGCATACGCGGGTGGCTCGCCCAGAACGCCGGGCGCACGCGCTTCTCCGCGGCCGACCTGGGGGACCTCAACCTCGCGGGCGACGACGTCGGGCGCCTGCGGTCCCTCCTCGGCTCGCTGGGGGAGGCGCAGTGATCCGCCGCGGGCGCGCCCTCCTCGCGGCGATCGCCGTCGCCCTGGCGGCCTACGCGGCCCTGGGCGCGGCGGCGACCGTGCGCCACGAGCGGTCGATCCACAACGTCTTCGACGAGATGGCGCTCGAGGGCCCCATGGCGAAGCCGCAACTCCCGTTCCCCTGGATCCGGGGGACCATGTCCTTCCCGCCGGAGCTCAGGTACGCGCCCGACCCGAGCTACGACAAGTGGAGCGCGCCGCCCATCACCGACATGCAGTACACCTACACGGGCGACCTCGGCGAGCCCTGGGACGGGATGGAGCGCTCCAGCGGCGATCGCAGCTACGCGTCCATTGATATCATGGATGACGGCGTGACGGCGAGGTGCAGCACGAGAGACGGCGTGACGGCCGACGGCCTCGCCTTCTCGGCGGAGTTCAGCTGGTCCTACGACCCCGCGACCCACACGCTCTCATGGGAGCAGTACTTCGTCACCTGGGAGCCCGCCAAGGAGGATGACTCCCGTGGCTGGGACTACAACAGGCAGTTCTACCACAGCCTCGCCCGCGAGGAGTGGCTGGCGGCCACCGGCGTGGACGGCGCCAGGCTCGACGCGTGGGTGGACCGCACCCTCGGCCTCGGCATACGCGGGTGGCTCGCCCAGAACGCCGGGCGCACGCGCTTCTCCGCGGCCGACCTCGGCGACTTCAACCTCGCGGGCGACGACGTCGGGCGCCTGCGGTCCCTCCTCGGCTCGCTGGGAGAGACGATATAGCAGCCACCCCGCTCCCGAGCCATGCATGGTGAGCAACACGGCACCTACTCGGGAGACCCGTCTCCGGGGTGCCTCCGCCTCAGGCGAGCACGTCGGCGAACTCGGGATGCCTGGCAAACCACCGCTGAGCGTAGCTGCAGCTCAGCTGGGCGCGCAGCCCCCGTTCGCGCAGCCTGTTCGCCAGCTCGAGCGTCAGCCTGTCCGCGATGCCCTGCCCGCGCCCCGCAGGCTCGACAAAGGTGTGCGTCACGTCCACCACACCGGGCCTCATCTGTTCGAACTCAACATATCCCAACTGCGTCCCCTCGTCACCCACGCAGACGATCCGCCTGTCCGTCGTCTCAAACCTCATGCCCAGTTCCTCCTACCATCTCACTCGCCCAACAGCTCGATGAGGTCCTCGCGCCTGAGGCTGGCCAGGCTCAGGCCGCCGCCCTCGCCCACCACCTGGTTAGCGAGGCCACTCTTGGCCTCCTGCAGCGCCAGTATGCGCTCCTCGATCGTGTCATGGGCGATGACCTTGTACACCGTCACGTCGCGCACCTGACCGATGCGATGGGCGCGATCCATGTCCTGGTTCTGTGCGGCCACGTTCCACCATGTTCTCGGGCAGGTCGGCGAGCACGTCCGTCTTGAGGCGGCGAAGGATGAAGGGGCCCACCGCACTCCGCAGGTGCGTCGCCACGTCGTGGTCGCCCACCGCGATGGGCTGATCATAGCGCTCATGGAAGCGCTCGTAGCCACCCAGCAGTCCCGGCATCAGGAAGTCGAAGATGTTCCAGAGCTCGGAGAGGCGATTCTCGATGGACGTGCCCGTGAGCGCCAGACGGTGCCGGGCGTCCAACGCCTTCACGGCACGGGCGGCCAGCGTTTCGTGATTCTTGATGCACTGCACCTCGTCGAGCGCCACGAGCCACAACGGACGTCCCGCCCATCTGCGCACGTCATGCCTAAACAGGTCATACGAGGTCACATAGACCTCATGGCGCTCGCCGCGAACCTGCCGTCGCTGCGCGGTGGTGCCCGTCACCACGGCAACGTCCAGCTCGGGTGCGAACTTCCCAAACTCCGCCTGCCAGTTGTACACCAGCGAGGCGGGGCGCGCAGCTCGTCCTGTAGCAGGTCATCCGCCAAGATCGAGAGGTCGATGAGGCCGGCATGCAGCGAGACCCCCACCCGCATACGGAGCGTGGAGGCGTGCGACAGGCGCGCAAACGCGTCGGTGGCATACACCGTGCCCATGCGCGCGAACTCCGCCGTGCCCTCAAACACCAGCCGCGCGATCGCATCCGCATCACGCTGCGAGATCACGGCACGCCGCGTGGAGGACGTGCTCCTCGCCAACGGGGCATAGCGCTCCACCAGCCGGCGTGCCGCAGATTCGGCGCGTAGGTCACGCATGGGATCGATCGCCCCACACCTCGCGCGCAAGCACGTGCCACGACCACTCGCCGTAGGAGGCCACCTCGTCAATGGTGATGCGCGTCTGGTAGAAGTCCTCGTCCACTCGAGGAGTCCACATGGACAGAGAGACGTGTGAGGGATCCGTCGTAGGCGATGCGCCGACTCCAGATGCGTCCCTCGCGCCATGCGATGACCTGGCCACGACCCAGCACCGCCGGCCGCGTGGCGCGCTCGAGTGCCATCTCGCTGATCATGGGAGCTCGCCTCACCTTCGACGCCTTCGCTGGGCCTGCGCCGCTCGTTTCCGTAAGGGACAGTATATCGCGCCACTTGGGATGCAAGACACGCCGTGTGTGCCGTTCGCCCACTAGCACAAATATCGGCAAGTGGGCGCCCCCTAGCCTGCTAAGTGGCATAAAATGAGGGTTGCTGGTGGCATGAATCAGCAACACCGTAAACGCGCGCCCACGGAAAGGGACCTGGGTGCCAAGAACAGTGGTGGAGAGGAGAATCATGCAGTATTCCGCAGAAGTGGAGAAGATGTGCCCCGTCGCCAAGGGCGCATACCACGGACCTGCACCCATTCCCGAGGAGGGCAAGTGGGTCCAGGCGAAGGAGATCTCTGACATCTCCGGCTACACGCATGGCGTGGGCTGGTGCGCTCCCCAGCAGGGCGCCTGCAAGCTCAGCCTCAACGTCAAGCAGGGCGTGATCGAGGAGTGCCTCGTCGAGACCATCGGCTGCTCGGGCATGACCCACTCCGCCGCCATGGCCGCCGAGATCCTCCCCGGCAAGACCATCCTCGAGGCCCTCAACACCGACCTCGTGTGCGATGCCATCAACGTCGCCATGCGCGAGCTCTTCCTGCAGATCGTGTACGGCCGCACCCAGACCGCGTTCTCCGAGGACGGCCTGCCTGTGGGCACCGGCCTCGACGACCTCGGCAAGGGCCTGCGCTCCATGGTGGGCACCACCTATGGCACCAAGGCCAAGGGCGCCCGCTACCTCGAGCTCACGCAGGGCTACATCACCCACCTCGCCCTCAACGACAAGGACGAGATCATCGGCTTCGAGTTCCTCAACCTGGGCAAGTTCACCGACGCCATCAAGAAGGGCGTCGACCCCAAGGAGGCCCTCGGGGACGCCATGGGCAAGTATGGCCAGTGGGACAATCCCGCCAAGGTCATCGATCCCCGTACCGAGTAGAGAAAGGAGCTGATACGAGTGGCAGTTACGTTCGAAGGCTATGAGCGCCGCATCGACAAGATCAACAAGGCCTGTGAGCAGTACGGCATCGCCGATCTCGAGGATGCCCTCAAGATCTGCACCGATCTCGGCTTCAACCCGTACGACATCACCACGGGCATCCAGTCCATCGCGTTCGAGAACGCAAAGTGGGCCTACACCCTGGGCTGCGCCATCGCAGTGAAGAAGGGCTGCAAGACCGCATCCGAGGCCGCAGCCGCCATCGGCGAGGGCCTGCAGGCCTTCTGCGTCCCCGGCTCCGTCGCCGAGGACCGCAAGGTGGGTCTGGGCCACGGCAACCTGGGCGCCATGCTGCTGGGCGAGGACACCGAGTGCTTCGCGTTTTTGGCCGGCCACGAGTCCTTCGCCGCCGCAGAGGGCGCCATCGGCATCGCCAACAACGCCAACAAGGCCCGCAAGAAGCCCCTGCGCGTCATCCTGAACGGACTCGGCAAGGACGCCGCCCAGATCATCGCCCGCATCAACGGCTTCACCTATGTGAAGACGCAGTTCGACTACTTCACGAGCGAGCTCAAGGTCGTGGAGACCATCCCGTACTCCGACGGCCCGCGCGCCAAGGTCAACTGCTACGGCGCCGATGACGTCCGCGAGGGCGTGGCCATCATGTGGCACGAGAACGTGGACATCTCCATCACCGGCAACTCCACCAACCCCACGCGCTTCCAGCACCCCGTGGCGGGCACCTACTTCAAGGAGCGCGTCCTGGCTGGCAAGAAGTACTTTTCCGTGGCCTCCGGTGGTGGCACCGGCCGCACCCTGCACCCGGACAACATGGCCGCCGGCCCCGCCTCCTACGGCATGACCGACACCATGGGCCGCATGCACTCCAGCGCCCAGTTCGCAGGCTCCTCCTCCGTCCCCGCGCACGTGGACATGATGGGCCTCATCGGCATGGGCAACAACCCCATGGTCGGCTGCACCGTCGCATGCGCCGTCGCCGTGGAGGAGGCCCTGGACAGGTAGGCCTTCGTAGCCAAAGCACGCATGCACCGGGCCGTCACCCACAGGTGGCGGCCCGGTTTTGTCGTTCATAGCGGTGATGACTTACTAGCGCCCAAGAACCTGCTAAGTGGCTTTTCCACAGGGCACCTATCTGCAATCTGCTGATCAGCCACTCACCTCCAGTTTATTACCGTTTAAGATTACACTCTTTACATCATATTATTTATCTATAACTTTAAATTAAGGTTACTTTCTGATGAAAGAAGTCCATCATGTTGTCATTAAAAAGATTTCTGCGTAGCGCCTCGGTAGCTGCGGTCACGGGTGCCCTCTTAATGACACCGGTTTCTGCCTTTGCCGCAACGCCATCCACAGATCAAACAACTGTGCAAGAGCATGGCACCGTAGTGGACTTGGTAGTGCCAGGCAGGCATGTCCAATACCCCTCTGAAGGTGGCACATGGGAGTATGGGTTCTGGAATGCCATGTTCCGTTCGTACTACACAGTGGGACGCTGCCACGGTAGCACTGCCATCGCAAACGGCCGTACAATGAGGAGTATTGACACAGCGGCTGGACGCAGGTCAATTGCCGAGATACATGGGCTCAATGGTCCCATGACATCAGCTCAATACTACTATCGGGTCTGCTAGCAGCTCCACCCATCCTACCAGCACGAGGGCCAGGACAAAGACCCTGGCCCTCGTTAATGTGTCAGGAGAGCATCCATGCGTAAGCTATTCGTCCTCTCCGCATTCCTTGCAGCGGCGATTTCCACGTTCGTGGTATTTCAAACCATGCAGACCATCCAATATGACTATCCTCTTGGAACGGACGATAGCTTCGAACTGTTGGTCGGCGAATCGACCGTCCCAAAGGATCAGCTGATAGATGGTCTCATACAGGCTGTCAACAAACGTGGGGGGTGCCTCGTCAAGCCCTCCACCTCAGCAGAGACATATGGATCTCAGAGGGATCTCATCTATTTCTCATCAGTTCAGCCATCGAGTTCATCGCCCGTCATCGGAAGTGACGGCTCCATCAGCTGGCTGACACCCGGCATGGGCGGCAAGCTCCTGCCTGCCCACACCATGGGAGATTCACCTCTGGCGGGAACATACATGCTCAAGTCCGATCAATCCCTGCATGAGGCACTCGACCAATGGGCCAACGAAAATGGTGTGACGATAACCTGGTATGGGCAGAAGCCTCTACGAGACGAAGTGCTTTCCATCGTCGTTAGCGGGGGTATGATCATACCGTGGCTCAGCACGCAACTACTCGTACTGACGCTTGCGATGACGTGGATCACTTTGCGGTTGCACACACGGGCCATACAGCTGCTGGGTGGTGTAACCAGCGCCCAAATCCATCGGGAGACGCTTGGTATACTTGCCAGGTTGTTGGCCATAGGAGGAACCCTCGGGATAGCGCTGTCAGGAGTACTCGTCACTGTGGTACTGGGGCCTGCCAATGTCCTTCTTGTCTTGCCCCCCACGACAATCCTATGCCTGTTGAGCTTCGCATGTCTACTTGTGCTGACCTACCTCCTGTCGGTCATGGTAGGAACGGGCATGGAGTCCTTGCGGTTCCGTCGACCCGTAGTAGGCAAGATTCTCCCACTCTGTCGCACCATCTCGGCGGTTGCGCTTGTCCTGTCTATGCAAACGATCCCGCCTGCCATAAGTCTTGCGCAAAGAGCCTGGAAGAGCTATACGCAGAGCAGCATAGCCAGGTGCTTTGGTGACACTATCGCTGTCTCCCTGAACAACTTTGACTATCTGGATACCGAGGAAGGCGCGCAGGAGGCACAGCGCGTCATGCATGGTCTTTCCCAAAAGGGCTGCATCGTCACGTCGCTTGTCATCGATTCTGAATTCGAAATCAGTAATGATGAACGCGGTGGATACTCACAACTTGTCATTGTCGATCCAAGCTATCTGCACCTCATAGGCATCACGTTACCAACGGAGTCAGGAGAGTCCGTGCTTACAGAGGTTTCCTTCGATTCCTTGCCAAGCGCGACCAAGGACTTGCTGCAAGAAAGCCTTTCATTGTGGATGGGGGGAGAAATGGCTTTTAAGGAGACATTCTCCTTCTACGAGTATCACGGTGACGGTCTCATAGCGTTAGGACAAAACGCAAGCTACAACAGCGCCTTTACGACCTGCAAAAACCCACTGGTAATCGTCATGAACGTACCCGTCGATAAGATGAGCATGACCGGCTTTGTCGTGCCCTTCATCTCCACGGGCAACATTATGTTCACTGACCCCGAAAGCACAAAGGAGGCATTTGCTGCCTCGCCAATCTATCCATATATAGCATCCTTTGATCGTGTGGCCGATGTCACCCTCACGACTAGCCAAGACCTTCTGGCCAATGTCCTTCTATACCTTGCCATCACGTCCGTATCGCTACTGTCTATCTGTGCGTGCGCCCTGCAGTGCGCAAGTTCGTGGGCCATCGCACATGAGGAAGAGGTATTTCTCGCACACACAGCTGGACTTGGGTATCGAGGCATCTATGCACCCCGCATGAGAAGTGACCTTGCCTTTTCCATGATTCCGTTAGTGATAGGTGCAGGTATATGTATCTTCGTCTCGCCATACAGTACTCCTTTGGTCGTCATGCTTGGAGCCATCGTCGTTGAGACATGCTTCGCGCTTTTCTCCACGCTTACCTACACCATTGCCTGTCGCAAGACCTTTACGGCACATATACTAAGGGAGGGTTAAATGTCTACAGTCTCCTGTACGAATCTTGGAATAGAGTTGGCAAAGCGCACCATATTCCAAGGAGTGTCTCTTACCTGCGGGCCAGGGAGCGTCACCACCCTCACGGGACCCAGCGGCTGTGGAAAGAGCACGCTGCTCAATGCACTTGGCCTGCTCCTGGTACCCTCACAGGGTGATGTGCTCGTCGACGGAGAGAGCACCAAGCTCTGGGGTGATAAGAGGCGGGTGCAATACTGGCACGACCATGCAGCCTTCATCTACCAGAATTTTGGCACGGTCGAGGATGAGACGCTCTCATTCAATATCGTGTTAAACAAGGCCAAGCAGCGGACATACTCCCATCAGGTCAATGCAGCGCTCAAGCATGTCGGACTCGGTGGCCGAGCAAAGGAGTTAGCCTCTGTGCTGTCAGGTGGTGAGAAGCAACGGCTCGGCTTTGCACGTGCCATGTTCAAGCATGCCGATGTACTCTACGCCGACGAGCCGACAGCATCACTCGACAGGGCAAACAGACAGATGGTCATAGATCTCCTGCGGCAGAGGGCTAGCCAAGGCATGACAGTCATCGTCGCGACTCACGATGATGCCCTGGCCAGCATCGCAGATGCAAACTTCACGCTCCCCTACCGCCATGAGGGCCAACATTTCGCATGAGCGAGTGTGAGCCCCCTCAAGCTAGGCTCACAGAAGGGCAGATGGTTTTGAAACTTTCAACTCAGACAGTCTGTTTTTCCATTCATGGGATTCCAGTGGTGGGTAACCTGAAGACAGGTAGTGTCATCGGTCTCACGGCAGAGGGGCGGGATACGTGCGCGCTCATGGCGAAACGCAATGTACCCTATGAGGAGCTACCATTGAGCTGCAAAGAGCTTGCGGAGCACCTTAGGGATGGAGGATACCTTGAGGAAGGCGCCGCCACGGCCTCGGAGATTCCGCCCATCCAGTCGGCCTACCTCCATGTCACACAGCGCTGCAACCTCTCCTGCAGATTCTGTTACTCAAAGAGGTCGGACAGGAATGTCCTACCTGACCCTCCCTTGGAAGGGCTCTATGCCGCAATTGACTTTCTCGCCACACTCGGCGTGAGACACCTCGTCATCTCTGGCGGAGAACCCTTCCTTAGACCTGGTCTCCAAGAGATTGTCAGTCATGCGAAGTCATCAAATATTAAGAACGTCATCATCCTAACGAACGGGCTCTTGATCAACCCATCGGTTGTACGGCCACTGGCCAAGCTGGTTGATTGTATAGCTGTTGCCTTCGATGGCATCTCCGCAGAGTCAGAGGCATTCCTCCGGAACAGACAACACTTCTCATCCCTTGCCCAGGCGATACGAACAATCCAGCAGGAGGACATAGAGGCACGGATCCTGCCAACCATACATGGGAGAAACGTCGATGACATAGAGCACTACGAAAGGCTCGCTAAGGAGCTGGGGGCAACAGTAAGCTACAGCCTGCTCCTCGCCTCCCCTCAAGACGGCGGCGCATTCATGCTATCTGACGCCCAACTTGCCCGACTTGGAGAGCTCTCTTCACAAGGCGCATTTTCCTACAGCAGCGACGCATACACATCGGAAGCCGTAGCTCTCTCCGTCCGGCATTTCTGTGGCGCCGGCACGAGAACCCTAAGCATCGCTGCAGACGGCAGTATCTATCCCTGCCACATGCTGCATGACGAACGTTTCTGCATGGGCAATGCCTTCACCGATACACCGGAGAGCGTCATGGGGGGCAAGGTTGCACAAGACTTCCGCCAGCTTGATGTGCGGCACCTTGGCCGATGCAAAACATGTGAGACAAAATATCTCTGTGGCGGCGGTTGTCGTGCACGAGCGCTCCTGCACGAAAAGAGTATCATCGGGCATGACCCATACTGTAGGCTCTACCACACCTATTACCGATGTCTGGGAAGACAGTTGGCAAGCTATCTTGGAAAGGAAGACAAAGATGCTGTTTGAATCAATGAACTGTGCGTGCTGTCTCCACATAGGCAGGTTTCATATTGGCTATTAGGAGATGCATTGGCTACGGAAATCGAGAGAGAATATCATAGAGCACGGTGCGTAGTACATGTAAGTACGATTGTGATGTATGCTGTGGCGCTCCTTGAGCTTGTTATTCTCGTTCTTTTCTTATGCGCATTTCTAGAGGTGGGGGTATCCGAGCAGATGCCCCTAGCATGTTGGCTTGGTCATTTTGTCTACTCTATCGTTTCTATCATGATGGCATTCTGTCTCGTTGGTTTTCTACGCCATTTCTATCGAGACCCTCTCCCCTTTGGAGCACGTCAGTCACAGCGCTTGATTGTGGCAGGTTTCCTGCTCATTGTCACGATCGTGTTAGGAGGGCTTCTGCCAAATATAGGGGAGATTCCTGTTTCGAATAATGTCATTCCCATCTTCGTCTCAACAGAAAGGGGCGGCATTGAGCTGAATGCTGTCATCCTCGCTGTCTTCCTCTTTTGTCTCGCATACTTGGTACGGTATGGGAATGCCCTCAAAGAGGACTCTGACTCCATACTGTAATGGCAGTATCTTCTCATTCCAATCATGCGAGGGGGCGGGAGCGTGCCTATAGTCATGCGACTTGATCGAGTCATGGCAGAACGTAAGATTACATCGACAGAACTTGCCGAACGAATTGGTACTTCAACGGTCAACCTGTCCAACATCAAGAATGGGAAAATACGTGGCGTGCGTTTCTCCACACTCGAGGCCCTCTGCCAGGTGCTTAACTGCAAACCGGGCGATCTCATCGATTATCTCACCCCCGAGGAGGATGCTGCCGAACATGAACTAGGAGAGATTCGCGAATGGAACTACGGCAAGCGAACTAGTCGAGAGACATAGCTGCAAAGTTATCGACTCTCACACATACACATGAATCCAATCATCTGGCGTCATCTTTTTCTCGGATACTTTCCTCGGTGCCAATGCCGTATAGTGGACACAGCAATTTGCCCTCCCCCCTCACGGAGGAACACCATGGCCGACTACGTTCTCACCTGCTGCTCCACCTGTGACCTTACTCCTGTCCACCTCGATCGGCTGGGAATCAGGTACGTCTACTTCAACTATGAGCTCGACGGCGAGCAGTGTAAGGACGACTTCGGCCGTACCCACACCCAGCACGAGCTGTACCGGCGGATGCGTGCGGGGGCGACCGTACGCACGTCGCAGGTGAGTGCGGGCGAGTACCTGGACCTCTGGCGCTCCCTGCTCAAGGCAGGCAAGGACGTGCTGCATGTCGCCCTGTCCTCGGGCATCTCGGGAACGTACGGCTCGGCGTGCACGGCACGTGACGCCATCCGCCAGGAGTTTCCCGAACGCAGGATCGAGGTCATCGACTCGCTCTGCGCGTCATCGGGCCTGGGCCTGCTGCTGGACACGCTGGCTGGCCTGCGCAACGACGGTATGAGCATGGACAGGCTCGTTGCCTGGGCAGAGGCTCACAAGGCCGAGGTGAACCACTGGTTCTTCTCCAGCGACCTCACCTTCTTCGTGCGCGGCGGGCGCATCTCGCGTGCGGCGGGAGCCATGGGTGGGCTCCTCAGGATCTGCCCCGTCATGGAGATGGATGACGAGGGGGCCCTGCAAGTGCGCGAGAAGGTGCGTACCAAGCTGCGCGCCCAGCGGCGCATGGTCCGCAAGATGCATGAGCTTGCACAGGGTGGGGATGGGTATGCGCGCAAGGTCTTCATCAGCCATTCCGACTGCCTGAGAGACGCTCGGGGCGTCGGGGATCGCATCGAGCGGGAGTTTCCTCACCTGGACGGCCACGTGCACTACTTTGACATCGGCACCACCATCGGCTGTCACACCGGACCAGGCACCGTGGCCCTCTTCTTCTGGGGAACGCGGCGGTAGCCTAACCCCATCTCGAAGAACTGCTGGTAGCGGTCGAGGACACCGGGCTCATGGAGGCTCGAGCGGAACGCGACCGTGCCTGGGGCGTCGGATTCGTTGAGCATGCCGTCTTTGGCCAGAAGGCTTCCCACCCGGCGTGCGGTGCCGTCTCCCCCATCGAAGAACGGCACGTCACCAAGCACGTCCGCGATCTGGTGCCGCACGAAGGGATAGTGCGTGCATCCCAGCACGACGGAATCCACACCCCCACGATACCGGCCGACCAGGTTCTCGATCAGCTCGTGCAGGTCGGCCCCGTCAAGCTCGCCCTGCTCGATGCGCTGGGCCAAGCCCTCGCAGGGCGCCTCGATGATCTCCGAGTCGCTTCCGTACGTGTGGGCCAGATGCTGGAACTTGTCCATGCGCAGGGTGACGGGGGTGGCCATCACGAGGATGCGGCGATGCGGGTCGTGCTCCGTGGCCGGCTTGAGTGCCGGCTCCACGCCCACGATGGGGAGGCTGGGCAGCTCGTCCCTGAGCGCGGCGGCCGCAACGCTCGTCGCGGTGTTGCATGCGATCACGATGGCCTTGGCTCCCTCGTCCACCAGGTCACCAACGATCTGGCGCGCATAGCCCAGGATCTGCTCGGGGGTCTTCTCGCCATAGGGGTTGTGGGCGGAGTCGCCAAAGAAGACGAAGTCCTCGTGTGGAAGCTGACGCACGAGGTGATGCAGCACGCTGATGCCGCCCAGACCGGAGTCGAAGACCCCAATGAACCCGCCCTTGTCCGCCATCGCCTCTCCCTGGTCGTTGCCGCCATCCACTATACGGCGTTTCCCCGGCAGCCATTGTGAGTCGTATGCATTTCTGAGGGAGTCGTTCGCACTTTTCTGGAGTGGCATGTTGCGGTACCCCAGGTAGATAGCTTATTGTTATAGCAGCAAGCGCCCATTGCACCCGAAAAAGTGCGAACGACCCGAAACCGTTAGCTTACGCGACCGGCGTCCATGGAGAACGTCTGGTCCGCCACGGCCATGGTGCTCGCCCGGTGGCTCACGAGCAGCACGGTGCGCGCCCCTCGCTGCCCGTCCAGGCTCCGCAGGATGACGCCCTCGTTGAGCGAGTCCAGGCTGCTCGTGGGCTCGTCCAGGATGAGGAAGGGCGCATCGTGCAGGAACGCCCGTGCCAGGCCCAGCCGCTGCCTCTCGCCACCCGAGAGCGTGTCGCCCAGCTCCCCCACCTCGGTGTCATAGCCCTGGGGCAGGCCCATGATGAAGTCATGCACCGAGGCGGCATGACACGCCGCCTCGATCTGCCCCTGCGTGGCGTCCGGACGGGCGATCAGCAGGTTGTCCCTGATGGTGTCATGGAAGAGGTACGTGTCCTGCTCCACGAGCGCCTCGAGGTCGCGCAGGTTGCCCGTACGCACGGTGTCGATGCGCTGCCCGCTGATGGCGAGCTGCCCCTTGTCCACGTCCCAGAAGCGCATGAGCAGGCGGCAGAACGTGGACTTGCCCGAGCCGCTCCTGCCTGTGATGCCCACGATGCTCCCCTGCGGGATGTCCAGCGTCACGTCGTCCAGCACGCGCCCATCGTCGTATGAGAAGCCCACGCCGCGGGCGGTCGCACCGCCAAAGGCGATGTCCTCACCCTCCGTGACCTCCTCCACCACGGGCTCCTCGTCCAGGATGTCCAGCACGCGGCCCGCGGAGGCCAGCGTCCCCTGCAGCGTGGAGCCCAGGTTGGCCAGGGCGACCACCGGCCCAAACGAGCTGAGCGTAGCCACCGTGGACACCACCACGGCCGATGCGCCCACGGCGCCCCCACGCCACAGCAGCACGCCCACGACAAGCTCTGCCAGGGAGCAGGCCGTGATGGCCGCACCGGCGGCCATGGAGCCCGTCGTGGCGGCATCGCGGAGGTCGCGCTGCGTCTCCACAAGCTCCCGCGAGCGTGCGTCCAGCGTGCCCAACCGCGCCGCACCCGCATCAAACTGCAGCACCTCGGCAAGGCCTCGCAGACCGTCCAGCACGAACGTGGAGAGGCCCGCCGCCTGCTCGCGCGATGCCCTGCCGCCATCGCCCGAGAGCCACGAGACGAGCACGGGCACCACCACGCCCACCACGAGGTAGCCGACAAGCGCCACAAGCGCCAGCTGCCAGGAGATGGTCCCCAGGAGGGCCACCATGAGGGCACTCATGAGCACGGCGATGCAGATGGGCGAGATGGTGTGCGCAAAGAACACCTCGAGGAGCTCGATGTCCGCAGTGACCATCGAGACCAGGCTGCCGCGGTCGGCTCCCGCGAGCTTGGCGGGCGCAAGGCGCCTGAGACTGGCGAAGACCTCGCTGCGGATGTGGGCCAGCAGCTTGAAGGCGATGTAGTGGTTGCAGCTCTGCTCCACGTAGTGCAGGACGCCACGGGCGATGGCCAGTGCGCAGAGGATGCCCACGCAGGCGCCCACGGAGAGCAGCGGTGCGCCGCTCACGAGCGAGACGGCCTCCCCCGCCGCAAGCACGGGCAGGAAGGTCGCACAGGCAAAGCCCGCCACGCCACACGCCACGGAGATGACCATGAACCCCGCGAGCGGCTTGGTGAGACCCAGCATACGCCACATGATGCGCGCGTCATGCCTCTTCGTCATGGGTGCCCTCCTCGGAAGTCGACGCGATGACGAGCGTGTCGTCCGCATCCGGCGCCACGGGACGCGGAACGAAGTGCTCGAGCGCCTGCTGCGCCTCCCACAGGCCGCGGTAGACGTCGCAGTTGTCCAGCAGCTCCTCGTGCATGCCGGTACCCACCAGGCGGCCCCGATCCAGCACGTAGACCCTGTCGGCGTCCGTCACGTTGGCCAGGCGGTGGCTGATGAGGATGACGGCCTTGTAGCGCGCGATGGCGCGCACCGCCGCCATGATGGCCTCCTCGCTCTCCACATCGATGTTGCTCGTGGCCTCGTCCAGCACGTAGACGGGCGAGTCGTGCATGAGCGCGCGAGCCAGCGCCAAGCGCTGCCGCTGCCCACCGGAGAGGTTGGCGGCCCGCTCGTCCAGGCGCGTGCCAAGCCCCTCCTGCGTGCGCAGGAAGCCTGCCAGCGAGACGGCCTCCAGCACCTGCCACATCTGCTCGTCGCTCGCCATTGGATCACCCATGAGCAGGTTGTCGCGGACGGTGCCCGCGAAGAGGTAGCTTGCCGTGGGCACGATGGTCACGTAGTGGGCGAGGGCCGTGCGATCGAAGTCGGTGATGGGGCGCCCACCCAACAGGACCGCACCCTCAAAGCCATGGGCCAGGCCCGCGAGCAGCGATGCGATGGTGGACTTCCCCGAGCCCGACTTACCCACGAGGGCCGTGATCCCCACGAGCGGCACGTCCAGCGACACGTCGTGCAGCACCTCGCGGCTGTCGTCCCACGAGAAGCTCACATGCCGCATGAGCAGGTGGTCTCCGGCATGCGGCCGCGCCGTTCCCGAGGGCGCGGGCTCCTCGAGATCCAGCAGGGCAAAGATCCTGTCCGAGGCCGCCATGCCGTTCATGGCAACGTGGAAGTACGACCCCAGCGTACGCATGGGACGGAAGAAGTCCGCGGAGAGCAGCACCACCACGAGGGCGGCAAAGAGATCGATGGATCCGCCGGCGAGCAGGGCCAGGGCCACGCCGATGCCCACGGCCGCACCGCCCAGCGCCACGACGTCCATCACGATGATGGAGTTGAGCTGCATGCGCAGCACCTTCATGGTGACCACGCGGAAGCGCTCGGCCTCCTCGTCCATGGCCTCATGGCGCCGTGCGTCGGCCTGGTAGATCTTGAGCGTCGTGAGGCCCTGCAGGTTCTCGAGGAAGGAATCGCCCAACGTGGTGTACTCGTCCCAGTACGAGGAGAGGGTACGCTTGGCCACCTTCTGCACCGCCATGATGACGAGCGGGATGAGCGGCACGAACGCCAGCAGCACGAGCGCCGCGGGCCATGCCGCAGGCACGAGGGCCAGGATGGCCACGAACAGCGTCAGCGGGGCCACAAGCGCATGGAACAGCTGCGGCAGGTACTGGCCGAAGTAGGTCTCCAGCTGCTCGCACCCCTCCACGGAGAGCTGCACGACCTCGGCCGTGGCAACCTGCTTGGTGTAGTCGGGCCCCAGGCGCAGGAGCTTCTCGTAGATCCGGTGGCGCAGCTCGCGCTTGACGTCCGCCGATGCCGCGAAGCCCTCGCGCGAGGCGGCGCGCGTGGAGAGCACCTTTGCCACGAGGGCGATGGCGCCAACCACAAGCACGCGCACGAGGTTCACCGCATGGGTGGTGCTTATGTCACTTGCGCCCACAACGGCGAAAAGCGCCGAGGCCACCACCCACACCAGCAGGACGTCCGAGAGCAGGCCCACCCACTGCGCAGCCACCGTGAGCATCACGTGGCGCAGGGCGCCGGGCACCAGGTCAAACAGTCGTTTCCTCAGCATAGGGCCTCCAGCGGGGGAGCCGCGCCGCCAGGACGGATGGCCGTGCACGGCCTGCAGGCGAATCCCCCGTACGTGTTCGAACCCCTCAAGCATACCTAAAACGGCTTCGGCGCACCTGAATGAAGGAATGGGGCTTTCGCTGCTTTGCCGGCTTTGATGGGACGTGGACATGCGCATACTGGATACGTTGTCCTCTAGGGCATCGTCCCCCAGGGCATCGCGCACCCGCACAACCGACCATCAGAGGAGGCCCCATGGGCAACGAGGGCAAGAAGGTCAAGGTCCACTACACCGGCACGCTGGACGATGGCACCACGTTCGACTCGTCGCGGGACCGTGGCGAGCCGCTGGAGTTCACCTGCATGGCCGGCCAGATGATCAAGGGCTTTGACGCCGCCGTGCGCGACATGGCCGTGGGCGACAAGGTGACCGTGCACCTGGAGCCCAGCGAGGCCTATGGCGAGCGCCGCGGGGAGCTCGTGCAGGAGTTCCCCATGAGCCGCGTGCCGCAGGAGATGCGCGGCGTCACGGTCGGCGACAAGCTCATGCTGCGGTCCTCCCAGGGTCAGCCCGTGCCCGTGAGGGTGGCAAGGGTCACGCCCAAGGAGCTCTACCTGGACATGAACCACGAGATGGCCGGCAAGGCACTCAACTTCGAGATCGAGCTGCTCGAGGTGGAGGGGTAGCCAACGTGCTTTTGGAAGGGCAGGGTGGCATGGCGGTCTCGTCATACAAGGCGAAGCAGCTCATCGTCATGAGGCGCGACCTCAGGATGCGCAAGGGCAAGATCGCCGCCCAGGCGGGCCATGCCTGCGTGGAGGCCGTGCTCATGGCGCTGGTGCACGAGGGGCGCTGTGGCGAGCTGTGCGTGGACGCGGGTGGCCGGGTGTACCTGGACGATCCCCGCAAGCGCCACACGGCGCTCTACGACTGGTTCGACGCGGGCGTAGCCAAGGTGTGCGTGTACGTCGACTCGGAGGAGGAGCTGCTCGACATCGCGAACCAGGGTCGCGAGCGGGGCTTTCTCGTCTCGCTCGTCCGCGATGCTGGCCTCACGGAGTTCCATGGGGAGCCCACCTACACCTGCCTGGCCTTCGAGCCGCTGCGCGCCGAGGACATCGACCCCATCACCGGCGACCTCCCCCTGTACTAGGAACGCCAGAACCAAGAGAGCCCGGATGGACGAGTCGTTCGCAATCCTCTCCCCCACCACTGCGAGTCGTATGCAAATTATCGGGCTCTAACTGTACATATGAATCTATCAATAACTTATCTACCAGCACTTTTATAAAATCAGAGTCGTGCGTATTTGCATACGACTCCAAACGCGCGAGCGAGAAAATGCGAACGACTCAGGTGGGGCTCACATGGGGCCCAAGCTCAGGCGGAGAGGGACCCCACCAGACGGTTCAGCTCGTCCTCTTGGCCCATGCCCGTGAGGAACGCCACCCCATTGAAGGTGGGCACATCGTACTCCTCGTCGGGCTTGACCACGGAGACGAACGCGTCGGCGCCATCGAGCGCACCGGGCAGGCTCTCCAGCGCGACGGCATCCACCTGTGCGGACACGCCACGGTCATCCAGAAGCCTCTGGAGCTTGCTCGCCACGGCGTGCGAGGTTGCGATACCAGCGCCACACGCGACGACGACTCTCGCTGCCATACCACCCTCCATCCAGCGAACCACACGAACGTCTTGGAGTATACCCGGCCTCCCGACCAGGCCGACCACCTCGCACGGAATGGAAACAGGCCGTCAGGCGCCCGCACACGGCGGCGCCCGTCCCCTACGATGCCATGGCCTGGCCCGTGGGCGTGGAGCGCACCGCAAGGTCCGCCACCGCGTCCGGCGAGGTGGTCACCTTGTAGGTGATGGTGCGCGTCTCCTGGGGGTAGGTGTTCACCTGGCTCGACCACGCATCGAATCCGTAGAGCGAGGGCAGGTGCCACACCCCGAACGCCGGCGAGTCCACACGAACATCGCTGATGGTCCCGCCCGCGGGCGCCACCAGGATCAGCACGGAGACCATGTCGCCCGTGGAGCGCTTGTACTGCATGTTGCCCCCCGTGATATACGTGGGGGCGCTGGCGACGATCTGGTCGGTGATCGTGTTCTCCAGTGTGGTGGTCACCTCGTAGGTCGTGGAGCCGTCCGCGTTCCTGGTCGCCGTGCCAACCGTCGTACGCAGGTCGAGGTACCAGGCAAGCTTCGCCCATGTGACATCGTTCACGTAGACGCCCAGCACGGGCTTGGTGGCGTCGGTCGAGAGGCCGCCCGAGGCGCCCACCGCGACAAGGGCCTGCTCCTCGTCCTCGTTGGCCATCCACACCTGCAGGCGCCCGTCGGCGGCGGACTGGCCGAGGGTGTCCATGAGGTCGGTCGCCTTGGCGGCGCCCAGGTTGCTCATGATGGAGGTGAAGGCCGTTGCCGCGGCGTCGGCAAAGAGGGAGTCCTCCGTCGCGTTCTGGTTGCCATAGCGCAGGTAGACGTTGTTCTCCAGCTCCCGCGCCGCATTGTCGCCCGTAAGGGTCGTGCCGTCCGCCACCGTCACGGGACCGGTCAGGGCCAGCAGGCGCTGCAGGAAGACGGGGTCGATCCCTATCACGCCATCGACGGCCTGGTGATGCATCTGCTGCCAGGCGGTGGCAAGCAGCGTGGCCGTACGAGGAAAGTTGGGCGTGAGCGTGGCGGCATCGGCACGCGAGCCGATGGAGGAGCCAAAGGTGCCGATCTCCTCATCGGTGGCACCCAGCGAGAGGCCCTCCTTGCCCGCCAGGGACGCGAAGTCCCCCAACCTCATGACACCATCGCTCACCGTCAGCGTGCCCACCGACCCAGGGAAGCCACCCGACGCACGCAGCTCCGCGTTGTTCTGGGCCACCACGAGATAGGTGCGCGTCTGCCCGTTGGCACCGAGCATCTGCGGGAGGTAGGGCAGGATGGCCTGGACGGAGTCCAGGCGAGCCTTGGCGGCGTCAACCTTGGTACGCAGCTTGGCAATCGCGGCGTCAAGCTGCGAGAGATGCGCCGGGGGCAGGGCGTCGATGGTGCTGGTGGCGCGGTCCAGCACGGGCGACGCATCCGCCATCACCGTACCGAGGCCCTGCAGGGCATCCACGTTGATGGCGCCGTTTGAGAAGAGGCTCTTGAGGTCGAGCGCATCCGCATGCTGGGAGAGCGGCATGATGGCATTGTCCGAGACGTCCACGAGCGTGTCGGCCAGAGCGCGCACGGAGCGAACGTCATCGCCATACCCCGGGATGGCAGCGGCCACGCTCCACGCGGGAGACTGCACCTCGCCTTGGATCTCGTGGGCGGCGGAGCCGATACGGGAGGCCAAGGGGGCGATCTGGTCCGTGTCGCCACTGGACGCGGCAGAGGCGAGGCCATCGACTGCGGTCAGGACGGCGTCGGCGTCCGTACGCACCTTCTGCGCGGAGCGCACGAGGGCAAACGCCTCAAGTCCCACGAGCGCCAGCAGCACGACCACGATGCCGGCGACGGTGATGGCGATGGTGCGCCGCCTGCGCGGGCCGTGGCCATGGCGACCCGACGAGGGGGACGCCGCGCCACGTCGGGGCATGTAGACGCGCCTGGAGTCTGGATGCCCCTCCTGCGAGGCAGGTGCCTCCCCCTGGTCCACCTTGAAGTGCGTGCTGCCTGACCGCGCCATGCCAAACTCCCGTCCTGTCCTGGACCACTGGAGGCCAATGCCACGGATAAGTCTCGCACACGACGGC
Organism: Olsenella profusa F0195; assembly: GCF_000468755.1. Classification (GTDB taxonomy): domain Bacteria; phylum Actinomycetota; class Coriobacteriia; order Coriobacteriales; family Atopobiaceae; genus Olsenella_F; species Olsenella_F profusa. The sequence continues at coordinate 47,237 of NZ_AWEZ01000044.1, forward strand.
TCGGCATGCCATCAGGAAGCTACGACCTACAGCCAAACTGTGTAGGGCCGCCCCCTACTGCCCCTGCTTGGCGTACTTGGCCTCGGTGGCCTCCTTGGCCGGGCGCCACCAGGACTCGTGCGTGCGGTACCACTCTATCGTCTGGCCCAACCCCTCAGGGAAGTCCGTGTGGACGGGCTGCCAGCCCAGCTCGCGCTCGAGCTTGGTGGGGTCGATGGCGTAGCGGCGATCGTGGCCGGGACGGTCGCGCACCCAGTCGAAGGCATCGGCGGGCTGGCCCATCACGTCGAGGATGGCCCGCAGCACGTCGATGTTGGAGCGCTCGCCGTTGGCGCCGATGAGATAGGTCTCGCCGAGGCGGCCCTTGGTGAGGATGTCCCACACGGCACGCGAGTGATCCTCGGTGTGGATCCAGTCGCGCACGTTCCTGCCGTCGCCGTAGAGCTTGGGGCGGATGCCGCAGAGCACGTTGGTCACCTGGCGCGGGATGAACTTCTCCACGTGCTGGTAGGGACCGTAGTTGTTGGAGCAGTTGGAGATCGTGGCACGCACGCCGTACGTGCGGTGCCATGCGCGCACGAGCAGGTCGCTCGAGGCCTTGGTGGAGCTGTACGGGGAGGACGGCCTGTAGGGGTCGTCCGGCTCAAAGCGCCGCGGCTCGTCGAGGGCGAGGTCGCCGTAGACCTCGTCGGTTGACACGTGGTGATAGCGCACGTCATGCCTTCGCGCCGCCTCGAGCAGGCGGTAGGTGCCCACCACGTTGGTCTGCACGAATGGGTCGGGGTTGGCGATGGAGTTGTCGTTGTGGCTCTCTGCCGCATAGTGCACGATGGCATCGTGACCCGGCACGAGGCGGTCGAGCAGCGCGGCGTCACAGATGTCGCCCACCACGAGCTCCACCTGGCCCTCGGGGAGCCCAGCGATGTTCTCGGGGTTGCCGGCATACGTGAGCTTGTCGAGGACCGTCACATGGACCTCGGGGTGGTTGGCTGCCACCCAGCGCACGAAGTTGCTGCCGATGAAGCCGCAGCCACCGGTGACGATGATGCTTGTGGGCTCGAAGCTGTCGGGCATGAGGTGGCCTCCAAGGTCCGGGTGGGGTATCTCGTCAAGCGGGCGTCAGCCCAGGTCGCGCGGCAGGCTGCGCACATAGTCGACCAGCTCGTCCTCCCAGTCGCGCGGCGAGAAGCCCGCCCGCGCCAGCTTGTCGAGCGAGAGGGCCGAGTGCGCGGGGCGCGGGGCTATGGGGCCCTCCGCACCGGCATAGTAGGCCGCCGTGGAGACCGGCACGACCGCGCTGCCGTTACCGTTGCGCAGCTCGAACACGCGCGCGGCGATCTCGTGCCAGCTCCTCACGGCACCGGTGCCCGTAAGGTCGTAGGTCCCATAGGGCACATGGGTGTCCAGCAGGTGGAGGATGCCCGCCGCAAGCTGGTCGGTGAAGGTGAGGCGGCCCAGCTGGTCGTCGACGACGGTCACCTGCGAGAGCTCGTCCGCCGGGTCAGCCACACGATCGGAGAGCTTAGCCATCGTCTTGGCAAAGTTGTGGCCCTCGCCGATGACCCAGCTCGACCGCACCACGTAGTGAGCGGGACAGCCCGCCACCGCAAGGTCGCCGGCGGCCTTCGACTGCCCGTAGACCGACAGCGGCGAGAGAAGCTCCCCCTCGTCGTGCTCCACGCGCGTGCCGTCGAACACGTAGTCGCTCGACACGTGCACGAGCGTGATGCCGTGCTCCGCGCAGCTGCGCGCCATGAGCGCGGGACCCGTGGCGTTGGCCGCCCAGCACGCGCGGCGGCCCCCGGTCGTCTCGGCCCTGTCCACCGCCGTGTAGGCTCCGCAGTTGATGACCGTGCCGTAGAGGCCCCAGTCGTACTGGGCGTAGTCCTCGGACTTGGAGAGGTCGAAGGTATCGATGTCGCAGAAGTCGAACGTGTCGGCGTCGCCGCGCTCTGCGACCAGCGCGCGCACGGCATGGCCCAGCTGGCCGTTGCAGCCGGTCACGAGCGTGCGCTTGGGTGCCACCGGCACGATGTCCCTCAACAGGGGGTGGTGCCTGTCCGCCTCAGACAGCTCGCAGCGATCCAGCGGGATGGGCCACTCGATGGCGAGCGCGGGATCGGCCAGGCTCACGAAGGTGTAGGTCCTCTTGAGCTTGGCCGACCAGTGGGCGTCCACCAGGTAGGCGTAGGTCGTGTCGTCCTCAAGCGCCTGGAAGGAGTTGCCCACACCCCGCGGCGCGAAGATGGCGCGCGAAGGGTCGAGCGTGCAGGTGAACACCTTGCCAAACGTGGCGCTCCCCTGGCGCAGGTCCACCCAGGCACCAAAGACGGACCCCGTGATCACCGAGATGAACTTGTTCCATGGCTCGGCGTGGATGCCGCGCGTCACGCCGCGCTTGGTGTTATAGGAGACGTTGTTCTGCACCACGCGCAGGTCAGGGATACCCAGGGCGACCATCTTGGCGCGCTGCCAGTTCTCCTTGAACCAGCCGCGGCTGTCACCGTGCACGGAGAGCTCGACCATCTTGAGCCCCTCGATGCCCGTCTCGGTGACGCGCAGGTCCTTCTCGAAATCCATCAGGCGCTATCCCCTCGTCCTAGTCATCGTAGTGGCGGTCGGGGGCTATCTTGCCCTCGGCGACCATCAGCAGATGCTTGCCGTAGTCGCTCTTGCCGTAGCGCTCGGCGCATGCCAGGAGCCGCTCGCGGCTGATCCAGCCGTTCTCGTAGGCAATCTCCTCGGGGACGGAGACGGGCAGATCCTGCGCCGTCTCCACGGTGCGCACGAACTCGGAGGCATCGGACAGCGATGCCATGGTGCCGGTATCCAGCCAGGCATAGCCACGGCCCAGCGTTATGACGTCGAGCAAGCCGTCCTCGAGGTACATGCGGTTGAGGTCCGTGATCTCGTACTCGCCACGCGCGGAGGGTCTTACCTGCGCAGCCAGGTCGCATACGCGCGCGTCGTAGAAGTAGAGGCCCGTAACGGCGTAGTTGCTCTTGGGATGGGCGGGCTTCTCCTCGATGGAGACGACGTTGTAGGCGTCGTCGAACTCGACGACGCCAAAGCGCTCCGGGTCATCCACGCGGTAGCCGAAGACAGTCGCGCGGCCCACCTGCGCGGAGGAGGCGGCGCGGCGCAGGTGACGCGTGAGGCCGTTGCCATAGAAGATGTTATCGCCGAGGACGAGCGCGCAGGGCTCTCTCCCCACGAACGCGCGGCCGATCACGAACGCCTGGGCGAGGCCGTTGGGCTCGGGCTGCTCCGCATACGAGAGGGCAATGCCAAAGTCGGAGCCGTCGCCCAGCAGGCGCTCGAAGTTGGGAAGGTCGCGTGGCGTGGAGATGACCAGGATGTCCCTGATGCCTGACAGCATGAGCGTGGAGAGCGGGTAGTAGATCATCGGCTTGTCGTAGATGGGCAGGAGCTGCTTTGAGGTAACCGAGGTCAGGGGCTGCAGACGCGTGCCCGAACCGCCGGCGAGGATGATGCCCTTCATGCGATAGCGCCCCCATATCGTGCGTCATGAATCCATGCCCATCCACTATAGCAACTGGCGTGCCATCGCGCCGAGGGAGTCGAGCAGGGCGGCGGAGGGCGTGAGGTTGGTCACCCGAGGGATGCGCGGAGGCACGAGACGAACGCGGATGCCCCAAGCAGGGTGAGATCCCATTGCCTTCACCTCAGTGGCAGAGTGGTCCCGTCCGCTCATCGTTTTTTGCTAGAGAACAGCCAGCCCCCGTCAGCATCGGACTTCAACGACTGACATACGATGTCTCCGACCGAAAGGCTAAGGGCCGGTATCGAGTTTGGCTCACTGCGCCGTTCCATACGGGTTGCCGGTGCGAGCGTTGTTGAACGCATGATACTTGCGAATCACATAGTTGATGGACCAGGTGGCAAAAATGATCGGTTGAAGAAACTCTCCCAGATTATTGGAAGTGGGATCCTCATAACAGAAGCCGTTCCTTGCGCATTCGCCCTTGCGAAGATTAATGAAGGGGACCCCTTGCAGGCTGTGATTGACGCCGTCAACATAGGGTACGACACAGACACCGTGGCAACCATCACAGGAGCCTTGGTTGGAGCCTTTGTCAATCTTGATGACGAGAGATTCAAGGAGCTATTTGTGAAGGTGCAGGACGTCAATGGCTTTGATCTGGTTGGGCTCGCGTCCTCCCTTGCTAGGGTTGCTCATCGGCGCCAATAGATTCAAACGGGCTGTATGGAGTCAGGCGCTGGCAAGCTTTCGGCTGCCAGCGCTCCTCACCGTTCCGATGGCATGGGCATACTTTACTGCGGTCGTTGAAGTGCCGGGCTGCCCACCGTCATTAAGGAGTATCGCGGGAATTCGTGCGATCAATGACCTGTCAAACGAGAGGGACAGGCAGGTCGAGACTGTCTTCTGGCTTGCGCCCGAGCCGTTCCCCGCAGAGCACGCCATCACAAAGTTCACTGTCATACAACACAGAATCCTGGAGACCCCCTGCAGACCTGTCTTGCTGTCGTTATCGGTCGATGCGCTTTTAAACCAGCTTGGATATGAATGACGGCCCCGATGGCGAGACCCTCCGCTACGATGGCCTCTGCCAGGAAGACCATCGGGGACGGAGGGTCCCATGAGGGAGATCGTACGACGGACGCTCGAGGGGATGGACGCTGGGGAGAGGGCCGAGGCGGCCGAGGAGCCGAGGCGGCTGATCGCCGCCGGCCGCGCCGAGGACGCGGCAGGCCGCGAGGCGGAACGCTGCCCGAGGTGCCCGCGCCCGTCGGCCGTGCGGCGCGGGCGCGACGGGCGCGGGCGCCAGAGGTGGCCGTGCCGGGGATGCGGCCGCTCGTTCACGGCCTCGACGCTCGGGCCGGTCTCGTGGTCGAGGCCGCGGCCCGAGGCGTGGGAGGAGTTCGCCCGCCGCATGGCCGGTGGCGTGCCCCCGCGCGTCGTCTGCGAGCGCTGCGGGGTGAGCGTGCCCACCGCCTGGCTCATGCGCGTGCGCGCCTGCGAGGCGATGGCGGCCGACCTTGGGCCCTTCCGCTGCGGCGAGGGGATGGAGGCGCAGGCGGGCGGCATGATGGTCCCCGAGTCGCTGTCGGGGGGCGGCGCCTTCGAGATGCCGAGGGAGCCCCGCCGCGCCGGCGGGCAGGCCGCGGGCGGCGTGTCCGACGAGCGGGTCTGCGTGCTCGCCGGCGAGAACTCGCTCGGCGACGTGTTCGCCGAGGTCTGCTGCCGCGGGCGCGCCACCAAGGCACGGGTCCGGGAGATGCCCGAGGGGCGCCTGGCCGACGGCTCGGTCCTCGTCACCGACGCCCACCGGGCCCACGCGGGAACAGGGGACGCTCTCGGCGTCGACGCGGAGCACCCCGCCTACCGCTCCGGTGGCGAGGCGAACGCGCGCCTCTCCGGCGCGAACGCCCTGCACTCTCGCCTCGCGGGCTTCCTGCTGCGCATGAGCGGCGTCCCGACCAGGCGCCTGCGCCACTGCCTCTCGTGGTTCTGCTGGCCCGGGCGGGCGCGGCGGCGCGGCGGCGACGCCAGCGCCGCGATCCGCGACCTCAACCTCTCGACCCCCTACCACACGTCCCGGCGGGCGCCCTTCAAGGGGCCCCGCTACGACATGGGGTATTGGGAGGCGCGCAATGCTGTCTGATTGCCATATCCAGGCTGGTTTAAAAGCGCATGCGCAGAAAAGTGGAACGCCGGGAAGCGAGAAGGAAAGAGCGACTGGACTGATGAAGAGGTGACGCAGTGGAGAAGGGACAACTGCTTCACCTGGCATGAGTGTGCCGACATGAAGACGATGAACCTCGTCTCGCGAGACATCCATGAATACTTCAGGCACTCGGGCGGAGTGGCAGAATGCCAGAAGCGAGAAGGAATCGGCGGAAACGAGGAGTTCGATGGGTAGCATAACCAAGGAAATCTGAGGCAGGGAGCTCAAGCTCGAGATTTATCCCGAGGGCGGCAAAGCCCCCACGGACGCACAATCGTTAGCTCTAGAGCGCATCCTTGCGACATGGGATGCGGTAGAGTGTGCCGCCCCAGCACTAAGGGAGTATTGCGCCAAGAACGACGATGACAAAGACGCGGGCAGGATCTTCCACTATGTCATGCCCCGCTACCTCTTCCTACCAAGGATGCAGAAGGAGCGCACGGTGGCGTTGATGTGCGACTGCCGATTTGAACCAGAGCACGGCCTTGCACTTGTCTTCGAAAACGAGAAGCTAAAAGAGGTTGGCACGCAGGACATAATCTTGTGAGAGACATATCGATGTGCAGCCCGGACATCCTTATGAACCGACATGCCAAAACAACAGGGTGACCCTCGCCGTGAGCCTCATTCATGCATCATAAACGTGCCGAGCGTGCACGTTCCACTTTATGCTCTGAAGATCGTATCGGAAGAGTTAGTGTAAACGCAGAATTGCCCATCTGACAAGCAGAGTCGGTCATCGAAATCTGAATCTATCCCGACTCCATTGGCTACCGTCACGCCGCCTCCGGGCGGCCTCCTCGAACTCGGCCGAGCTTAGGTATACTCTAACAGACACCGGGCCCACAAGGAGACCAACCATGGCAGACACGAATACTCAACCCGCCAAGCCGAGCAATCGTACGGACCTCATTCGAGAGCAGCTCTGCAACACCCGCATCAACCTTGCGCCTCTCGACGAACCCGTGGACCTCGCCCATGCCAGAAAGGTTCCTCTTGGCCAGATTGCCTCCCTCGGCGCCGTATTCGCATCCATACCCAAGGCGTTCCGCACGGCCACACAGACAATTGCGTCCCCAGACAACGGCATGTACATGCGGGCGTTCGACGCCATGGGCAAGCCACTCAGCATCTCACAGCTCCAGCAGTTCAAGGGAGCAGGCGCCGGTGCGCTCGGCTCCACGCGCGTGAATGGCTCCTTCGCCCAAGCACATTTCTATCCAGCAGGGCCGCAGACAATCAAGTCATCGATAACCATGCCAGTCAACCCCGCGATGCTCGCCATGGGCATCGCCCTGTGGCAAGTCAACCAGAAGCTCGACAGAATCCAAAAGACCGTTGATGAGATGTTTGACTACATGAGGCAGCACGACAGGTCTGAGATGCGTGGGAATCTCCAGACGCTCACGGACGTGCTCAACGGCTACAGCCTCAACTGGGACAACCAGCGTTACATGAACAACGCGCACATGAAGGTGCTCGACATAAAGCAGGACGCTTCCCAGAAAATGGATCTCTACCATAGCCAGCTGGAGAAGAAGCTTGCCGACAAAGCCCCCATCGAACTGCGTAGCAAGGTGCGGAACCGTTTGGATGGCGTACTCGACTTGCTGAAGGACTACCAGCTCGCAACCTACATCTATGTGTTCGCATCATTCCTCGACCCCATGATTGCGGAGAACTTCAGGCAGGACAAGCTCTCCGACGTGCAGGGCAGGATCGAGAGCGCATCCGTGAGCTATCGCAAGGTCTATGCACAATGCTACGACGCCATCAAGCACAGCGCAAAGCACGCCATCGATGCAGTCGCCCTGGGAGGGCTTGCGGCTGCGGGAAGGTTCGTCGGTGGGGCAGTCGCCGCCACGCCCGTGGGTGACGCCACACCTATCGACGAGGCACTCAAGGAGGGCGGCGATGCCGTGGGGAAGTTCAACGACAGCATAAGCTCCCACCTACTGCAGAGGCTCAGCGAGACCAAGCCCCTCGATGTTTTGCCCTTCCAAGAGAACATCGAGCTCATCAACACCCTTTACAACGAGCCGAGTGAACTCCTCACGGATGGCGAGAACCTGTATCTGCTTCCCACGGACACGGGCGCGTAGCTTCCGCCATAAAGAGCCGTCACACGAATCTGGGCCCGTCCCCGGCACGTCCAGGCTAGCCCCCGCCACCGACGTAGTCCCAGAGGCGGGACGACCCGGCGTGCAGCACAGCGGCCAGGCCGTTCTGGGCGAAGCAGGACGCCCACGCCCTGTGGAACCTCGGCGTCACCCGTCACAAACCCCCTCGTCGGCGATGCCCCACCGTGTGTTCCGTCAAGTAAAACTGAGCCAAGGGGGTGATAACGAAAAGTGAGCCGCCGGGCCCTGCTCGACCGTCTGGCGGCAGAGCGCGGGTTCACAGGCTCGATCTCAGCCATGGAGCGCGTCGTTCGCGGATGGCATGAGCCCCAGCTCGTACGTCCTGCTGGCCACATGAGAACAGGCCATACAGCCATCGATGAGGAGTGATATATTTAGAAGTCTAACTTCTATATTTGAATACACTGTCATCCCGTGGGAGAATAGCCTCCAGAGACGGGAGGTCATGCTCATGTACATCAAACGAGAAGTCGAAGCCACAATCGATAGGATGCTCAAACAGGGCAAGGTAGTCCTTGTGACAGGGGCGCGCCAGGTTGGCAAAACCACCGTCCTCAAGAAGCACCTGGGCGACTCCTTCGACTACGTCTCCATGGAGAACCCCCAGGACTACCTGCTTGCCAGGCAGGACGCAATGCTCTTCTTCGAGACCAGGCACCTGCCGCTCATCATAGACGAGGTCCAACGCGTGCCTGAGCTCTTCTCCCCGGTCAAGTGGGTGGTCGACCAGTCTGACGAGAAGGGGCGCATCATACTCACCGGCTCGCAGACCTACCAACTCATGAAGGGCGTAAGCGAGTCGCTGGCGGGAAGGATCCGCATCCTCGAGATGCCGGCACTTAACCTGCGGGAGCTCGTAGGTGACGCAGGTAGACCACATCCCTATATCCCCGCCCCGGCCAAGCCGCTCGACAAGCCTCTGGATAAGAGCATCTGGGAGATCATTCACAGGGGATCGATGCCGGAGCTGCAGGACAGCTCGGTCGACTGGGACTCGTTCTACTCCGGCTACGTGTCCGCCTACCTCGAGCGGGACGTGCGCGACCTCATCAACGTCAAGGACGAGGCGAGGTTCTACAGCTTCATGGTCGCGTGCGCCGCGAGGTCGGGACAGCTCCTCAACGCTACGGACATCGGCAACGCAGCGGGCGTCAGCTACAAGACGGCGCAGTCATGGCTCTCCGTCCTCCAGGCCTCGAACATCGTCCGGATAGTGGAGCCGTTCTGGCCGAACATCGGCAAGAGCCTGACGAAGACCCCCAAGCTCTACTTCATGGACACCGGACTTGTCTGCCACCTCACGAGGTGGACGACGCCGGAACAGCTGCGTGTCGGTGCGATGGCGGGGCACGTCTTCGAGGACTTCGTCGTCTCGGAGGTGCTCAAGAGCTACATGAACGCCGGCGGCAACATGCGCGACGTCTGGTTCTACCGCGACTCGAGGAAGCGGGAGATTGACCTCGTCATCCAAGAGGGACATGTGCTGCATCCCGTCGAGGTGAAGACGTCCGCCACGGTAGGGGGCGACGCCGTGAGGAACTTCCGCTGCCTCGAAGGGATGTCTGGCTACGAGGTCGGCTTCGGGCATGTGATCTGCCAGACGCCCGAACCATACTACGTGACCAAGAACGTGCAGGCAGTTCCCGTCTGGGTGATTTAGAACTTGTGCCTCATGCGCAGTGAAATGTGTCGAGCCTTTTATCCCACACCACTAGACTTTGGCTTCGACGAGCCTGTAGGTCGACATCCGCGATATGCGCAGGTACTTGGCGGACTGGCCGACGTCCTGAAGCTCATCCGCTAGTTTGTATGCGTCCGAGGCCAGGGATGTCGCCCAAGCCCATGCCAGACGAGGCTGGCGTCTCGCGAGTTGGGGCCTAGGCGGGCAGCGCCACGCCCAGCTTGTAGCCGAGGGCCTTCACGACCTTCTGAACCGTGCCGAAGGATGGGTTGCCCGTTGGCGAGAGGGCCTTGTAGAGGCCGTCTCGGGTAATGCCCGCATCCTTGGCAAGCTGGGTCATGCCGCGTGCCCGGGCTATATCGCCGAGCGCGGCGGACACGAGCGCGGGATCGCCGCCATCTAGCGCCGCATTGAGGTAAGCGACGATGTCCGCGTCCGTTTCGAGGAACTCGGCCGCATCGTATGTCGCCGCCCTTTTCATCTTGCCGCCCCCCTCATTCGTACTGCTCGTTGAACTCCTGCGCTTTCCTTATATCCCGTTGCTGGGAGGGCTTGTTGCCCCCAATGAGCAACAAGACGATTTCCCTCCCACGCCATGCGAAGCACAGCCTGTAACCTGGCCCATAATCAATCCGAAGCTCACAGATGCCGTCTCCAACAGACTTGTAATCGCCGAGATTCCCAGTGAGAGAAATCCTCCTGATGTGCAAGTTGATTCGAGCCCTGGCGTTAGAGTCCTTCAGACGCTTGAGCCACCTTGCAAGCTCGCTTGTACGACGTACCTCAATCGTGTGCGAAGTGTATATTACAATATACATCTAGTCAAGAGCAGGTCGCCTGCTACCATAGCGACCTTGACGAGGCGGGCGCCTTCCCGCGGTTCGAGAGCGCTTCCCCGCCTGCAGGACAATCGATTTTTAGGTAGGCAACCTCCGCCTTCAGTTTCCGCACCTGACGCACGGGCCCCTCCTCGCAGGTCGACTCCCTGTGCGGGGCGACGCTCCCTTTTGTCTGCCCCTGAGCTTGGGCCTGAGAGCCTCCGGCCCTCCCTATCGGTAGGTCTTCATCCAGTTCTTCAGCGGGGTTGTCGATCAGGCGGTCGACGCCTTCAATGGCGCCACCTCTCAAGCCCAGGCGAAGAACGACGCATTCCAGAAGGAGATTGACGCAGCTCAGCACGACTTGGATTCGGATAATCAGCCGTTCGATGGAGCCACAAGGGACGCCCTCACCACTGCCGTTGCCAATACGAGGCGGACCCTGAGGAACATTCCTGACGTCCCACTGTTCGCTGTTCACGATGAGATTAAGTCGGACACCGACGAGCTGAACAAGCTGCTCGACTATTTGGCTGATATCAAGACCCTTGATGACGCCAGAGTTGTTTTCGAGCAGAGTGCCCAACAGCTCAAGCAGATAACGAACCCTTCCCAGGACTTTGTTATCTCTCGCCTCGGCAAGGTAGCGGGCATCTCTGACATCGAGCCCATCAACGAGGAGAACGATGTCAACAAACAGCTTAACAAGCAGGGTGGCTATACGCCGGCAATCTTTTTTTACTACGACAACCTGAGCGACCCCTACTCCGTGTACTCTGGGAAGAGCTCGGTTGAGAACAATACCTCTGGCGGCGGATGCATCGAGGTCATCGCCAATACTGATGGCGCCACTAAGAGGGAGGAGCACCTCGCTGCACTTGATGGCCAGGGTGCCTTCAAGTCTGGAACCCACACCATTTATGGGACCGTTCTTATTGGGACGTCATGGGAATTGACAGCAACGCAGCAGAAAGATCCCACGAATGTCATAGAGGCAGCACTGGTTGCGATTGAATAGACCCGCTTTTGCGTCCAGATTGTCTCGGGCTGTCTCTTGCCATCGTATCGTCAAGGACATAGACATAGGACTCCATCGATTCATTATTGGATACACCCAAGTCTCCTTAAGATAAATGTCCGAGGGCGCGCCTCGTCCGCGCGTCGCAGCGGCCGTGTTTGAGGTAGTGCCCGACGGCCCTCCCCCTGCCCTCAAGGGAGTGCATGCGGCGGTGCTCCAACCCCTCTCAGGCACGGATTATCGTCACCACTCCCCTGGCCCTGCTGGAAATCGATGGCCTGCACCTCTCGCCTTAGCCTTATCACATGAAGATCCTACCAGGATCTTTCTCTTGCGCAAGCATGCTCAGCATCGTGAGCTCTTGGGCCTTAATATTGATAAGTGGATAGCGTATCGCGCACTCGCCCAAGTCGTAGGTATGTTCATACCCTAGCTGCAGCAGCCGTAGCGTCACAAGCATGCTGCTGATCCCGTTGTGAGAGAAGCAGAGGATATAGTCATCCCTTCTTGACCTGTACTCTTTGAGGTACTCCTCAACGTATCGCACAATCGTATTCGCGTCGTTAGATGTTTCTGCTTCTGTGTCATCAGAGCGAAGGGGCAGCTTCATGATAGAACAACATAAATTCACAAACTCTGTGGCGTGGCGGGGCTGCCCATACCTATGCTCTATATGCTCCTCACCACATTTGTCACTCATGCGCTCCAAGCGAGCGACCTGTTGGAAATGCCACTCTGGGTTTTGCCATGGAGGCCTGCCGATTGTCGCATCCAGAAAGTGGACATCCTGCCCCTCCCACGTAAAAGAATCAATGACGTTGAACTGATAGGGACAAAGAAGCCTTTGCTCATACAGGAGCCCACTCCCATCGTTCCATTCCTTCTTGCCGTATACCTCTCGTGCTCGTCTGCAGTGATTTCCCGCAGAGAGCCAGGACGAAAAACCCGTCTGTGTGAAGGGGAACCCCGCTTTGAACGGTGTGACATCGTAGTGAGAACGAATAAGCATGTGCCAGAAAAGTATGCAAAAAACCTGAAGCGCACATGCGACCACTGCAAATATAATAGTGGCCAAATCATCTTTGGGAGACTTTCCCATTGTCACTGACGCCAAAGCAGTAAACTGCGCAAGTCCTGTCATACATAGTATGGATATCCAAAACCCTGTTTTGATCTTAGTGGTGCCCGTTGCCCCGTCACTCAATTCCACAAGAGCAGCCATGACAAATAGAATAATTACAGTGGTGCCAAGAGTTAAAACCTCTTTCCAATCGATCTCTGGGAAAAGGGCAAGACATGCTAGCCACAATCCAACATCCATTAAAGAGAGAAGGAAGCCAAGACCAAGTCCCTTAGCAAAAAGGACCGACTCTGTGCTGTTCAACTTTTTACATTGCTGGTCTGAGCGCGTGCGTATTGCGCTTTCGGAGTCAACTAACTCCTGCATGTGTCGGAGTTGATCGAGCAGTCTGTTATCGCCAAAAGGATATTCTGCCTTTTGATAATGTCGTTGTGAATCTCTACTGTTGCGTATAAGTGAAAATAGAAGGCCAGCAAATTTAACTAAAGGTGTAGCTGCGGCTATGGCTACGATATTCATGAAACATCCAATGGCCTTAATAAGTTCATCCACGACTATCACAAACCAATCTTCATGCCGAACCTATATAGACTGGCAGGTAAGTGAGACGCACTTATAGTTCTAATGGTAACTTCGATACCTGCTGTGCTTTCTAATCTACACCATCTCATGTTGTCTTACCTGTGCCTGCGAAGAAGAAGTCCATTGGTCCCATAGCTAAGCACTTTGTGGGCCCTTATGTGGTCGCATGGGCCCACGAAGCGCACAATGGTGTTCGTGAGCTCGGTGCACCTCTCACATGCCTCATTATCTTGAGGCATGGTTACGTGTGGTCCAAGGAGCAACATGGATAAAGATGCATTCAGTCAAGACTATTTGAACGCTTTGCTCTGCTCAATTTGAGCACCTCGCTCGGAACACGCCAGCCCCCTCTCCATCTGTCTGGCTTGCCCGGCATCAGGGCGTCCTCCATTCTCTTGCTCCCTCCCCCGAACTCCACGAGCCTGCCGTGGTGCATCAGCCTGTCTATCAGGGTGGACGCCAGCTTGTCGTCGCCGAACACGGCGCCCCACCCGCCGAGCTCGATGTTGGTGGTGATGATCACGCTGCGCCTCTCGTAGCAGTCCGACATCACCTGGAACAGCAGGCGCGCTCCCTCTCGGTCGATGGGCACGTAGCCGAGCTCGCCGACGACCATCAGGTCGCTCCTGTAGAGATCCTTGAGAAGCGCCTCCGGCTCGTGCTCGCGGCTGGCCTTGGCAAGCGCCGGCACGAGGTCCGCAGCCGTGAAGAACCTCACGGTCTTCGCCTTGACCACGCAGGCCATGCTGGTCGCGATCGCCAGATGGGTCTTGCCCCGTCCCGTCTTGCCGTGGAACACGAAGTCCTGGGCCGCGTCGGCGAACGCGAGCGATTCCAGGTCCTCGCGCGCGTATCTCTCAGGAAATGACACCTGCGAGTAGTCGAAGCCCTCGAACGACTTCACCTGCGGGAACCTCGCCCTGCGCAGCAGCCTCTCGCGCTTGTGGCGCTCGCGTGCGGCGAGCTCGTTCTCGATCATCCCGTTAACCATGGCGATCTGTCCGGCCGTCGCCGACGACACAAACTGCTCCATGATAGCCCATCTCGTCCACCGCCCTGTCGAAGATTCTCTGGGCCGTATGCCGTTGCTTTCTCGGCACCGCCTGGTCACTTGCGAGTATCGCATCGATCCAGCTGGCCAGGCCATCCGTCGCAGGGCGGGCGCGCCTCTTCGAGACCGGCACCTCGGGCGACATGTCCTGTTTGTCTGCGTACTTTGAGACGGTGTTGCGGCTCAGATCGAGCTCGCGGGCGATGCGGGCTCTCGGCACACCGTCCCTGTCCATCTGCCTGATGTCCTCTTGTTCGTCCAGGGACACGGCCATACTCCCTTCCTCCCTCCAGGTGGGCCTCGCCAAAAGTCACCACCCGAAGGAAACATGGCCCTGGCCGTGTCCCCGGCGCCTTGGGATACGGTCATACGGTCATGCTTTGACCAAACCGCTCGATTCCTGCTGACCACGGTGCCCAGTTCCCGATGACTATTTGGGACTGCGGTGGGAATCCTGGACCAAATCCATCCTATACTGCCAAGCCCAAATCCCTGCGGTATCGCATAGGACTCCTGTGATCCAGGTCGCTCTTTGTCCTAACGTCCCCATACCATCTGAGGTAAGCGTCTAGCATTGTCATGAACTCATCGACAGTGATCACGGCCCAGTCGCATCCATAAAAGAGCTCTATCTCCGGCCTCCCGAAGAGACCTTCGCGTCCTACGTTGTCAGGGCCGCATCCCCTCCCTGACGTTGGCCTGACCGGACCGCTCTCGTCGCATGTCTCTGTCCATCCCGGCCAGCGGTAGTAACCGCCCCTGTCCGGGCGGGTCTTCGGGTGGTCGCCCTCGCCGAGCCGTCCGCACGCGCCGAGCAGCGAGGAGTCGGCCATCTCGGCATCCGGCGAGGCGGGGGTCGACCGGCCCAACGGCATGCCGTCGAAGCGATCGACTACGGGCGACAGGCAGGCCCTGCCGGCAGGGATGCGGGATCCGGTTACGCCGGTGACCCACGGCTCGTTTGGCTTGCTGGCGCGGAGGTGGCGCCTGCCGCGCTCGTCGCGCGGCAGGTCCGGCGGGGCGGCGGAGACCTCGCCCTCGCAGGAGCTGTGGCACCGCTCCTTCTCTGCCGTGCGCGCGACCGGGCCCTCGTCCTTCGCGATGCCACGGACGGTCCACTCCCCGGCATCAACCACAGCGGCGACGCGCCTGTAGCCGCAGGTCCCGCCGCCCGCCTCGAGCGCGGCGGTGACGGCCTCCCTGGCTGCCGCGCGCCCTTCGCCCTCGCTCTTGGCTTGGGCGTTCCTCGCGTACTCGTAGCTGCCCTTGGCCATGCCTACCACGGGCAAGACTTCCCAGAGCTCATGCTTGGCCCTCAGCGCCTCCACCATCGCCGCCCTCTCCGCATTCGTCAGGCAGCTCGGGTCGGCGCCCGGGCCTTTTTCTACTGTCTCGAGGGTCGCCTGCCGCACGCCGAGCCCGAGCCGCACCCTCGTCCTTCGCGGCACGTCCCGCGGCTGCCCGACGTCGTCGGGCAGGTCGTCGTATTCCCTGCTCACGGGGACGCCTTCCCCTTCGGGCTCCCCGCCATCATCGCCGATAATCTCCCTGCGCCATACGTAGGGCGCAGTCCTCGGCACGCCGTACTTCTCGGCGACTTCCGCCGCAGGCCCCGTCCTCGCCTCGAGCTCGGCCACCACCTGCACCTTCTTCCCCACGGGAACGGGATCTCGCCTCGGGTTCGGGCCCCGGCATCTTCGCTGACCCGGCGCGTATTCGTCGGCCCGGTCGGCGAGCATCTCGCGGCTCTTGGGGTAGCCGAGCTCCCTCATCGTCCGCGACAGGCGCCTCCCATGATCAAGGTAGTGTTCGACGGCCTCGCGCCTCACCTCCTCGGGATACCTCGGTTCGCGCTCGCGTCTGGCCAGGGGAACCTCGCCGGTCTCCTCGTATTCGTACCACCAGTTCCTCGGCGTTTGCCTGTGGGGGCATCCGAGCTCGGCTATCGTGTCGGCGCAATTGCGCCCGAACCTAACGAAGGTTTCCAATGCGATTCTGCTTTGCTCCGTGCTGAACATGCGGTTTCCTTCCCGTCCCGTTTTGGTCCAGGATTCCCACCGCAGTCCCTTCTGCTCAAAGCCTATTGACAGAACACACGCTACGAGCGGGGGCACCCCGGCGAGCTCCTCCACGTCGACGTGAAGAGGGCCGCGCGCATCCCCGACGGCGGCGGGCACCGGGCGCTCGGGCGCGGCTGCGGGTCGTCGCGGGGCGCGGGGCGCTCCTGCCTGCATGTGGCGGTCGACGACTTCAGCCGCGTCGCCTACGCCGAGCTGCTGCCCGACGGGCGCAAGGGCACGTGCACGGCGCTCGTGTCGCGCTGCCCCGGGTTCTTCGAGGGGATGGGCGTAGGCGTCGAGCGCGTCATGACCGACAACGGGCCGGGCTATCGCAGCGGCAAGCCCGACGACCTGCTCGGCCCCAGGGGCGTGCGGCACCTGTGCACGAGGCCGTCCGGCCCGTGGCAGAACGGCAAGGTCGAGAGGGTGAGCCGCACGATCGCGCAGGAGTGGCGGTACGGCCGCGCCTGGGACAGCGAGGCCGGGAGGGCAGACGCCCTCCCGGCCTTCATCGAGCGCTACAATTGGGAGCGTCCGCACAGCGCGTGCGGGGGCCTCCCGCCGATGTCCCGCATCGTCGGCGTAAACAACCTGTTGGCACACAACAGCTAGAGATTGGAGAGGGAGTGGACCGGAGTTGCTAGGACTAACGGTGGGACAGGAGGCGGCGCTAGCCTTCCTATGGCTCAATCAGGAGAAAATTCCAGGCAATTATACCGATGCAGGAATCACTCCAGACTTGTTGCAGCTCAGGGAGGGCGGCCTCATAGACTTGACCACGGACTGGGGTCACGAGCTTGCAATCGTCAAGGCTATCACGCCAGTGGGGCGAACGCATTACGACGAGGCTCGCAGGGCACGCAGGAAGTTTCGCACGGTTAGCGATAGCGCTGACGAGCTGATACTGAAGCTCGTCGCGGAAGACGCTGCCAAACAGGGTGACGGTGGGATGCGCATGGCCACCATCTACGACGATCGTGATAACGACTATTGGGAGCTTAGCCGCAACGGATTGCTGAACGTAGACCCTGCCGATAACATGCCTTGGATTGCAACCATAACAGACGAAGGCCAAAGCTATGCGGAGGGTTGGTTCCTTGACCAGATGGAGAGCGACGTGAAGGTAATCCTCAATAACACCAACAACAACACAATCACCAGCAGCGCTGACGCCAGCGTAAATGTCAGTGACGTCACGCTAAGCACTACCGTCGCAGCCATCCTTGATCTGGACATTGATCAGGCCGTGAAGGACGCGGCCGAAGCAGCAGCGAAGGAGCTCGACGCCGCCTCAAAGAAAAAGGACAAAGCGAGCTTTGCCGAGAAACTCGAGAAGGTGGCGCACATAGCGAAGAGCTCAGCCAGCCTTGCCGAGGTGCTCTTACCGCTAGTCAAGGCGACCGTTGGAACTCTACTCGGATAGTTGCTCCTGGTCCCGGTTGAGCGTATGCGAAAGCGAGGGGTTCCTTGGCGACACAAAATATGCCCCGGCTGAAGCCTGAACAAATCACGCGAATTTGCAAGGTGCTTGCCGACACGAATCGTGGCCTTACCGGGCAGGAAATCGGCATGCTCCTGGAGCAACTTCGTGTCCCTGACACAAATCCCGGCCTTACCAAATGGAAGAGGCTCTACCAAGCGCTTGCGCTGAGGGTAAATTGCACTGGCTCCACCAACATTGTTTGGACTTGCATATCACGCTCCCTTGAGCCGTCGAGGGGGCTTGACAACCGAGAGCGCTATCTCTGGATGCTCAAAGAGATAAACGGTGTGCTTTCCTTCACTGGTTACGAGATACAAGAAGACGGTCGGTTTCACCATACAGACACCGCCAGGACCCTCAGCGAAGCTGCGGAGAGGACACAGGGCCTCAGGCAAAAGCTCGAGAGTCTGGGCGCTCACCCCGAAGTGCTCCAGTGCTGTCGTGAGGAGTTGCTTGTTGACGATTACTTTCACGCAGTCCACGAGGCGGCCAAGAGCCTATGCAAGCGAGTGAAAACAATGACCGGGCTTGACCTCGATGGAACAAGACTGTTTGAGACAGCGTTCAGCACTAAGGCGCCTTATATCGTTCTGGCGAGTCCTCAGAATGAATCGTGGCGCAACCAGCAGAACGGGCTCAAAGAATTGCTCAATGGCGTGATGCACCTTATTCGCAACCCAACGGCACACGAGCTGAGAATCCATTGGGACATCAACGAGGAGGACGCCGTTGATGTCCTTAGCCTGATCTCCTATCTCCATAAGTTGCTAGATAGTTGTGCCGTTGTGCGAAAATCTACCTAGCGTATCGTCGCGACAGTGAGACTAATGCTAATTATTAGGTGAGGATATGGATATCTCCGGCTTCTTAATGGGTCTAGCGGATATCGCGCCACTATTTTCTGCAATTGCAGCAATTGTTGCACTTTTTCT
>NZ_AWEZ01000045.1 GCF_000468755.1 Olsenella profusa F0195
AGGCCGGCGGGTTGGACAAAGACGATCAGCGTGAAGGCCTGCAGGAAGGCGGAGACGGTCACGGCGCAACCCGTGACGATGCGGCGCGCCCAGGCATAGCGACCAAGCCCCAGCGCCTTATCGATGAGCTCGCCTTCCATGCGGAACTGCGCCTCCCTGCCCGTGCCCATATACTTCCATGATACCATGCGCCCGAGGCGCCGCCGTAGGGGAGACATAAGACCGTGCCCTGCACCTCACATGGTATACTGCTGCCTGCAAACGGGGGGCTGGCGCACGCCGGCTGAGATATGGCCCAGCGCGGCCATGACCCGTGGGTGGCGTGGCCACCCACAACCTGATCTGGGTAATGCCAGCGTAGGGACCTTGGCACGCGCGCCGCGCTGGTCCCGCTTACGGGGCCGGCCGCCCCGAGAGGGGAGCGCCCATGAACTGTTCCGTTGCCATCCAGTACCTGCCCATGAATGCGGGCTCGGACGATGAGCTCTGTCGCATCGTGGACGAGGTCATCGCCGAGATCGACGCGAGCGGACTCGACCACTACGTCGGCCCCTTCGAGACCACGGTCGAGGGCGACTTCGATGCCTGCATGGCGCTCGTCAAGCGCTGCATCGAGCGCGGTGCCCGGGCGGGGTGCGCCGAGAGCGCCAGCTACATCAAGGTGTCCTACCGTCCCGAGGGCGACGTCATGACCACCGAGCACAAGATCGGCAAGTACCACCGGACCGACAGCGAGTTTGCCGGCCATGAGGCGTAGCTTGCCTAGGACACGCACAGGGGTCGGCCGCACGGGCGTCAGCCGCGCGCGGCGTGTGGGCATACCGCTGGCCACGCTCGTGGCGCTTCTGGCGGTGTGGGAGGCCGTCGTGGACACGGGGCTGGTGCCCAACTTCATGCTGCCGAGTCCCGTGCAGGTGGTGCTGGCGCTCGTGGGTGACGTGTCGCTGCTGGCCAGCCATGTGGCGACCACGCTCGTCGAGGCGGCACTCGGCCTTGCCATCGGGGTCGGCCTGGGGTTTGCCATCGCGGTGCTCATGGATCGCTTCGAGGGGTTCTACCTGGCCTTCGAGCCGCTCATGACCATCTCGCAGACCATTCCCACCGTGGCCGTCGCCCCGCTTCTGGTGCTGTGGTTCGGCTACGGGCTGGCACCCAAGGTGGTGCTCGTCGTCATCTCCACGTTCTTTCCCATCGCCGTGTCGCTCGTGGCGGGGTTCCGGTCGGTGGATCCTGACATGGTGGACCTCATGCGCACCATGAACGCCTCTCCCGCGCAGATCTTCTGGCAGGTCAAGATACCCTGTGCGGCCGAGCAGTTCTTCAGCGGCCTGCGCATCAGCGCCACCTACGCCATCGTGGGTGCCGTCATCGCCGAGTGGCTGGGAGGCTTCTCGGGTCTGGGCGTCTACATGACGCGCGTGCGCAAGTCGTTCTCGTACGACCGGATGTTTGCCGTCATCATCATCATCTCCGCGCTGTCGCTGGCCCTCATGGGCCTCGTGAATGCGCTCCAGCGCCTGTGCATGCCCTGGAAGAGGGCAGAGAGGAACGATCAACCATGACCTCACGTGCCATGTCCCGCCGCACCTTTGTGGGTGCGGGCATATCGGCCGCGGCCGCCGCCCTCGCGGGCTGCGCCGCACAGGGTCCCGCGCAGCCGGCCACCTCGCCTGGCGGCACCACCAAGCTCACGTTCTGCCTGGACTGGACGCCCAACACCAATCATACGGGCATCTACGTGGCGCAGCACGAGGGCTACTACGCCAGCGAGGGCATCGAGCTCGAGATCGTCCAGCCCTCCGAGGACACCGCCGAGACGGTCGTGGGTTCCGGCCAGGCGCAGCTGGGCGTGAGCTTCCAGGACTACATCGCCAACGTGCTCTCCAGCTCGCCCGACACGCCGCTTCTGGCCGTTGCGGCCATCCTGCAGCACGACACGGCGGGCATCATGAGCCCCAAGGAGCTGGGCATCACGAGCCCCAAGGGCATGGAGCACCACAGCTTCGGCACGTCACAGATGCCCGTCGAGCAGGCGACCATCAGGACCCTCGTGGAGGACGATGGCGGCGACTACTCGCTCGTGCAGATGGTGCCCGTCTCCGACGAGGACCCCACGAGCGCACTCAAGGCGGGCATGTACGACAGCGTCTCGGTCTATGAGGGCTGGGAGCTGCAGCAGGCGCAGATGCAGGGGTATGACGTCAACTACTTCTCGTACATCTCCGTGGATGACATCTTCGACTTCTACACGCCCGTCATCGTGGTCAACCCCGACTTTGCGCGCGGCAACGCCGACGTGGTGAGGGCCTTCATGCGCGCCACCACGAGGGGCTACCAGATGGCCGTCGATGATCCGAGCGGCGCGGCGGACATCCTGTGTGCCGAGGTGCCCGAGCTGGACAGCGACCTGACGCATGCGAGCGCCACGTACCTGGCGGGCAGATACGTTGACGATGCGCCCAGCTGGGGCGTCTTCGACAGGGATCGCTGGGCCCGCTACTTCCAGTGGCTCAATGACAACGACCTGGTCGAGAACCAACTGGACGTGAATGCCGGCTGGACCAACGACTACCTGGACGACTAGGGTGGACGGAGCCCACGATACGGCTGCGTCACAGGTGGTCGCCCCCGCCCTTGCGGCCGAGCGTCTCACGCTCTCGTGGGACGGGGGCGCCCATGTGGTGGTGCGGGACATCTCGTTGCGTGTGGGAGCTGGCGAGGTCGTGTGCCTCGTGGGGCGCTCCGGCTGTGGGAAGACCACCATCATGCATGCGCTCTCGGGACTCTCGCGGCCGATGGAGGGACGCGTGCTGCTCGCGGGCGAGGATGTCACGGGCATGCCCGGCCGTGTGAGCTACATGCTGCAGAAGGACCTGCTGCTGCCCAGCAAGCGCATCATCGACAACGTGTGCCTGCCGCTCGTGCTGGCAGGCATGCCGCGCGACGAGGCCCACGGGAGGGCCAAGCCGCTCTTCGCGCGCTTCGGCCTTGCGGGGGCGGAGCGCTGCTGGCCAAGCGAGCTTTCGGGCGGCATGCGCCAGCGCGCGGCCTTCCTGCGCACGTACCTCATGGGCAACTCCGTCCTGCTGCTGGACGAGCCGTTCTCGGCGCTGGATGCCCTCACGCGTGCGGACATGCGGAGCTGGTACGGTGACATGGCCCATGAGCTGGGCCTTGCCACACTGGCGATCACGCACGACGTGGATGAGGCCGTCACGATGGCGAGCAGGGTCTACGTGCTGGCGGGCTCTCCCACGGAGGGCATCCCCTCGCAGATGGCTGGCGAGGTCGTGGTGCCGCGGCCGGCCGCGGGCATGAGCGCGGCGGAGTTTGCCCTCACGGGGGACTTCCTCGCCGCCAAGCGGGCGGTGCTGGAGTTGCTCGGGTGAGCATTTGCCAGGCCCCTACATGGGGATGTCGCTTAAAGTATACGTTTTCGTTGATGTTCTTTGGAAAAGCCCAGTTGGCACATGAGTACCATGACGGAAACGTACAGTTTAAAGATGTCGTCAACGTATCCTCGGTTCCCACCTGCCCGTCTTGGAGGCACCATGTCCCTCACGCTCAACACCGCCGCCCTCGCGCTCCAGCCCTCGGGCATCCGCCGCTTCTCGTCGCTTGCCGCCGCCACGCCGGGGTGCATCTCCCTCACGCTGGGCGAGCCGGGGGAGGACACGCCCGCCCCCATCCGTGCGCGGGTGGGCGAGAGCCTCGCGGCGGGCAAGACCCACTACCCACCCAACAACGGCTACCCCGAGCTGCGCGAGGCCATCGCGCATGCCATGGGGGAGCGGGGGCTCGTGTATGCCCCCGACCAGGTCGTCGTCACGAGCGGCGCCACCGAGGCCCTCTTCGCCACGCTGGTGACGATGCTCAACCCCGGCGACGAGGTCGTCATCCCCACGCCGGCCTTCGTGCTGTACGAGTCCATCGTGGCGCTGTGCCGCGCTACGCCGCGCCCGCTGGACACCACGGCATGCGGGTACCAGATCGATGGCGGGGCCCTGGCCGCCTGCGTGTGCGAGCGCACGAAGGCCATCGTGCTCACCTCGCCCAACAACCCCACCGGCTGCGTGCTCTCGGCCGAGAGCCTCGATGCGGTGGCTGCCGTCGCGGCGCGGCGGGGCGTCTACGTGATCTGCGATGACGTGTACGACCGGCTGGTCTATACCGATGCCTACCAGGGCTTTGCCCAACGCCATCCCGAGCTGGCCGACCGCACCGTGGTGGTCAACAGCTTCTCGAAGCCCTACGCCATGACGGGCTGGCGCCTGGGGTGGCTGTGTGCGTCGAAGGAGCTGGTACGGCATATCGCCACGGTGCATCAGTACGCCGTCTCGAGTGTGGTGGCGTTCACGCAGGACGCGGCCGTGCGCGCGCTCGCGACGGACGTGACGGCACTGCGCGAGAGCTACGAGCGTCGGCGCGAGCTGACGCTGGGTCACCTTGGGCGGATGGGCCTTCCCGTCGTGCGGCCGGAGGGGGCGTTCTACGCCTTTCCGGACGTGAGCGGGTCGGGCCTCTCGAGCGAGGAGTTCTGCGAGCGCGCCATCCGCGAGGCGGGCGTGGCGCTCGTGCCGGGTGCCTTCTTTGGTGGCGAGGGCCGTGTGCGCATCAGCTATGCCTGTGACGAGCAGACCCTGGTGGAGGGGCTGGGGCGGCTGGGCAGGTTTGTGGCAGAACTGCCGTAGGACTTTCCGAGACGGCACCCTTCGGGAGAGCCCTGCCTGCACTGCACCGATTTTGACGTTGACAGGGTATCGCACGCATAGGGTATGATCAACTCAGCAGAAGTTGGCATATGCCTTTACGTCATGCAGACTATCCATGTGATGTGTAGGGTGGATGGTGGATATGGCGGAAGAGATCTCATCGAGCCCCACGGTGAGCGAGTCCGCACGGAACGCGCTTTCGCAGGGCGAGTCCGAGTATTCCAGTATGACCCTGCAAGCCATCACCGAGGATGCTCCTGGCTCGGGCGCCGCCCACGATGGGGTGGCAGACGGCATCACCTCTGCCCTGGGAGCCTGGGATGACGTCCTCTCGAGGGACGCACAGGCATTGCTGCAGATTGGCAGCACCTTGGGTGATGTGGACAGGGCGCTTGCGGACTCGATCCTGGGAGGCAGCCTTTCGGCTGCGTTGGGAGAGCGACATGATCGTGGCGTGCCTGGCAAGCCCCAGGTGATGTGATGGCGATGGCAGTGGACGGGGCCTTCGAGCGCTCGCACGCCATGAGGCGCAGGCGCCTTGATGCGCGCCATGACGCCGAGATCGACGAGCTGGCGGCACGGGAGCGCGCGCTGGAAGGTGCGCTCGAGGAAGAGCGATGGGGCTTCGGCCGCATGCAGGACGTCGCCCTGCAGGCCGGCGCGCGGGAGGGCGCCAGCTTCCAGCGCATCTCGGAGGCGCTGTACGACCAACGAGGACATAACCCCCAAGCCGCCAACGAAGGACTATCCCACCGATGCCACCGAGGAGGAGCTGGATACCTATTCCCAGTTCTTTAAGTGGACCAATAAGCCCACTGATCCCGATGATGAGGCCAACAACGGCTTCGGCCTGGTGGACCGGGAGACGGGGGAGGGCTGGGACACCAACATCACCTGGTTCCAGTACTTCAGCAAGCCCGACGCATTCCCGGACCATGTCCCCAGCTCGTCCCTGGCGGCGGGGCGCTGATGGTCGCTCCTCTCACCCGCAGGCGCGCTGCGAGGCCATCCACGGCTACGCCAGCATGACGAGCCGCTCGTATGCCTCTACGCCACGCATGAGGACGGCCTCGTCAAAGGCGAAGGTGTCGGAGTGCAGCGGTATGCCCGTTCCCGTGCCAAGCAGCAGGAACACACCGGGCAAGCACCGCTGGTACCAGGCGAAGTCCTCGGCGATGAGCAACGGCTTGGGGACGTCCCCGAGGTCGGGGAGCACGACGGCAGCCTTCCCGAACAGTCCCTCGTCGTTCACGACGGGTGGGTAGCCCTCGGAGAAGCCGACCTCAGCCGTGCAGCCCAGGAGCTCCGCCGCGCGCTCGGCGCACTCGGGCAGCTCGCGGCGGCAGCGTTCGCCCATGGCAATCGAGAATGTGCGCAGGCTCCCCTCGATGCGGCTTGCGTCACTGATCTGGTTGCGTACGGATCCCGACGTCATGTGCCCGAATCTGAGGAGGCAGGGCTCTTCGGCCTGGCGTTCGTCCATGTAGCCGTAGCAGGCATCCACGACATGGCAGGCGGCGAGCAGGGCGTCTGCTCCCTGCTCGGCCCTGGCGATGTGGGAGGCGCGGCCCCTCACGGTGACGGTGGTCTCGTTGGCGGCGGCAAGCAGTGGCCCGGGGCGGCTGGCCACCTGGCCGTGGGGCAGGTCAGGCCACAGGTGGAAGCCAAAGATGCGATCGGCGCACAGCTCGTCGAGGATGCCGGACTCGCAGACCACCTTGGCCCCGCCGGTGGTCTCCTCGGCAGGCTGGAACACGAGCACCACGGTGTGCGGCAGCTCCCCAAGGTGAAGGGCCAGCCATCCCGCCAGGCCTAGCACCATGGACATGTGGCCATCGTGGCCGCAGGCGTGCATCCTGCCCGCATGGCGCGAGGCGAAGGGGCTGTCCGTGCGCTCCGTCACGGGCAGGGCATCCATGTCGGAGCGGATGGCCGTCGCATGCTCGCTTTCGCGGTCGAAGATGCAGCAGATGGTCGAGCGGCATGGCTCGACGAGGCGCACGACCTCGCGTTCCAGGTGTCCGTTCGTCTCGCGTGCGATGCCTTCGAGCACGTCACGCACGTAGGTGAGGGTCTCGGGTAGGTCGAAGTCGACCTCGGGAATCTGATGCAGGTCACGCCGGTAGCGAGTGAGCAGCTCGATCGTGGGCTCGTGGATGGTCATGGGGCGCCTCCGTCTCTTGTGCCATTCTAGCGAGAACGGGTGCGCGCTTGGCATGCGCCCACAATTCCATCTGGTTACGGGGTGGCGGCGCGCGGCCGTGCGCCGTACAATCAGCTCAAGCGATAGAGGTGCGGAACGGATGACGCATGGGCGAGCCGGCGGGCAGGGACCCCACGCAAAGGCCAAGCCGCCGAATCGCCCTGCCGGGTACGGTGGGGCGGTGGGTCCGCGGGGAACACCCACGGGACTGTCTGCAGGGAACTCTGCGGTTGAGCTATCCCCGCGTCCGGCGGGTGCTTGAGCGCAGCGAGGACGATGGGGAGCAAGCGTGTCACACAAGGTCCCATTCGCATCGGTCGGGCAGCTCGAGGCCATCGCTGCGCGCTATCCCACGCCGTTCTACCTGTACGACGAGGCGGGCATACGCGCCAACGCAGCGCGCGTGCGGGAGGCCTTCTCCTGGAGTCCCGGCTTTTGCGAGTACTTTGCCGTCAAGGCCACCCCCAATCCCGCCATCATCGACCTCGTCACCGCGGATGGCTGGGGTGTGGACGTCTCCAGCGAGACGGAGCTGCTGCTGGTGGAGGCCATGGGCATCACCGGCGGTCACATCATGTTCTCGTCGAATGACACACCGACCGGCGAGTTCGAGCATGCCCTGCGCCTGGGGGCCACCATCAACCTCGATGACATCACGCATGTCGAGGCCCTCGACGCCGCCGTGGAGGCGGTGGGCTGCGCGTACCCCGCCACGGTGAGCCTGCGGGTGAACCCGGGTGGCAGCTTCGCCTTCGCCAACGGCATCTTCGGCGCGCCCGAGGACGCCAAGTTTGGCCTCACCGAGGTGCAGCTGCTCGCCGCGGCCCGCATGCTCGCCGAGCGCGGCGTCACGGAGCTGGGCATCCATGCGCTGCTCGCGTCCAACACCCTGGGGATGGGCTACTATCCGGCGCTTGCGCGCACCCTCTTTGGGTTGGCCGTGCGCGTGCGGCGTGAGTGCGGCATCACGGTGGGGTTCGTCAACCTCTCGGGCGGTGTGGGCATCTCCTACAGGCCACAGGACGAGGACAACGACATCCTGGCCATCGGCGCGGCCGTGCACCAGGCATTCGATGAGCTGCTTGTGCCGGCGGGCATGGGCGATGTGCGCCTGGCCTGCGAGCTTGGGCGCTTCATGACCGGCCCCTATGGTGCCCTCGTCACACGGGTGATTCACACGAAGGACACCTACCACCACTACCTGGGCGTCGATGCCTGTGCGGCCAACCTCATGCGTCCCATGCTCTACGATGCCTACCACCACATCACCGTGATGGGCAAGGAGGACGAGCCCGCGTGCCGCCGCTACGACGTGGTGGGCATGCTGTGCGAGAACGCGGACCGCCTCGCCAACGACCGGCCGCTTCCCGAGGTCGAGGTGGGCGACCTCCTCTACATCCACGACGTGGGCGCCCATGGCCACTCCATGGGCTACAACTACAATGGCCGCCTGCGCTCGGCGGAGCTCCTGCTCAAGGAGGATGACAGGGTGGAGCTCATCCGCCGTGCCGAGACGCCTGCGGACTATTTCTCCACGCTTGACGTGCTGCCCGTATACGAGCGTCTGCCCACGCGAACACCCATGCGCCCCTAGGGGCGCCTTCCCGTGCGGTACGCACGCGCATTCGCAGGAACCCTCTCGAAGGAGGCTCACATGGAAATGACCAAGCTCACGGGATCGATCGTGGCCCTCGTCACGCCCTTCAAGGAGGATCGCTCCGTCGACTTCGATGCCCTGGGGCGTCTGGTGGACTTCCACCTGGAGAACGGCACGGATGGCATCCTCGTGCTGGGCACCACGGGCGAGTCCAGCACCATGACCGACAGGGAGGACCTCGACGTCGCTCGCCTCGTGGTCGAGCGCGTGGCGGGACGCATCCCCGTGATCGGTGGCTCGGGCTCCAATTCCACCGACGAGTCGCTGCGCAAGAGCCTGGGCCTGCAGAAGCTGGGTGTGGACGGCCTGCTGCTCATCACGCCGTACTACAACAAGAGCAACGAGGACGGCATCTATCACCACTTCAAGACCGTGCTCGATGCCGTCAACGTGCCTTGCATCCTGTACAACATCCCTGGGCGCACGGGCTGCTCCATCAGCGAGCGCAACTTGGCGCGCCTGTCCGCGCACCCCAACGCCTGGGGTCTCAAGGAGGCGTCGGGCAGCATCGCCTATGCCACGATGGCGGCGCGGTACGTGAGCGACGACTTCCGCATGTTCAGCGGCAACGATGACATGGTCGTGCCCATCCTGTCCCTGGGCGGCTCGGGCGTCATCTCCGTGTGGGCCGACGTTGCCCCTGCCACGGTGCATGAGCTGGTCGCACGGTGGCAGGCGGGCGATGCCGCAGGTGCGCTCAGGATCCAGCTGGACAACTTGGAGCTCATCCATGCGCTCTTCTGCGAGGTCAACCCCATCCCCGCGAAGGCCGCACTGGCCAGGATGGGCCTCATCACGGAAAGCTATCGACAGCCGCTGTGGCCCCTGGCCGACGCGAGCCGCGAGCGTCTCTACGCTGCGCTCGCCGACCGTGGCCTCATTGCGGCGGAATAGGGAGGGCATCTCATGGCAGACGACACGAGGACGGCGGTGCTCATCGGCGGTGGTCGCATGGGTCGGCTGATGGCGGACGCGCTGGCGGCTGACGGCACGTTCGAGCTGCTGGGCACCTACGACGTGGACAACTGTGCCGAGCTGGACGAGGCCGCACCCGCCGCGGACGTGGCCATCGACTTCTCCAACAGGGCATCGCTGTCCCACACGCTGGCCTACGTGAGGCGCACGCATGCCGCCCTCGTAAGCGGCACCACGGGCTTTGACGAGGGCGAGCTTGCCTCCATCCGCAGCCTGGGCGAGGTGGCTCCCGTCATCTGGTCGGCCAACTACTCGCTTGGCGTCGCCGTCGTGCGGCGCCTCGCCGCGGAGGCGGCCCGTGCGCTCGGGGACTTTGACATCGAGATAGTGGAGACCCACCACAACCAGAAGGTGGATGCCCCCTCAGGCACCGCCAATCTGCTGCTTGCGGCCGTCGATCCCGAGGGTGCCTGCACGGTGACGCACGGCCGGGAGGGCCTCGTGGGCGCTCGTCCCCCGCGTGAGATCGGCGTGCACAGCCTGCGCGGCGGTACGGTTGCTGGGACCCATGAGGTCCACTTCTTTGGCCCGGACGAGGAGGTCGTGCTCACGCATCGTGCCACGAGCCGCCAGATCTTCGTCATGGGTGCCCTCGCGGCGGCCAAGCGCCTGGTGAGCCGCCCCGCGGGCTCCTACACCTTCGATGACCTCATGTTTGGCTGACGGAAAGGACATGTGCCCATGGACGCACGGGAGATTATCGCCTACATTGCCACAGCACCCAAGAAGACGCCGGTCAAGGCCTATGTGAGGGAGACGCCCGGCGCGCTGGTCAACTACCCGCAGGGCTCGCACGTCTTTGGTGACAATACGAGCAAGGTCGTCTTTGGCGACTGGGGGGAGCTTGGCCCGGTGCTCGAGGAGGCCCGGGCGGACGGTCGCATCGTGGACGTGATGCTCGAGAACGACCGGCGCAACTCCGGCGTGCCCCTGCTCGATCTCAAGGGCATCAACGCCCGCATCGAGCCGGGCGCGCTCATTCGCGAGAAGGTGGAGATCGGCGATGGCGCGGTCATCATGATGGGGGCCGTCATCAACATCGGTGCGCACATCGGTGCCGGCACCATGATCGACATGGGTGCCGTCCTGGGCGGCCGCGCCATAGTGGGGGACCACTGTCACATCGGCGCGGGTACCGTGCTCGCCGGCGTCGTGGAGCCGGCGAGCGCCACGCCCGTCATCGTGGAGGACAACGTCATGATGGGGGCCAACGCCGTTGTCATCGAAGGCGTCCATGTGGGCGAGGGCGCCGTCGTGGCGGCTGGTGCCGTCGTCGTGGAGAACGTCCCCGCAGCTGCCGTGGTTGCTGGCTGTCCGGCTCGCGTCATCAAGATGAAGGACGAGAGGACCGAGGGCAAGGTCGCCCTCGTGGACGCCCTGCGTCAGCTGTAGGGCGTCCGGCGCTCCCATGCCATCCTCCCTCCTTGTGAGCGCTGGTGGCGGATCATGTCCCGTGGGTGCGGCGACTGTGCGGCACCCACGGGACATGCGTTATGGACGCGTCCTGGGACGAAGGCTAGTGCGAGCTGTTCGCACTGCTGCTGAAGGAGCTCGGGGAACCGCTGCTGGTGCCGCCTTGGCCGTTCGTGCTCGTCTGTTGGCCACTGGTGGTTCCCGTGGATCCCCCGCTACCCGAGCCACCCGTATTGGAGCCGCCGTCCTGCTTCTTCGTAGTATCGCCGCTCGAGCCACCAGATCCGTTGGAGCTGCCACTCCCTCCCTTGTCGCCCGTCGTAGTGCCGGATCCGCCAGAACCACCGGTGGAGTCGCCAGAACCGGTGGAGTTGCCATTGGAGCCGTTCGCGTCCGTAGAGGAGCCGCCGGTCGTGCCACCCGTCGAGGAGGAGTCGCCCTCGGTGGAGGAACCAGTGCCCTCCGTGGTCGAGCCGTCTCCCGTGGGGGCCTCCTGCCTGTTGGGAGCCATCTTCTCCTCCGTCTGGGAGGAAGTGGATGGCGTGCTCTTCTGCTGCTCCTCCACGGTGGTGCGACCGGGGGTGGTGCCGATGCCCCTGCCGGCCGTCGCCGCGTTGACGAGGATGGCGTAGATCGCCACGGCCACGACCGCCACGATGGCCGTGGCGATGGCTATGCGACGGCGCAGCAGCAGCTGCCGGCGCTTCTCGGAGGCGACACGCAGGCGCTGGGGCGCAACGGGGGTCGTGCCCATCCCTGCCTTCTGTGCCTGCGGGGCATTGGCCGAGGCGCCCTGCGTGGATGTGCCCGCGAGGGGGGCGGTGCGTACGGTGGTGACGTCCGCCGCCGCGTCGGTGTGTCGGGTGCGGCCGCCGGGAGATGAGGAGTCCCCATTGCCTGCTGGGCCACCGTCGCTGGCGAGGTTACCACGTATCCTCTCTGCCGACTTGGAAAAGACCGACTTGAACACCTGGGATGCGAGGGCGGATGCCGCAGCGGCAACGCCCACGCCAATGAGCGATCCCGTGAGACCTATCTGGGACGAGAGGAGAAACGATACGATGGCTGCGAGTCCACTTGCCGCAATCGCGGAGAAGGAGACCTCGCTGAGAACCGTCTGCTTCTCCTCCTCCCGTCCATCATCCTGCGTATCACTGTCTGACCTGAGGCTTGTCAAGACGTGTCACCCTTTCCAATCACCGCTCTGGCTGATATCTTTACCCCTCGCATGCGGTTCGGGGCCAGACGCCCCATAATTTCACGATATCAGCGACTCGGCCCAAATGAGCTGAGGTATGATGTGGCTGGCCGTATCATCCCAATAGATGGAGGTACATATGCTTGTCAACGCTACCGCTATGCTCCAGAGCGCGGAGAGGGGCCACTATGGCCTGGGCGCGTTCAACACCAACAACCTCGAGTGGGCGACGTCGATCCTCGATGCTGCCGAGGAGCTCCAGTCTCCCGTCATCATCCAGTGCACGAGCGGCGCCGCCAAGTGGCAGACCAGCTTCAAGATCGTCGCCGATATCGTGAGGGACCTCGTCGAGGCCAAGGACATCACGGTGCCTGTGGCGTTGCACCTCGACCACGGTACCTACGAGGATGTCTTCAAGTGCATCGACGCGGGCTTCACCTCCGTCATGTACGATGGCTCGCACGAGCCCGACTTCCAGACCAACCTCCAGCGCACCACTGAGGTCGTCAAGGCGGCCCACAACAAGGGCCTCTCCGTCGAGGCCGAGGTCGGCGGCATCGGTGGCACCGAGGATGGCGTGACCTCGCAGGGCGAGCTCGCCGACCCCGAGCAGTGCAGGCAGATCGCGGATGTGGGCGTCGACTTCCTTGCCTGCGGCATCGGCAACATCCATGGCATCTATCCCGCCAACTGGGCCGGCCTCTCCTTCGAGCGCCTCGCCGAGATCAAGGCCCTCACGGGCGACCTGCCGCTCGTCCTTCATGGGGGAAGCGGAATCCCCGTGGACCAGGTCCAGAGGGCCATCTCCGAGGGCGTCTCCAAGGTCAATGTCAACACCGACCTCCAGCTGGTCTTCGCCGCGGCCACCCGCACGTACATCGAGAGTGGCGCGGACAAGGAGGGCAAGGGCTACGATCCCCGCAAGCTCCTCAAGCCTGGCCGCACTGCCATCGTCGAGCGCACCAAGGAACTCATCCGTGAGTTTGGCTCCGAGGGCAAGGGTTGGAGCTAGCCTCGTTCGCCCTTGTCAGGGTCATGGGTGGGGAGCGGCCCTCGGGCTGCTCCCCGCTTTTGTTGGCACTCCTGCTAGTGCGCGCCCGATGTGGGGAGATGCAACGTGAACGTGTTGCGCCTGAACTCCAGGAGGCCCTCGTCGCGCATCTTTCCCAGCTCGGTGGAGAGGGCGCTGCGGTTGACGGAGAGGAAGTCCGCAAGCTGCTGGCGGTCGAAGGGAATGCTGAAGCTCGTGCTGCCGGCACGACGTGACTGGGCGACCAGGTAGGTGAGGAGCTTCTCGCGCGTCGTGCGCTGGGAGAGATATGAGAGCTTGTCATTGAGGCGAAGGTTGCGCTCGCACAGGGCTCGCACGAGGTTCTCCATAAGGTGCGCATGGAAGGGGCAGGTGGCCCTGCAGGTCGAGATGACGGCGTTGGCCTCAAGCGAGACGATGAGCGTGGGCTGCGTGGCGATGACCGAAATGCCCACTTGCTGGGGCGTGAAGGCATAGGCCTCGGCAAACGAATCGCCCGGGCCCTCGTCGGCGATGATGTTGCGATTGCCCCACCAATCCTCCTGCACGATGTTGACGCCACCCTCCAGGATCACATAGATGCGGGTGACGACGTCTCCGGCAATCAGCAGGTATTCGCCCTGCGTCACGTGACGTGGCTGTGCGCCCAGGCAGGGGAGGGCGGTGGCGATCTGGGCATCGGTGAGACCGGAGAGAAGCCTTGAGGTGCGCAGTGCCGGGAGGTGCTCGCGTGCCCAGGCGGGCATGTGGGCAACGGCATGCTCGGCGGCCTCTTCGTAGCCGGATGTACGTGCGAGCAGCTGGCGACGCCTGTGGCGTGCCGCTGCCGTCTGGGGGGAGAGTCCCCTGTCGCTGGGAGGGGTGCTCTGTGGTGCCATATCCACTCCTTAGTGGTGCGGGGGGGGGTGCGCATGTGAGCCGTGTGCGTCGCTTTTCCAACGACATCGTAGCACGGTGTGCGGCGGCCGGTCGCATGTGCCTCGTGTGGGTGCCCTTCTCCCAAGGCAGGTTTTGCGACCTGCGGATGCGTCGGCTCCCCTCGGGAGAAAGGCACCCACACGAATCGATCGGCACCCACACGGATGGAGAAGGGTGCCTCCAGGGAGACACGCGCGGAGCGATGCGCACAGGACGCACGGGCTAGGTCCGGTGGCGGGGATGTTGCCCCCTGTGTCCCTATGCGCGTGCCGGCAGGTCTGCCCGCGCCGTGGCGAGCACATGTCCCTTGATGGCCCAGACCAGCTTGTTTGCCCAGAATCCCTCCCTAAGGGTGGGCATGTCGTCCAGGGCGTGGACATAGAGCGTGTAGACATGTGCCCCGTCCGGAGGTTGGGGACCGTTGTAGCGATGGGCCACCTGTGGGTTGCCCGCCTCGCCCCGCGCCGCGGCAGACGAGTTGCGCCCCTGCACCATACCAAAGGCCTGGAGGTTGGAGGCGTTCTCGGGCACGAGAAGTCGCCCGCCCCCCTCCGGGGGCAGCCTAAGCGCGGCGGTCCAGTGAATCCAGGCAAAGCCGCAGACCGGGATGGAATCGTAGTCGATGAACGCGATCGCCAGAGCCCTCGCAGCCGTAGGGATGTCGGTTACGTCAAAGGGAAACGAACGCGTGGGCGTACCATCCACCCTGTTGGAAGAGGGAGCGTGCTTCGCAAAGGCATCCGGCAGAAAGCCTTGCTCGTCCAACCTGACCTCAAGTTGCATGATGACCCCTTTCCACGATGACCCCATGGTAGCGCGACACGGCGGACGCGTATGGCCTACAATCCGTTGAACGGACGGATGACACGGGGGGGGGGTGAGGTACCATGACACAGAGCGAACGCATCCCACTGTTGCTGCACGCCTGCTGCGGCCCGTGCTCCCTGGAGCCCATACGGCTCCTGCGGGCGGAGGGGTTCGAGCCTACCATCTGTTGGACGAACCCCAACATTCAGCCCCTGGCCGAGCACGACCGCCGCCTGAAGACGCTCAGGAGCTGGGCGCACGATGTGGCGCGGGTGGAGGTGATCGTGGCGGGGGATGACCGCGGTGCCTGGGAGCGTGTCGTGGCACCCGCCGGCTTCGACCGCGCCCGTCGCTGTCGGACGTGCTATGCGCTGCGCCTGGCCGAGAGCTGTCGCGTGGCCCAGAACCGGGGGCTCACACACATCTCCACGACGCTGGCCGTCTCGCCCTATCAGCTCTTCGACGTCTGTGGGGACGTGCTGCGGTCGCTGGCTTCCGCATATGGCCTCACGGCCGTGTGGCGCGACTTCCGTCCGTACTACTCCGAGGCGACGCGCGAGTCCCGGGCGCTGGGGATGTATCGCCAGAGCTATTGCGGCTGTCGCTTCTCGGCTGCCGAGGCGGCCCTCGAGCGGCACGTGGCGCGCGACGCGCGCAAGGCCCAGAAGGCTACGCGCCGCTCTGTCGGCCCGGCCTTCGCCTCGTGAGGCTCATGCCGACGCACGTCCCTGGTGCGCCAACGATCGACAACCATGGAGGAACCCGTGCGTACCGACGACTTTGACTATCCACTGCCCGATGAGCTCATTGCCCAGGAGCCGGTGGAGCCGCGTGACTCCTGCCGCCTGCTCGTGCTCGATCGAAAGGACGGTTCCATCAAGCATGGGCGCTTCAGGGACGTCATCGACTATCTTGACCCCGGCGACCTACTGGTGGCCAACAGGACCCGCGTGCTGCCGGCCCGTCTCATGGGCCACAAGCAGGGTACGGGCGGCGTCGCCGAGACGCTCCTGCTCAAGCGGCGCGAGGACCTGGATGCCCTCGGCCATGTGTGGGAGTGTCTCGTGAAGCCGGGCAAGCGCCTCAAGCGGAACGCGCGCATCGAGTACCACGAGGGGGGCGTTCACGCTCCGCTGAGCCGGCCCGTTGTGCTCATCGGCGAGGTCATCGACTATCTGGACGACAACCGGGGTGGGCGCCTCGTGCGCTTCGAGCCAGCGGGTGGCCTCACGCTCGATGCGGCCATCCACAAGGCCGGGCATGTGCCTCTGCCGCCCTACATCACCGAGTACGAGGGGGACCCCGAGAGGTATCAGACCGTCTACGCCATGCACGAGGAGCATTCCGCGGCGGCACCGACGGCGGGGCTGCACTTCACGCCCGAGCTCATCGAGCGCATCGGGGACAGGGGTGTCGACTGGACGACCGTCGAGCTGGAGGTGGGCATCGACACCTTCCGTCTCGTCGATGAGGACGACCCCACCCAGCACGTGATGCACACCGAGCGCTATCACGTCTCACAGGAGGTCGTGGATGCCGCGCATGCCACCAAGGCGGCGGGCCATCGCGTGATTGCCGTGGGAACCACCTCGGTGCGCTCGTTGGAAAGCGCCTTCGCCGCAGACGTCACCACCTCTGAGCCCGCCTGCGTCGCGCAGCGCTTTGAGGATGCGGCGGACTCCGCGCGCATGCGGGGGCGGGGCGACATCGTGGAGCGCAGGGACGCCACCACCAACCTCTATCTCATGCCGGGCTCCACGTTCCACGTGGTGGATGCCATGATCACCAACTTCCACGCCCCACGCTCCACGCTCATGATGCTGGTCTCGGCCTTTGCCACGCGCGAGCAGATCATGGGTGCCTATCAGGCGGCCATGGACGAGCGCTATAGGTTCCTGAGCTTTGGCGATGCCATGCTCATCCTCTAGCGTGCGGCGCTAGAGGATGAGGGTGAGGAGCCAGACCACCAGCAGGATGAGGATGATGGCGGCAGCGGCGATGCCAAACACCACGTAGCGCTGGCGGCGCGTCTGGTCCCGCAGCGCCTGCTCCCTCCCGGCCAACCGATCGATCTCGGCTGCAAGCACGTCAAGCTGTCGCCTGTTGGCCGCGATGGCGTCGCGGAGCGCCGCCGTCACCTGGGGCGTGGTGTGAATCTCGCGTGCCTCGGAGAGCCGTTCGTCTGCGGCATCGACACGCCGCTGGGCATCGTCGGCATCACGCTGGGCACCCGCCTGATTGGCGCGCTCCTGCGCAATGCGGTCGGAGAGGGCCTTCTCCTCGTCCATGGCGGCGTTGTAGAGTCGCTCGTATTCCTCCCGATGCGTCGTCGCCTCCTCCTTGGCCTGGTTGGCCTTGTTCTCGATGGTCTCGAGAGACTGGCGCTGCGTCCACAGGTGCGTCTGGGCGTTATCCACGAGGCGCCGGCACTCCTCGGTCACGCGGGCGACCTCGTCACGCGCGGAACCAAGGTGCGCCTGCTCGCTTACCAGCTCGCTCTGCATCTTGGAGACGGCGGACGGGGAGGAGGAGGGATCGCGTTGCAGGCTGGTGAGTTCCGCCTCGACGCGGCGTAGGCGATCCTGGGCGTTGTCCGCCGCGCGGTTGGCCGTGGCGATGCGCTGCTCCCGATGCTTGGCGCTGTCGGCCACCTGGGACTCGGCGGCCTTGACCGCACGGCGTGCCTCGGAGAGGGAGCGCGCGGCGTCATCGGAGCGCCCCTTCGCGGACTCCATGAGCTCGCGGTAGGGGCGCAGCGACTCCTCATGGTCCTGCTTCATCCTCGCGAGCTGGTCGTTGAGGGAGGCGATGGTCTCCTCGAGCTGCTGTGCGGTGCTCCGGGCGCCTGCCAGTGCGGCAGATGCCTTGGCGCGCTCTGCCTCCTGCTCGCTCACGATGGATGCAAAGTCGCGATCGATCTGCTCACGATGCTCGAGCGTCTTGGTGTCGGCGGCGATCTGGTCGCTCAGCTGCTTGGAGGCATTGCGGGCATCCGCGTGCTGACGAGTGGCCTCGTGCACGCTCTGGATGGCCGAGATGCCCCTTCGGAGCGACTCGAGTGCGCCACCCTGGGGGTCTGCGCCCCCACCGGGCTCGTCGGTGATGCCATCCATGCGATTGGGCTCCTCAGCCATGCGTTCCCCTCGTACCCAGTGCTCCCTGTGTCGTCATACCAAAGGCATCGTACGCCCGCACGCAAGAGTCTACCGCACGTGCCACCTGACGGGGCGTGCGCCCCCGGATAATCCAGGCATGGCACCTTCTCACCATCCAAAAAACGTTGCTTGTGCAATCATTGTTCGATTGTCTGTCTCTTATGCATGAATTCGATTGGCATTTGGTGTACCCTTTATCCAACGGCAAACGGCACGGGCCCACATTCGGTGGCGTCCCCCCAACAAGAAGGAGATTCCTATGGTTTCCAAGCAGGTCACTATCGTGAGCGCCACTGGTCTTCACGCTCGTCCCGCATCCCAGTTCGTGCAGGTTGCCAAGGAGCACAAGAGCGCCATCACCATCAAGGATCTCAACAAGGGCACCGCTCCCGTCAATGCCAAGTCCATCATGATGATTCTGGCTGCCGGTCTGGGCACGGGCTCCAAGGTCGAGATTGCGTGCGACGGCCCCGACGAGCAGGATGCCCTCAACGCGATCCTTGCCCTCAAGGACAATGACGAGGCGCTGTTCTCCGAGTAGCTCTCGCGTGGTAGTACCATCTGAGCCCGGCACCCTCGTGGTGCCGGGCTTCTCTTATGTGGCTGAGGGGGCGCGCCGTGGGCGAGCATAGATGGTTTACCTTCGACGTGGTGGCAACGGATTCCGCCACCCATGCGCGTGCAGGGGTGCTGCACACTCCGCACGGTGACATTCCCACGCCCATCTTCATGCCTGTGGGCACGAAGGCGACGGTCAAGGGCATCCTGCCCGGCCAGCTCGGCGAGCTTGGTGCCAAGATCATCCTGGCCAACGCCTATCACCTCTCGCAGCGTCCCGGCGCGGACCTCGTGGCCGAGATGGGCGGCCTGCACGACTTCATGCGGTGGCATGGACCCATCCTCACGGACTCCGGGGGCTTCCAGGTGTTCAGCCACGGCGACTTCACCAAGCTCACCGATGACGGCGTCACGTTTCGCACCGTGGACTACGATGGCTCCTACGTGCACTGGACTCCCGAGGACAACATGGAGATCGCCCAGAGGCTTGGTGCGGACATCGTGATGCAGCTTGACCAGTGCCCTGGCTATCCTGCGCCGCGTCCCCTCGTGGAGCGTGCCGTGGAGCTCTCCGGCATGTGGGCCGAGCGCTGCTTTAGATCGCACGACCGCACCGACCAGGCACTCTTTGGCATCGTGCAGGGCGGCATGCATCTGGACCTGCGCCTGCGCTCGCTCAGGCACCTCGAGGAGTGCGGGAACTTTCCGGGCTATGGCATCGGTGGCTACTCGGTGGGGGAGGACCACCAGACCATGTTCGAGACGCTCGCCCCGCTCGTCAGCGAGCATATGCCCCAAGGCAAGCCACGCTATCTCATGGGTGTGGGCAACCCCACGACGCTCGTCCATGGCGTGGCGTGTGGCGTCGACATGTTCGACTGCGTGCTGCCCACGCGCACGGCACGCATGGGCACGGCGTTCTCGAGCGAGGGAAGGCTCAACCTCAAGAACGCGCGCTTCGCGCACGACCGTGGCCCGCTTGACGACGCCTGCACCTGCCCGGTGTGCATGGGCGGCTACACAAGGGCCTACCTGCACCACCTCGTGAGGCAGAGGGAGATGCTCGGCCCCATCCTGCTCTCGCTGCACAACCTGTACTACCTGCTCGACCTCATGCGCCGCGCCCGCGAGGCCATCATCTCGGGCCGCTACGGTGCATTCGTGAGCACATGGGAGGGCCTTCCTGCGGCGCAGGACTGGTAGGGGCCGCGTGGCCCTTGGTGCACGCAGCGTGGTGACCCGTTGTCTGATGGCCTCCTGAAGTTCCACTGAGGTATCATAGCGAGGTTCATATGACGTGGGGCGCAAGCCCCCTACGGGGAGAGTCCAATGGCAGGGGAATCGGGTCGCAGGAAGGCCAAGAGCGGTGTCGACCGCTGGAAGGAGATGGGGGACGACGGCGCCAAGGCCGCAGGCGGAGGTGCCCATCATGGCTCGGGTCCAAGGCGCATGAGCCCACAGGTCCGCAGGTACGTCTCCACGCTCGTCGTGCTCGTCGTGGTGCTGGGCGTATGCGTCCTTGGCTTCACGCCCCTGGGCGAGCGCATCACCATGGGCCTCGACATCCAGGGCGGCGTGTCCGTCATCATGCGCGCGCAGAACGCGGATGGCAGCACGCCCTCGTCGGGCGACATGGTCACCGCCACCTCCATCGTCCAGAACCGCGTGAACGCGCTGGGCGCGGCGGAGACCTCGGTGCAGCAGCAGGGCTCGAGTTCCATCCTCATCCAGATTCCCGGTGCGACCAATGCCGACGAGGTCATCGACACCCTTGGCCAGACCGGTCACCTCGAGTTCGTACGCGTGGATCAGATCGGCGATGCCGACGCCCTTGCGCGCCTCGACAGCCCCAACTCGAAGGACATCGAGCTCAAGGAGGGGACCTACACCCCCTTCATGGACGGGTCATGCATATCGCACGTCACCATCTCACAGGACAACACCAAGGCTGGCGGCGGCTACTCCGTCAACCTCACGCTGAATGACGAGGGCACCAAGAGGTTCTCCGACGTCACGAGTGAGCTTGCGGCGACAAGGGGTCGCATCGCCATCGTGCTCGATGGCGTGATCGACTCTGCGCCGGTGGTGCAGTCGGCCATCACCAATGGACAAGTGTCCATTACGGGCCACTTCTCGCTCGATGACGCCCAGCAGCTCAAGACGGTGCTTGACTCGGGGTCGCTGCCCGTCACGCTCACCTACTCCGAGAGTCGTGTCGTGGGGCCCACGCTCGGCCAGGACTCCCTGCACCAGGGCATCTTTGCCATCGCCGTCGGCGTGGCGATCGTCATCGTGTACCTGTTCCTCTTCTATCATGGCCTGGGCCTGCTCACCATGGGCTCACTTGGCGTGTTCGCCGTGCTCTATCTGGGTCTGCTGGCCCTGCTCTCGCACTTTGGGGCCTTTGCGCTCACCCTGCCGGGCTTGGCTGGCGTCGTGCTCACCACAGGCTCCGCGGCAGACTCCTCGATCCTGGTGCTCGAGCGCTTCCGCGAGGAGATCCGCATGGGCCGCTCGGTGCGGCAGGCGTCCGTCTCGGGTGCCAGGCATGGCATCCAGACCTCGCTTGATGCCGATGCCGTCACCATGGTCACTGCCCTGGCCCTCTTCTTCGTGGCCGTTGGCTCCGTCAAGGGCTTTGGCCTCACGCTCGCCCTGGGCATCGTGTGCGACGTCATCACCATGTTCTGCTTCAAGGCGCCGGTGCTGCGCCTGCTCGCCCGTCGCCAGATCGAGCACCACCCTCGCTTCTGGGGCGTCGCACAGGATCTGCAGGAGGCTGAGCGCACCCGCATGGGCGCGGCTCGGAAGGGGGGCGTGGCCCATGCGTAGCCACTTTTCCAAGGAGCTTGGCTTCATGCCCCATCGCAGGACCTTCCTGTGCCTCTCCGCCGTGCTCGTCGTTCTCGCCATCGTCGGCCTTGCGTTTCGGGGTCTCGTGTTTGGCATCGAGTTCAAGGGCGGCTCCGAGATAGACTTCCATGACACTGGCGACGTCACCATCTCCCAGATGAGGGATGCGCTCCTCGCCGCCGGTGAGGTCGACCCCTCCGTGCAGACGACCGTCACGGATGCTGCCGCCGGCTTCCTGGTCCGTTCCGACGTGACGGATCCCGCCACGGCCAACGCCCATGCCTCCGCCGCCGCGTCCGCCCTTGGTCTTGCCAACGAGAGCTACACCGTGACCACCATCGGCCCCGACTGGGGCAGCGATGTCACACGCTCCTCGGCCATGGCGTTTGGTGTGGCCATCGTGCTCATCATCGCGTACGTCTCGCTGCGCTACGAGTGGAAGATGTCGCTGACGGCCATCGTCGCCCTCCTGCACGACCTGCTGATCACCCTCGGGGTGTACGCATGGACGCAGACTGCCATCACGCCCAACGTGGTGGCGGCGCTGCTCACGATCATGGGCTACTCGCTCTATGACACGGTCGTGGAGTTCAATCGCATGAACGAGAACGCCAAGCAGCTGCATGACGGCGCGCACCGCACGTACTACCAGATCGCCAACTACTCCATCAACGAGGTGTTCATCCGTACCATCAACACCACGCTCACCTCCATCGTGCCGGTCGTTGCCATGCTGGCCCTGGGCGGGGCCACGCTCAAGGACTTCGCCTTCGCCATGCTCGTGGGCGAGCTTCTGGGCACGTACTCCAGCTTTGCCGTCGCAAGTCCCCTGCTTGCCATCTGGAAGACGCATGAGCCCAAGTGGGCCAAGCGCGAGGCCAAGTA
Organism: Olsenella profusa F0195; assembly: GCF_000468755.1. GTDB lineage: Bacteria > Actinomycetota > Coriobacteriia > Coriobacteriales > Atopobiaceae > Olsenella_F > Olsenella_F profusa. The sequence goes on from NZ_AWEZ01000045.1 coordinate 22,365, forward strand.
CGGTCGGGCGGCGGTCGCCCCCGCCGCCGGCGACGAGGGGCGCGTCTAGCGTGCCTGGCATCAGGGACAGCGTGCGTTGGGAGATCCTCTCCGCAGACGCCGAGGCGGAGCGCCGCATCGTGTCCGCGTGCGGCGTTTCGCCCATCGTGGCGCGCACCCTCGTCGCGCGTGGCATGGGCGATCCGGCCGAGGTGACGGCGTTCCTCTCCGCCTCCCTCGAGCGCGATTGGCTCGACCCGCTCGTCATCCCGGGGATGTCCGCCGCGGCCGATCGCGTGGACGCGGCCGTGGACGCGGGTGAGACCATCGCGGTCTTTGGCGACTTCGACGTGGATGGCATGAGCGCCACGAGCCTGCTCACGCTGGGACTCACCGAGCTTGGGGCCGACGTGCATCCCTACATTCCCGATCGCTTCACCGAGGGCTACGGGCTCTCGCGCCCTGCCCTCGCGCGCATGGTGGGTGACTGCTCCCCCCAGCTCATCATCACGGTGGACAATGGCATCGCCGCCAAGGTGGAGGTTGCCTGGCTGCGCGACCAGGGCATCGATGTCGTCATCACCGACCACCATGAGCCGGCGGACCTCGTGCCCGAGGGCGTGCCCGTGGCCGATCCCAAGATCGAGCGGGACTGTCCCTCGCGAGAGCTGGCCGGCGCCGGCGTTGCGCTCAAGCTGCTCCAGGAGCTGGGGCGCAGGAGGGGACGGCCCGCCGTGTGGCGCCCCTATACCGAGCTCGCCTGCCTGGGGACCATATCCGACATGATGTCGCTCACGGGCGAGAATCGCGCCCTCGTCATGGATGGCGTCGAACGTCTCCGCAACACGGGCAGGCCGGGCATCATGGCGCTCTGTGCCACGGCGCGTGTTGACCTCTCGCAGGTCACGGCTGACAGCCTGCCCTTCTCGCTCATCCCGCGCCTCAATGCCGCGGGGCGCATGGGCGAGACCAACGTGGCCTTCGAGCTGCTCTACACCAACGATCCCGCCGAGGCCACCACGCTCGCGGGTCGGCTCGAGGCCATCAACACCGAGCGCCGCGCCATCGAGGCGTCCCTCGCAGAGGAGGCCTTCAGGAAGGTTGACACCTCCTACCAGGGAGAACGCGCCATCGTCGTCGCCGGCGAGGGGTGGCACGAGGGTGTCAAGGGCATCGTGGCCAGCAGGCTCGCCAGTCGCTACCACGTGCCGTCGCTGGTCTTCTCCGTCACGGGTGGCGTGGCGCGCGGATCGGGGCGCTCGGTGGGCTCCGTCGACCTCTTCAAGGCCGTTGACCTGTGCTCGGACGTGCTCGTGCGCTTTGGCGGCCACGCCGGTGCCGTGGGCGTCACCTGTGAGGTGACCCGGCTCGATGCGTTTCGCGAGCGTCTTCGGCAAGTGCTTGCCCAGGTTCCCGCAGAGGACTTCGAGGATCGGGGAGAGGTGTGCGGCCTCGTCTCGCTGGACGAGATGACGGTGGAGGGAATCGACTCCCTAGAGGTCCTGCAGCCCTTTGGCCAGGGCAACAAGAAGCCGCTCTTCTGTGCTCCCAGCGTGTTCATGCGCAACCGCTCCAAGGTGGGTGCCAATGGCAATCACCTGCGCTTTTTGGCCTCGGATGGCATGTCGAGCGTACCGGGCATCATGTTCCGCACGCCCGACATCAACCGTGCGGTCGCATGCGACGAGGTGGTCGACCTCGTGTTCGAGCCGGTCAGCGAGACCTGGCAGGGCCACACCAAGCCCAAGCTCATGGTGCACGACATCCTCTATCGTGACGGTGCGGTGCCGCAGGGCGTCTCGACGGTTGATGCGTCGTCGGCCGAGCCCGCCGCGCCCGAGCCGTCACGCCTCGCCGTTCCCGAGGGCCTTTCCTCCATGGGCACAGGCGAGCTCACGGATTGCCTGCGCCATGCCCTCATCGGCGGGCATCCGCTCCTGCCCGCGCAGCGCGCCGCCCTCGATCGTCTCGAGCGGGGAGGGAACACCCTATGCGTCATGGCGACCGGGCGCGGCAAGTCGCTCATCTTCCAGCTGCATGCCGCGCGCGAGGCGCTTGCCCATGGCCGCGCGAGCATCTTCGTCTATCCCCTGCGCGCCCTCGTGGCCGATCAGATCTTCCACCTCGCGGGTCGCCTCGCGCCGTTTGGCGTGGGCGTGCGGGTGCTCACGGGCGAGACGCCCGGCGGCGAGCGCTCCCGGGCCTTTGCCGAACTGTCCTGTGGCACCTGCTCCATCGTGCTCACGACGCCCGAGTTCCTGGCCATCCATGCCGGGCGCTTTGCCCGTACGGGCCGCGTTGGCTTTGTGGTGGTGGACGAGGCGCACCACGGGGGCACGGCACAGCGGCACGGTCGCGATGCCTACGCCCAGCTCTCACCCGTGCTTGCGCAGCTGGGTGACCCCACCGTGCTCGCCGTCAGCGCCACGGCGGATGACGAGGCAGCCCGTGAGCTCATGGGCCTCCTCTCCATTCCCGAGGATGGCGTCATCGTGGATGCCACGAGTCGCGAGAACCTGCACGTGCGGGACATGCGTCACGTGCGCGACCGCGACCTCGCCGTTGCCAGCGTCGTTGCCGCGGGGGACAAGACCATCGTCTACGTCAACAGTCGCTCTGGTGCCTCGACGCTCGCCCGTACGCTCAGGAAGAGCGTGCCCGACCTTGCCCCCCACATCGCCTTCTACCATGCGGGCATGCAACGGGCTCAGCGTGGGCGCATCGAGCGCGCCTTCCGCTCGGGCGAGATCTCCTGCATCGTCTCCACAAGCGCGTTTGGCGAAGGCGTCAACCTTCCCGACGTGCGCGACGTGGTCCTCTATCACCTGCCCTTTGGGGCGGTCGAGTTCAACCAGATGAGTGGCCGCGCCGGCAGGGATGGCGAGGATGCCCTCGTCCACCTGTGCTTCTGCCAGCGTGACGTGACCCTCAATGAGTCCATCCTCATGGCCGCGGCACCCCAGCGTGACCTGCTGCGCGACATCTTCGTGGCGCTGCGTGGGCTGTGCGCGGGAGATGGCGCCGTGCTGACGCCCGAGCAGGTGGGAGAGGCCGCGGCGCGGGTGCGTCCCGGCCTACGGGTGCAGGCTGACGAGGCCGCATCTGCGCTTGCCATCTTCGAGGAGCTGGGCTTTGTGAGGATGCGGCCCGAGGGTGACGGTCGCCTGGTGACGCTCGAGCCCCATCCCAGGCGCTCCTGCCTGGAGCATTCGAGTCGCTATCTCTCGGGGCTTGCCGCCTATGACGAGTTCGAGTCATTCAAAAATTGGGTACTCTCCTGTAATCAGGAGGAACTTGAGCGCCGCATCACACGCCCGATCATGCCGAGCTTTGGGCAGCGGCTCTAGCCCGCGGGCCACGGTGGGCCCCGGGCGCAGTGAAATGTGCGAGGTAGATGACACGATGGGCACTACGATGACAGGGGGGACGGACAGCGCCCGCCTTGCGCCACCCCAGGCGGACAACTGGCGCGTCCTCAAGGAGACGTGTCGCTCCTACCTTGATGACGATGCCCTGAGGCAGGTGTGCCTTGCCTATGACTTCGCCGTGCGCTTTCATGCCACCCAACGCAGGCGTTCGGGTGAGCCCTACATAAACCATCCCGTCGAGGTGGCGCTCATTCTCGCACAGGATCTGCACATGGATGAGGAGCCCATCTGTGCGGCGCTGCTTCACGATACCGTCGAGGACACCCCGGCCACCTTGGGAGACCTCGAGGGACTCTTTGGTCCCACCGTCATGGAGCTTGTGGACGGCGTGACAAAGCTCACGTCCATCCAGGTCTCCTCCATGGACGAGAAGCAGGCCCTCAACCTGCGCAAGATGTTTCTGGCCATGTCCAAGGACATCCGTGTGGTCATCATCAAGCTGGCCGACCGCCTGCACAACATGCGCACGCTCGCGGCGCTTCCCGCCGACCGGCGCACGTTCAAGGCACGCGAGACCATGGACGTCTATGCCCCGCTCGCTGACCGTCTGGGCATCAGCTCCATCAAGTGGGAGCTCGAGGACCTGGCCTTCTTCTACCTCGAGCCGGACGAGTACGAGCGCGTCGCCCGCATGGTACAGGACTCTCGCGCCCAGCGCGAGGAGGCCACCGCGCTCGCCATCAAGACGCTCGATGGCGAGCTGCGCTCCGTGGGGCTTTCGAGCTATCAGATCACGGGCCGCCCCAAGCACCTGTGGTCCATCCATCAGAAGATGCACCGCAAGGGCAAGGAGTTCTCGGACATCCACGACCTCATCGCCCTGCGCGTGATCACCCGTACCGTGGGTGACTGCTACTCCGCCCTTGGGGCCGTCCACACGCTCTGGCACCCCTTGCCCGGGCGCTTCAAGGACTACATCGCCATGCCCAAGCCCAATGGCTACCAGTCGTTGCACACCACGGTCATTGGGCTCGACACACGTCCCATCGAGATACAGATTCGCACCTATGAGATGCACGGCCAGGCGGAGTACGGCATTGCCGCCCACTGGCTCTACAAGCGCTCGGGCAACTCCGAGGGCCGCATGAGCGCGGACGACAGGAGCGTGGACTCCCAGATCAACTGGATTCGTCGCAGCCTCGACTGGACCGTGGACGACGACAGCATGGAGGACGCCCATGAGTTCCTCCACAACCTGCGCGTGGACCTCTTCGAGGGCGAGATCTTCGTGTTCACCCCCAAGGGCGAGGTCATGAGCCTGCGTCGCGACTCCACGCCGCTCGACTTTGCCTATGCCGTGCACACCGAGGTGGGCAACCACTGTGTGGGCGCCAAGGTCAACGGGTCGGTGGTGCCGCTCTCGTATCATCTCGAGAGTGGCGATCGCGTGGAGATCCTCACCAACAAGAACTCCAAGCCCAGCCATGACTGGCTCAGCCTGGTGGCAACCCCCTCGGCCAAGGCCAAGATACGCAAGTACTTCGCCATGCTCTCCAAGACCGACGACGCCGAGCAGGGCCGCAGCGACCTGGCGCACGAGCTGCGCAAGCATGGCTATGGCATCTCCACCGTGCGCACGACCAAGGCGCTCGCGCGCGTGGCGGGCGAGATGGACTTCCATCAAGTGGATGATCTGCTTGCCAGCATCGGCTCGGGCAAGACGTCCGTCAGGTCAGCCTGCAACAAGGTGGTCGCCGTGCTCGAGGAGGGCTCTCCCGAGCAACAGGCACAGCGCGAGCGCCAGGTGGCCGAGGCACAGGCCAAGGAGCGTGCCATCAGCGAGGACATGCCGCTCGCGCACGTCCAGGCGCGCCGTGCGTCCGACCGACGCCGTCGCAGCAGCTGTGGCGTCGTCGCCATGGGCGATCCCGATGTGTTGGTGCATCTGGCTCACTGCTGCAATCCCGTCGCAGGTGATGATATCGTTGGGTTCATCACGCGCGGCCGCGGCGTCTCGGTGCATCGTGCGAGCTGTCCCAATGCCATCGGGCTCAGGCGGACGCATCCCGAGCGCATGGTGGACGTGGAGTGGGACGCGTCGGGTGCCACGGAGTTCCAGGTGGAGATCGTCGTCGAGGCCACGGACAGGATGGGGCTGCTCAAGGATGTCATCATCGCCGTGGGCGATGCGGGCGGCAACATCCTCTCCGCGGCGACCCAGACCACCTCGCAGGGGGTCGCACGCCTGCGCTTTCTCGTGGCCATCTCGGACGCGTCGCTGCTCAATGGCCTGCTTACGGTCGTGAGCCGCGTGCCCTCCGTATTCGATGCCCGCCGCATCATGCCAGGGGAGGGTGCCAACCAGATGAAGAGAAGGAGGGACTAACATGGCCGACGATACGACCAAACGCCAAACCACCACCTCAAGGGGCATGACCCCTGCGGACTCCCACGACGGGGGGCGCCGCGACCACGACACGGATGACGACCGGGACCAGATCGCGCTGTACGTCGTGGGGCCGCTCGAGACCAACTGCTACGCCTACACCTCCCAGGGCGAGTGCCTGGTGGTGGACCCCGGCAACTCAGGCGCCTCCATCGCGGAGCACCTGCCTGAGGGCGTGAGGGTCAGGTACATCGCGGCCACCCATGGTCATGGCGACCATGTGGGTGGGGTCAGGAAGCTCAGGGAGGCGGTCGGCGGCACCTACGTGATCCATCCTGCCGATGCCGAACGCGCCCGCCATGCGGGCGAGCCGGGTGAGACGGGTCGCGCCTACGACGACAACGCACCCAGTCCCGACCAGACCTATGCCGAGGGTGACGTCATCACGGTGGGGACGGCGTCCTTTCGCGTGATGGAGACGCCGGGCCACACGCCGGGCTGCGTGTGCCTGATCGGTCAGGGCACGGCCGCGGGCATCGCCTTTATGGGCGACACGGTCTTCCGTGGTTCCTGTGGGCGCACGGACCTGACCGGGGGAGACCCAGCGGCCCTGCGCGCGTCGCTTGCGCGCATCAAGCGTGAGATCGACCCGCGCACCAGCCTCTTCTGTGGTCATGGTGAGATGACGACCATGGGGGACGAGCTGGAACATAACCCCTACTTCCAGTAGGTGACTTTTGCTATAGTGCATACGTTCCGCGCCCGGATGGCGGAATTGGCAGACGCGGCGGACTCAAAATCCGCAGTTGGAAAACCAGCGTGTGGGTTCGACCCCCACTCCGGGCACCAGGGAAGGCGATGGCGGCCGGGCATCCCCCGGCCGTCTTTCTCGCTCGTGAGTTGTGGGGCTTTTGCCGACATGGCAACGGCGCCGTGAGGTATGTCCGACTCCGGTTGCACCCCCGAGCGCAAAAGCGTACCATACGCCCTGTTCCACAAAGCGGGGCAGAGCGTATGTCCCCACCTATACGGCGCCTCGGCAGCTGTCTGGTCAGACAACGTGTGCTCTCCGCTCCATGCGGATGCCGTCTCCTGGATGCCTGCTGGTGCACCAGGAGTTTTCTATGGCCAAGGGCAGTCGTCTGCGGCCACATGGAAGGGAAGGTGTAGACGATAGCCAAGAACGATGGACCTCGCATCAATGGCGAGATCACCGCCAGGACCTGCCGTCTCATCGGTGTCGATGGCTCCCAGCTGGGGCTCTTTGGCATCAATGACGCCCAGCGCGTGGCGGACGACCAGAACCTCGACCTCGTCGAGATTGCCCCTAACGCAGATCCACCCGTGTGCAAGGTCATGGACTACCGCAAGTACAAGTACGAGCAGGATCGCAAGGCCAAGGCCGCGCGCAAGAGGCAGGTGCGCGTCGAGGTCAAGGAGATGAAGTTTCGTCCCAAGATCGATGTGGGCGACTACACCACCAAGAGGAACCATGTCATGCGCTTCCTCAAAAGGGGTGCACGTGTCAAGATCACCATCATGTTCCGTGGCCGCGAGATGGTCCATCCCGAGCAGGGCAGGATGGTGCTCGACAGGCTGGCGGACGACCTGGCACCCTATGCCACCGTCGAGTCGCAGCCCAAGATGGAAGGCCGCAACATGCACATGCTCGTCGCCCCCATCAAGGGTGCCTTCGACCAGAAGGCCACCGAGGACGACGCAGAGAACGAGAAGGAGAACTAGCATGCCCAAGATGAAGACGCACAAGGGTTCGGCAAAGCGCTTCCGCCGTACCGGCACTGGCAAGATCTTGCGTGCCAAGGCGTTCAAGAGCCACATCCTCACCAAGAAGTCCCAGAAGCGCATCCGCGGCTTCCGCAAGGAGACCGAGCTCACCCCTGGTGACGCCGCCGTGGTCTCCCAGCGCATGGGCAGCAAGAACTAGACGCTCACGCGTCATTCCACCTGAGTATCAAGGAGTTGATTAGCTATGGCACGTGTCAAGCGCGCAGTTGCCGGTCGTAAGAAGCGTCAGACCCTGGTCCAGCGCACCAAGGGATACTACGGCACCTCCTCCCGCACCTTCCGGGGCATGAAGGAGCAGTCCCAGCACTCCGGTCAGTATGCCTACCGCGACCGTCGCAACAAGAAGCGCGACATCCGCGGCCTGTGGATTCAGCGCATCAACGCCGCCGCCCGCATCAACGGCCTGTCCTATAGCACGTTCATGCACGGTCTGAGGCTTGCCGGCGTCGAGCTCGATCGCAAGGTGCTTGCCCAGCTCGCCTTCGAGGGCGACCCCGCGTTTGCCGATCTCGCCGAGATTGCCAGGAAGGCCCTCGACGCCGAGTAGGCTCACGCACAGCGTGCCCCGTCTGCACCGCCCCGTGGGGCGGTGCTTTTTCGGGGTCCTCAGCCCTGTGTCGCGCTCCTGCACGGCGGGGCTGATGCACCCATTCCGCGGTCACGGGAGCGATTCGGCCCCAAGTGCGCGCTGCCCCTCTCGTCTCCGTGGCCGCGGGGGGCCTATTCGCCGCCGGCTTCCTCACTCGACGTGCTCAAGGACGGGCGCACGGCGCGTGGCGGGCCGATTGCGCCCCCAATTCCCCGCGGATTGGCAGGGACCAGCACGCACTTGGGGCCGAATCGCTCCCAAGGGGTCGTGAGACGCCTCTGTCGAGGCTGCGGACGAGGGGGATGGGTGCGCGGCACGCCGCCTGCGTCACTCCCCAAGGTGATGCCCCTCGTCAAACCTCTCCTTCTGCTCCCTGAACGCGGGATCTCCGGGGCCTATGAGCTCGTCGTCCCCGGTCTTGGGGTCGCGATGGTGCAGCAGCACGGGGCTGAAGAGGTGGAGCTTCATGGCGACGATGGCGGAGATGACGAACAGGGCGACGAAGATGGCGATGCGGGGCTTGACTGTCACCTGGGTCATCACAAAGGTGCCCAGGCAGAGCAGGCCCGTCCAGGCATAGACCATGAGCACGGCCTCCCGCTGGTTGAAGCCCTCGTCTATGAGGCGGTGATGGATGTGGCCGCGATCCGCCTGGCCGATGCTCACATGGGCACGGCTGCGGCGCACGATGGCGGAGAACGTGTCGAGGATGGGGACGGCGGCTATCACGAGCGGCACGATGATGGTGGTGAGGCCTGCCACGCGCGTCACGGAGAGCAGGGAGACCGTGGCCAAGGCAAAGCCCAGGAGCAGCGACCCCGAATCCCCCAGGAAGATGGACGCCGGGTTGAAGTTGTAGAAGAGGAAGCCCAACGTGGCACCAGCGAGGGCGATGGAGAGCGCGGCGGCGTCCAGGTGCCCCCCCATCACGGACAGCAGGAACATCGTGAGGGCGGCGATGGCGGATATGCCTGAGGCCAGGCCGTCCAGACCGTCGATGAGGTTGATGATGTTGGTGTAGGCAACCAGGTAGACGATGGTGATGGGGTAGGCGAGCCACCCGAGTACGATATCCCCTCCGGTGAGCGGGTTGATGACCACGCCGATGACGAGTCCCCCAGCCACGGCCACGGCCGCCGCCGCCACCTGCCCCAGGAGCTTCTGCCAGGGTCTGAGGGTCAGCACGTCATCGATGGCACCGGTGAGGAAGATCACGAGGAAGCTCAGCGCGATGGCCATGTAGTTCATGCCGTTGAAGTGGGGTGCCGGCGTGAACACCGTGGGCCACTCCAGGTAGACCGTCCCTAGGTACTGGACGATGAGTGCGACGAGCAGCCCCAGGAAGACCGCGATGCCGCCCATGCGCGGGACGGTCGTCTTGTTGATGCGTCGGGCGCTGGGTCGATCGACGGCCCCCATATGCCAGGCGATGCGCCGTGCGAGGGGCGTGGTGGCAACGGCGGTGAGAAGTGCGGCGAGGAACAGGTAGAGATGAATGGCCCATGCGCTGCTCATTCGATGAATTACACCCTGCCTTCGCGTTATTGTCGCCCAGCGCGGAAAACCATGCGCATGCAGCTATCCCTTCAATTCTTTTCCAAATCTCTTTCGAGGTCAAGACTGGTATAGCCAACGGTAAGCTCATATAGTGAAGGTGTCGTCCCCCTGCGGCTACAACTGGGTGAACCGACAAGCGTTTTGAGGGAGCCCGCATGTCGTTCTCTAGTACAGGCATCCTCCGATGTTGAGGAAGCTGGAACCGGCGACAAGGGCACCCACCTGTGGAAGGTGGGTTCATTTCGCGGCTTGCAGGGGGCGACTTCTCAACGATGCTTGCGCTTGCGGCAAGGCTTGCTATACTGCATATGAACGTATGAACGGCGATTCGTCCGTTGCAGCTTCACTTCCAAACTCAGGTCTAAGCAGATAGGCGGGCTTGGCGTCATACTGCCGCACAAGGGCCCCGTGCGCGCAGACGGTGCAGGCAGGCATGCATGTCCCCTTGAGCGCATGCCCACGTCCAACACAACGTAGGGAAGAAGTACATGGCAGAAGAGACAGAGACCCAACCGCAGGAAGCAGTCGCCACAGAGGAGGCGCCCGTCAAGCGTCGGCGCGGCCGCCCGCGCAAGAAGCCGGTGGAGGAGACCCCCACACCCGAGGTGACGGAGGGCGATCAGGCGCCTGCGGCAGGCGAGGAGGCGCCCGTCAAGCGGCGTCGGGGCAGGCCCCGCAAGAAGCGGCCTGGCGAGGAGCAATCGCAGCAGGCAACGCCTGACATCGAGGCCATGACCAAGACGACACAGGAGTCCACTCAGGCCTCCTCGGTTCCCGGCGAGCCCCCGACGATGACCTTGGATGGTTCCGACGCCACAGCGGCACCCGTTCCCAGGCGGCGGGGTCGCCCACGCAAACACCCCCTCCCCGAGCTCGTGGCTGCCCCCGAGGACACGGAGGGCTCGCAGGATGTCGCAGCGGACGCGTCCTCCCAACAGGAGGGGGAGGGGAACGCCCCCGTCCAGGAGCAGCACGCCGAGCCGCAGCCGCGTGGTCGGCGCAGCCGGCGCGATCATGAGGGCTTCCGCCGGGATGACCGCCCCGGCCAGCGTGGCCGCAACCGGCGAAACCGTCGAGGTGGCCCGGCGCAGAATGTGGAGCCCAGCCTCTCGCGCGAGGAGCTGCAGGCCATGAGGGTGGCCGAGCTGCGCTCCAAGGCGGCGGAGCTTGAGGTCGAGTACCTCGGCCTCAAGAAGGCCGCCCTCGTGGAGGCCATCTATGTGGCCGCCGCGCGTGCGGAGGGCTTCCGCCGGGTGGAGGGCGTCCTGGAGCTCCAGAGCGAGGGGTACGGCTTCCTCCGCACGGGCAACTACATGAAGGGCGAGAGCGACGCCTTCGTGCACCAGCAGCTCATCCGCCAGTATGGGCTGCGTGCGGGGGACTGCGTCTCGGGCAGCATCGCGCCCGCGCGCAACAACAGCAAGTACCCTCCTCTGCACAAGGTGGGGGCCGTCAACGGCCGTGATCCCGAGGAGGGCAAGGGCCGTCCCCGCTTCCGCGACCTCACGCCGATCTTCCCCAACGAGCGTCTCGTCATGGAGCATGGCAGGGACTCCATCACCGGTCGTGCCATCGACCTGGTGGCCCCCATCGGCAAGGGCCAGCGCGGCCTCATCGTCTCGCCGCCCAAGGCGGGCAAGACCACGGTGCTCAAGCACATCTGCCAGTCCATTGCCGTGAACAACCCCGAGGTGCACCTCTTCTGCCTGCTCGTGGACGAGCGCCCCGAGGAGGTCACCGACATGGAGCGCTCCATCAAGGGCGAGGTCGTCGCATCCACGTTCGACATGCCGGCGTCCAACCACACGGCCGTCTCGGAGCTCGTCATCGAGCACGCCAAGCGCCTGGTGGAGATGGGGGAGGACGTCGTGGTGGTGCTGGACTCCATCACGCGGCTCGCTCGTGCCTACAACCTGGCCCAGCCTCCCTCGGGCCGCATCCTGTCGGGTGGCGTTGACTCCGCGGCACTCTACCCGCCCAAGAAGTTCCTGGGTGCCGCACGCAACATCGAGGGCGGCGGCTCGCTCACCATCCTTGCCTCCGCCCTCGTGGACACGGGCTCCAAGATGGACGAGGTCATCTTCGAGGAGTTCAAGGGCACCGGCAACATGGAGCTCAAGCTTGACCGCGACCTCGCCGACCGTCGCATCTTCCCGGCCATAGACCCGGTCGCCTCGGGCACGCGCAACGAGGAGCTGCTCATCGATCCCGAGCTGCAGCCGTTCGTCTGGGGCATCCGCCGCATCCTGGCCAACATGAGCAACACCGAGCGTGCGGCGACGGCCCTGATCAGCGGCCTCAAGAAGACCAACGACAACCAGGAGTTCCTCATCCGTTCGGCCAAGAAGGCCCAGCAGTCGGAGTATTTGGCCTAGGGGCATCCCGGCAGACGTGCACCTCTCGTGGCCTCCGCCCTTGGGCGGGGGCCACCTGTGATGCTGTGGGTGCTACCTGGCAACTGACTGGGGGATGTTCAGTTATTACTTTTCATTATGGTTATTTATATGTTCTATCGCTTACAGATAAGGTACCGCTTACGGATAATTAAGTTCCATTTATCTACTATCCTCTGATAAGGTCTCTGCTGGCCTTCTCAAATGCATACCTTTTTCCCAGGCACCGCCATTGCTCGAGAACGGAGACAGCCATGAAAGGCAAGAAGTCTGTCATATGAGCTCTGCTCTGCTGCGCCCTGTGTTTCGGCGGACCGACCGCTGCCCTAGCGAGGACCGTGTACTACAAGGGTCGTGCAGTGTTTTGGAACTATAGGCGTAACGCGGGAGTGTATGGATTCTCTGATTGCAACTCCCAGACCTACGAGCACTGCTCCTCCTGCAACGGGTATGTGTCCGGTTGGAAGAAACCGGGAGTCCTGTCGCAGGCGTGGGGCTTTATAGGTGCGAGTACCCTCCAACCATACTGGAACTGCAGGGGATAGGAGCCTCGCGAAGTACCAGGCAACACTCCCTCATGTCACGTAAGGCAACTCCTCAATGGCGGTGCCCCATGAAGAAGATCCGTTCTGCGATCAGCCTCGTCGTCATAGCCTTCCTTGGCATCACATCCCTCATCTGCGCAAAGGGCATCCTGGAGGGTTTGGCCGCACGATCGGCCGAGTCGTGGCTGTCAGACCAACCAAGCATATACACTACACAGCTGACCGACGACCAGAAGGATGCGCTCGTCTCAACGCTCCAAGAGCTCTCCGGCGAGAGGGGCTTCATCGCAGTGAGCCGGGACAAGGAGTCCCTGCAATCGGGTGCCACCCTCTACACCTTCAGCGTGCTGGCCACGCCGGGCACAGGCAACGCCTCCCTCGACCCCCTGACCCTCCTCGACACCACGGTGATAGACGATTCCCTGTTGAGAGCCGTGATCGACGCAGGGCCTGATGGCTATGCGGGCTATGGGAACGATGCCCTCTCGCGGGTGGCGAGCCTTCCCAGCATCAGATCCGGGCTGTACTTTCGCATAGACAGGCTGGACTCGGGGGCAAACCTCGGGAGCACCTGCACGTTTGTCGGCCTGAGCGACAGCGAGTCCCAGGCGTTGGTTGACGACCTGTCGTCGACCATAGGGGTGAGTGCGGAGACCCTCACCACGAGGATGTCGGGTTCGACCACGGAGCTAGGACTCCTCTACTGGTTCTGCGCTGGGGCCTTCATCCTGCTTGCCATCGTGCTCTGCCTGCTCATGGTGACCCACTCGCTGCTGGAGCTCAAGACGCTGGGGGTACACCTCATGCTGGGCTGGAGCAGGGGGGACTTCGCCTGTGAGCTGCTCGGTGCCCAGGCACGGCAGCTCCCCGTCGTCTTACCCATAGGGGCGCTGGGGACGCTCGCCATCCTCGAGGGCTTTGCCCTGCGCCCCGCCGTTGTGGGGTTTGCCCTCGCATCCGTGCTGCCGGCGGTGGTCGCGGTGCTTGTCACCGCCGTCATCTCCATCGTCCCCCTCTTTACCGCACGTCCGGTCGAGGCCATCTGCGGTCGCTACTCGCGCCGTGGGTTCTACGCGCTGGCCATGGCGGTCTACCTTCTGTGCATGGTCGCGATCTTTGGGGGTTGCCTGTACATCGACCAGCCCCTCGCCATGTACGCCAACCTGGCGCGCACGCGCACCACATGGAGCGAATACGAGGACTGGTACGTGGTGAGGGACTTCGAGCTGAACGGGTCTCCCTTAACGGGCAACCCGATGGACTACTCCGAGGACCTGTATGCATGGTACGCCAAGCACGAGCATGACGAGGGCGTCTATCTGGCGAACGTCAGCCGCTATGAGGAGGCGACCATCGACGCATACACGGGGGGGAGCTCCGACTCCAAGCCAGAGCCGTTCTGGTACCTTGCGGCATCCCCCTCCTACCTGAGGAAGGTCGGCATAGGCCTCCCGGGCGACGTCATCGAGAGGGCCGAGCAGGGCGTGCGCGTCTACCTTCTGCCAGAGTCCCTGGACGCCTCCGAGGCCGAGGCAATGCAGAGGCTCCTCGTTGCCTCCAGTGAGCCGGTCGACTCCAACATCGTCACGACCTTCATGAAGAGCCCCACGTACGAGTTTGTCCCCTATGACGGAAGCAAGGAGCTCTTCACGTGGAGCACGGACTCGGGACGGCCGGTCACGGCAGGAAACTTTGTCATAGCGGTCGTGACGGCGGAGAACATGGTGCCCTTCGAGTCGGAGAGCCTCGTCGCCTCGGGCCTGGAGAACGGGTACGTGAAGCTGGACGAGCAGGCTGCATCCATGCTGCTTGGCGATGACGGCGAGGCGTCCCTCGAAGGGTCCCTCAACGCCCGCTTTGTCACCGTGGAGAACTACATCGACGGCATACAGAAGAGCCTCAGGGACCTCTTCGCCCTCTTCTCCATCGTCCTTGTCCTTCTGGTTGCCACCGTCGCCGTCATGGTCGCGTGCATCATCGACGTCGTCAACCGGGTGAGCGCCCGGGAGATCTCCGTGAAGTACGTCCTGGGGTTTGGCACCTGGGAGCTGTACCGCCGGGAGATCCTGTTCGTGACCATATCGACTATGGTGGGTGTTACCATCTGCGCACTACTCCGGTGCAAGGCAGGCCTGCTCGTGGGTGGCGCCCTGCTGCTCGTCTCGAACCTCGTCATCGTCCTCACGTCACGCCAGAGGACCACGGCCGTCGTGCTGGAAACCGTCTCAAAGGAGCAGTGATGCATCCGTACATCCAGGTAGAGTCCCTCTCCAAGTCCTTCGGACAGCACAGGATCCTCTCGGGCCTCGACCTGGCCGTACAAAAGGGGGACACGGTCGCCATCACCGGGCCCTCGGGCTGCGGCAAGACCACCCTGCTCAACATGCTGGGGCTGCTCGACACCCCCGACTCGGGCGAGATCCGCCTCGCGGGCACGAGGTATCCTGGAATCAACACCAGGCAGGCGATGCTCCTGCGTCGCAACGAGATCAACTACCTCTTTCAGTCCTTCGCGCTCATCGACTCGAGGGCGGTGCGCGACAACCTCATGCTCTCCCTGTACTACACCAAGCTGGACAAGGGCAGGAAGCTGTCCCTCATCCAGAAGATGTTGGAGAGGTTCTCCGTCGGCGACAAGCTGGACTCCATGGTGAGCGAGCTCTCTGGCGGGGAGAAGCAGCGTGTGGCGATCGCCCGGGCCATGCTGAAGCCGGGAGGCCTCATCCTGGCCGACGAGCCGACGGGCTCCCTGGACGCGCGGATGGCAACCACCGTCATGGAGGCGCTCGTCTCGGCCACCCGCGACACGGGCAAGACGCTCGTGGTGGTGACCCATGACATGGGCATGGCGGCGAAGTGCGCCCGCATCCTGCGCATGTCGGGAGGGACGCTCGCATAGGCGGTCGTGGGCCTGGCGGCCGGTGCCTGCGCCAAGAAACTGCCACTGGTTCGGAAAATCCCCGTTTTCCGCTTCGCTTCAGGCGTGACATGCCGTATGATGCAGCAAGGAAGGCAAACGGCACACGCAGCTACATCGAACCCAGCCGTGCTTCATGCTGCGAGGACCCAAGGGTCCTTGCCATCTGCGGCACATCGATTCCCTGCATGGGCCAAGGCGAGCGGGGAGTGTGGTCATGATTGGGGCAAACGGCACAGCTGCAATACGAGCGGGTCTCGTGGTGACTCCATGTGCGTTCTCAATAACCGGTGCCTCTGGTGCCACGGACGTCATCGCAGGCCCGCCCTCGCCCAATCTTGCCGAGACCTTTGCCCTCGGTGTCCTCATTGGGGCGACGGCATCCCTCATCGTGGCGCTCATGATGCGCCATGCGCGGGCGCGCAGGGAGCGTGAGCTTGGCAGCACCTCGACGCTGAGCGCCTCTGCCCGCCGGTCCCTGCACATCCGCCATCGCGTGGGGGGGCTGGCGAAGGAGGGCGACGAGGAGCCAACGGGGCTTGAGACCTATGTGCCACGGCACATGGCCACCCAGCTCGAGGACGTCGCCGCGAGCTACGTGCGCGGCCAGTCCATCTCCGAGCGCATGAGGTCACGTGCGCGCGGCGTGCGCGACGTGCTCACAGAGCGCCTAGGCACGGACGAGTTCGAGGGGCTGCCGATCATCGAGCGCGCGGATGGCACGGTGGGCGACGTGGGCACCGCCTGGTGGAACGCAAGGCTGGGCGACTCCGTCGTGTCCGTGGGCCCCACGTCGAGCGCGAGCGTCCCGTCCGTGGACGCCGAGGCCGTCCCGCCGAGCGACGAGCTCTCCGTTCCCTCGTGGGTGAATGGCGCCGGCAGTGGCGCACGGGATGTGCGGGGTACGTCGGCATCCGGTGCCACCGGTCGCGCCCGCGCCCGTGCGGCGCTCGTCGCCCGCCGCATCGCCGAGGTGGACGAGGGGGTGTTCCCCGTCAAGCGCAACGTCGCCGAGCTTGACCACGATGACGTCTGGGACATGGCGCTTGCCGGCATGGACGAGAGCATCGGCAGCTACGTCGTGCCCGTCGCACCCCCGAGATCCACGTCCGCCGCCATCGACGAGTTCGAGGAGGAGGCCACCGAGCCGCTGCCCTTCAAGGCGCCGGCGGGGCATCCTGAGGTCGTGGACACCGAGACGTATATCGACTACCTCATCAGTGACGAGTTCTCGCGCAACCAGTCGGATGCCGCGCGCGCGAGCTCGCGCAACTACCTCCGCCTGATCGAGGGTGGCTCACAGGCGCTCAGGTCCACGGACGCGCTCCCCCGTCGTCAACGTATGCGCAGGGTGGAGTATCGTCCCAGGCACCTCGCCCCGCTGAATGATGCGCGCATGGCGTAGCGTCCTCCCCTGACATGTTGTCGGTGGCATCTTCAGTGTTACGAAAGGAATAAGTATCATCGCCGTCGATGCGATGGGGGCCACCCATGCATAAGGTAGCGAGGTATCCGCTGGTCCTCTGGATGGGCTGGCACCATGTACCCACGCGCGTACCCAGGGAGGGTGAAATGGCTGACGCAATGAGCAGACGCAACTTCGTGAGGCTCGGTGGTGTGGCTGCGGCTGGCATGGGCGCGGTGTCGCTCCTCGCTGGATGCGGCAACTCCCCTAACGCAGGGTCCACCACCATCAAGCTGGGTATGCTCGGTCCGTTCACGGGCGATGTCGCCCAGTATGGCACGGCGTGCCGCAACGGCGTCGAGCTCTACTTCGAGCAGAACCCCAAGATTGGTGACTACACCGTCGACCTCGACGAGCAGGACGAGAAGGGCGACGCCACCGAGGCGGTCAACGTCTACAACAAGATGGCCGAGGACGGCGTTGCGGGCATCATCGGCGACGTTACGTCCACGCCCACCATCGCCGTCGCCCAGGCCTCCGCGAATGACAACCTGCCCTGCGTAACGCCCTCCGCGACCGCGGCGGACGTCATCGCGTACGGCAGCAACACGTTCCGCGCCTGCGTCACCGATCCGTTCCAGGGCAAGGTCATGGCGGACTTCGCCTCCCAGCAGGGATGGGGGACGGTGGGCACCATCTTCAATTCGGGTGACGATTACTCCACGGGTGTCAACCAGGCGTTCTGTGACGAGGCCTCCGCCCGGGGCATCACCGTCGCCACCCAGCAGGGCTATTCTGCGGGTGACGTCGACTTCAACGGCCAGCTCACGACCATCATCTCGGCCAAGGTGGATGCCATCTTCTGCCCTAACTACTACAGTGACGATGGCAAGATCATCACCCAGGCCCGTCAGCAGGGCTACGCCGGCCCCATCTTTGGCGTGGACGGCTGGGACGGCATCGCGTCCGGTAACTACGCCTCCGCAGATGACCTGCAGGGCTGCTACTACTGCTGCTCCTTCGTCGCCACCAACAGCGATGCCAAGGTCCAGCAGTTCGTCTCGGACTACAAGGCAAAGTTCGGCGACGGGCCCACCAACTTCTGTGCCTTGGGGTACGACGCCGCCATGGTGCTCGCCTGTGGCATCGCGTCCGCGCTCGATGCGGGGGCCAAGCCCTCTGACAAGGACTTCCCCGACAAGGTCGTGAGCACCATCGCCTCGAACGAGGTCGAGGGTGTGACGGGCACGATCTCCTACAAGGGCACGGGCGATCCAGACAAGTCCACGCTGATCGTCTCGTTCGCCACCGACGGCTCCACGAACGTGTACTCCACGATTTCGGCCGACTAGCCAACGCATCCCGAGGCCGGTGGGCCCGCATCGCGGTAACTGGCCGTCGCGAGGTGCCCGGGTACGTCCGGGCACCTTTTGGGTGCGTCATGCCGGCAGGCGCGCGCAGGCCGACGCATGCGACCCCTGGTGCCGCCGCCTTGTTCGATTGGCTCTCTAGAGAGGAGCGTTTGCCATGACGGTTCTGACGCAGCTGCTCAATGGGCTGCAGCTGGGTAGCGTCTATGCTCTCGTCGCCTTGGGCTACACGATGGTGTATGGCATCATCCTGCTGCTCAACTTCGCCCATGGCGACATCATCATGGTTGGTGCGTACATCTCGTGGATCGCGCTCGCGCAGCTGGGTCTTCACCCCGTCCTCGCCGCGGTGCTCGCGGTCGCGGGCTGCACCCTGCTCGGCGTGCTCATCGACAAGGTGGCCTATGCGCCCCTGCGCAACGCGCCGCGCCTGTCCATCCTCATCACCGCCATCGGCGTGTCGTACTTCCTCGAGAATGGCTCCCAGCTCATCTTCGGCGCCGACGCCAAGGTCGTGCCGGCCTTCATCGATGCGTCCACCATCACCCTCGGTGGCATGTCGCTCTCGTTCACCGCCATCCTCACCATCGTCGTGACGGCCCTCTCGACCATCGCGGTCACGCTGCTGGTGCAGAAGACCAAGCTCGGCAAGGCCATGCGTGCCGTCTCCGAGGACATGGGCGCCGCGCGTCTCATGGGCATCAATGTCAACAACACCATCTCCTTCACCTTTGCCATGGGCTCGGCGCTCGCAGGCATCGGCTCGGTGCTGTACTCCATGGCCTACACGCAGGCAACGCCCACCATGGGCATCATGCTGGGCACCAAGGCCTTCGTGGCCGCCGTGCTCGGAGGCATCGGCTCGCTTCCCGGCGCCGTCATCGGCGGCCTGCTCGTGGGCATGGCCGAGGTGTTCGTCTCCGCCATCGGCCTGTCCGTGTGGAAGGACGCCGTCGTGTTCCTGCTCCTCATCGTCGTGCTGATCTTCCGGCCCACGGGCATCCTCGGCCGCACGATGAACGAGAAGGTGTAGGGGGTCAGCATGGCAGACACGCGAAACGCAACGGCTCCCGCTGCGGGTGGGACGGCCTCGCCCGCGGGTGTGCGCAGGCTCTCCATGCCCGTGCGCTATGCGATCAACACCGCCCTTGTGGTGGCCCTGCTCGCCATCGGCCAAGCCCTCGTCACGGGTGGCGTCTTCTCGCGCTATCAGACGGGCGTGGTCGAGCAGGTGGGCGTCTACATCATCATGGCGGTCTCGCTCAACATCGCCACGGGCTATCTGGGGCAGCTTCCCCTGGGCCATGCGGGCTTCATGTCCATCGGCGGCTACGCCTGCGCCATCTTCATCATGCGCATGGCTCCCGTCCTTGGCCTCGCGGCGCGCGACTTCACCCTGGGAGGTCCTGCGCCAACGCTCCTCTTTGTGCTGGGGATCCTGTTCGGGGGGCTCATGGCCGCGCTCGCGGGTCTCGTCATCGGTGTGCCGGCGCTGCGCCTCAAGGGCGACTACCTGGCCATCATCACGCTGGGCTTCGCGGAGATCATCCGAGTGGTCATACTCAACATCGATGGCGCCCTGGGGTTCGACCTCACGGGAGGAGCCAAGGGCCTCACGGGCATACCGGCCTACACCACCTTCCTCAACACCTTCGTGGTGGTGGCCATCTCGCTCTTCCTCATCCACACCATGATGAAGTCGCGCCATGGGCGCGCCATCCTTGCGGTGCGCGACAACGAGATCGCCGCCGAGGCCTCGGGCGTCAACATCACCTACTACAAGACGCTGGCCTTCGTCGTCTCCGCGTTCTTCGCGGGTGTGGGCGGGGGCCTCTACGCGGGCGTCGTGGGCGTCATGGCACCGGCGAAGTTCGGCTTCATGAAGTCAATCGAGATCCTGGTCATGGTCGTGCTCGGTGGCATGGGCTCCATGTTGGGCTCCGTCATCTCCGCGACGGTGCTCACCATCCTGCCCGAGGTGCTGCGCGCCTTCGCCGACTACCGCATGATCACCTACGCCGTCGTGCTCGTCGTGGTCATGATCTTCCGTCCGCAGGGCTTGCTGGGTTCGTATGACTTCTCGCTCTCGCGCATCATCGAGAGGGCCATGAACGGTCGGCTTCCCTGGAGGCGTGCGAATGGCGCGACAGGGGATCAGGAGATGAGCGAGCATGCCTAGCGAGAAGGTGGCAGCCAAGAGGAACCGCTCCGTCCTCGTGCAGGTGGAGACGCCCAACCTCATTCCCGAGAGGGATCTGGGCGAGATTCCCGTGCTGCAGGCGGAGCACCTGGGCATCGACTTCGGGGGCCTCACGGCCGTAGACGACTTCAACATCGCCATGGGCCGCACGGAGATCTCGGGCATCATCGGGCCAAACGGTGCCGGCAAGACCACGATCTTCAACCTGCTCACCAACGTGTACAGGCCCACGCGTGGCACCATCCTGCTTGATGGCTACGACACGGCCGGGAAGTCCATAGTGCAGGTCAACAAGATGGGCATCGCCCGCACCTTCCAGAACATCCGTCTCTTCACCCAGATGACGGTGGCCGAGAACGTGCTGGTGGGCCTCACCAACTCCATGTCCACGCACCTGGTGGGCGACGTCCTCAGGCTTCCGAGCCACTGGCGGCAGGAGGCTGAGTTCCGCGCGCAGGCGCTGGGTCTCCTGGACATCTTCGACATGCGCGCACTCGCCGACGAGCGGGCGGGCAACCTTCCGTATGGCGCCCAGCGAAGGCTGGAGATTCTCCGTGCGCTGGCGACCCATCCCAAGGTGCTGCTGCTGGACGAGCCCGCCGCTGGCATGAACCCCAACGAGACCGCGGAGCTCATGGAGAACATCCTCAAGATCCGCGACGAGTTCCAGATCGCCATCCTGCTCATCGAGCACGACATGAGCCTGGTCATGGGCGTCTGCGAGGGGGTGGGCGTGCTGGACTACGGCAGGGTCATCGCCAAGGGCACGCCGGAGGAGATCCAGAACGACCCCAGGGTCATCGAGGCCTATCTGGGCAAGCAGGGGGCGAAGTAGATGGCCATCCTCTCGATCGACAACCTTCACGTGTCATACGGTGCCATCAAGGCCGTCCGTGGCATCTCGTTTGCCATCGACGAGGGCGAGATCGTCACCCTCATCGGCGCCAACGGCGCCGGCAAGTCCACCACGCTGAACACGATCGCGGGACTTCTCAGGCCAACGGAGGGTGGCATCGAGTTCGATGGCCAGAGCCTCGTGGGCATGAGGCCCCACAGGATAGTGCAGAGCGGCCTGG
This sequence comes from Olsenella profusa F0195, assembly GCF_000468755.1. GTDB lineage: Bacteria > Actinomycetota > Coriobacteriia > Coriobacteriales > Atopobiaceae > Olsenella_F > Olsenella_F profusa. The sequence goes on from NZ_AWEZ01000045.1 coordinate 43,956, forward strand.
CGCTGTGTCCCGAGGGCAGGCGCGTGTTCACGCAGCTGACCGTTGCCGAGAACCTCGACATGGGCGGATATGTGCGCTCCGATGCGGAGAACGCGGAGACGATCCAGAAGGTCTTCAGGCACTTCCCACGTCTCAGGGAGCGGCAGGGGCAGTCGGCGGGCACCATGTCCGGTGGCGAGCAGCAGATGCTGGCCATGGGACGCGCGCTCATGAGCAAGCCCAAGCTGCTCATGCTCGACGAGCCCTCCATGGGCCTCGCGCCCATCCTTGTGGAGGAGATCTTCAGCATCATCCAGGAGCTCAACCAGCAGGGAACCACGATCCTGCTCGTGGAGCAGAACGCCTCCATGGCGCTCTCCATCGCCAACCGTGGCTACGTGCTGGAGACGGGCACCATCACCAAGACCGGTACGGGCGACGAGCTGTTGCACGATGACGACGTGCGCAAGGCCTACCTCGGCGGCTGATCTCCCAACGGGTGAGTCGTTCGCACCTCTCTGCGTGGGCACAGGGAGTCATGCGCAATTGAGGGTGTCTTCCCAGTTGTGTCGATGCAGGCAAACAACTTGTTACTGTGTCACTTAGGAGAAATCAAGCCTGATAATTCGCGGACGACTCGGGCCGGAAGTGCGAACGACTCGAAGAGGGGAACGCGATGTCCGGTCCCTACGCCTCGCCGACCAAGGCCCCTGTGGGACTCACGGGGAGCACGCGCGTCCAGAGGCCATCGAGGTGCCCCTCCGCCATGCACCGCACGGTGCGCTCGACGCGCGCCGCCACCTCCTCGCCGGCGCAGACGGCGAGCATGGTGGAGCCAGACCCACTGATGAGATAGGCCGCCGCCCCTGCCGCCAGCGCGCAGCGGCGCAGCGGCGCATAGTCCTCGATGAGCGGAGCACGGTACGGCTCGTGCAGCCTGTCCCGAGCGGCACGCGAGAAGAGGTCCAGGTTTCCCACCTCGAGGGCGTGGACGGCTGCGATGGCGCGTCCCGTCTGCCATACGACGGTCTCAAGCGGCACCTCGTGCGGCATCACCTTGCGCGCGTCCGCCGTGCGCACCTCGTAGGGGGGTGCGATGGCGACCATGCGTACGCCGTCCGCGACGTCCAGGCGCAGCGTCTGGGTGCGCTTGCCATCGACGAACGAGCTCACGAGGCCGCCCAGCAGGGCCGGGGCGACGTTGTCGGGATGTCCCTCCAGCTCGCAGGCGATGTCGAGCGCGCGCGCGGCGTCCATCGCACCGCTGTGGAGCACCTGTGCCGCGATGATGCCCGCGACCACGCAGGCGGAGCTCGATCCCAGGCCTCCCGAGAGGGGGATGGGCGACTCGATGGTGACGTGCAGCGCGAGGGGCTCCTCATGGAGGCGGTGGCAGGTGTCCACGTAGCTCGTCCACACGAGGTTGTCCCGCCCCCGGAATCGCTCGGGGCACCCATCGATCGCAGTCTCGCTCGCCGTCTCGAACGTGAAGCGGGCCCACAGATCGAGCGCCAGGCCCAGACAGTCAAAGCCCACGCCCACGTTCGCCGTGGTGGCAGGCACCTCTACCGCAAAGGGGGCCTGCTGCGTCATGAGAAGACCCTCGCGCAGGCACGCTCCACGAACGACGTCATCTCGTCCCGCTCGCAGAGGGAGTCATGCGTGATGGGGGCGTCGCGCAGGCCCGAGAGCTGGGGCGGCGCACAGGTGCCCGTCAGCTCCTGCAGGCGGTCCATGCAGGCGAAGTCGTCCAGGGCGGCGGTGTCCTCGCCCAGGGCCGCCAGCACGTCCGGGGAGAACTTGTAGGGGTTGGCCGTGGAGAGGCACACCCGCTGGTGCCCCCTGTGGGCCTCTCGTCCCATCACGCACGTGGCGACGGCGGTATGCGTGTCGACGAGCACATGGTTCCCCTCCCAGGTCGCCCGTATGGTCGCACGCGTCTCGTCATCCGTCGCACAGCCACAGCGGAACGTCTCCCGCAGCTTGGCGAGCAGGTCGTCGCCGATGCTGTAGGCGCCCGTGTCGGCGAGCTCCCTCATCCATGCGGCCACGCGCTCGCAGTCACCCTCGGTGAGGTAGTAGAGCATGCGCTCCAGGTTGGAGGAGACCAGGATGTCCATGGAGGGCGAGATGGTCTGGATGAAGTCGCGCCGGCGGTCGTACACGCCCGTCTCGAAAAAGTCCGTGAGCACCCTGTTGGAGTTCGAGGCCACGGTGAGCGTGCCCACGGGCAGGCCCATGCGCTTGGCATAGTAGCCGGCGAGCACGTCGCCAAAGTTGCCGGTGGGGACGCAGAAGTCCACCACGTCTCCCACGGCGATGACGCTACGGCGCGCGAGCTGGGCATAGGCGTCCGCATAGTAGACCACCTGGGGCACCAGGCGACCCACGTTGATGGAGTTGGCACTGGAGAGCGTCACGCCGCGCCCTGCCAGGCGCCCGGCGACCTCACGATTGGCAAAGATGCGCTTGACCTCGGTCTGGCAGTCGTCAAAGGTGCCATTGACGCCGCACACGGCGACGTTGGCGCCGGTCTGCGTGGCCATCTGGAGATGCTGGATCTCGGACACCTTGCCCTCGGGATAGAACACCGTGACGCCCGTGCCCTCCACGCCCGCAAAGCCTGCGAGCGCCGCCTTGCCGGTGTCGCCGGAGGTGGCGGTGACGATCATGATGTCCCTGCCGCCCTCCGCGCGCGCCACGGACATCAGACGGGGCAGCATCTGGAGTGCCACGTCCTTGAAGGCGCAGGTGGGGCCATGGTAGAGCTCAAGGAGCCAATCGTCTCCCAGGGGGGAGAGCGGCGTGACGGCAGGCGTGTCGAAGTTGGCGGCGTAGGCGCCCCCCACGCAGGAGGCGAGCTCCTCATCCGCATAGTCGCCCAGCAGCATCCCAAGGATCTGGCGTGCCGTCTGATGATAGGTCTGGCTGGGGAGCGCGGCCACGTCGAGCTTGGTCTCACCCACGGCATCGCTGACGAAGAGGCCCCCATCGGGTGCGATGCCGGTGAGGATAGCTTGCTTGCTTGTTACCAATCGGCTGTTGTCGCGCGTGCTGTGGTAGAAAGGGTTCACGTGTGCGCTCCTTGTTGTCTTGAAGGGCGTGCATGCCCATGATAACCTCGCCGCACAGGCGGGTGGACGGTGCGTCACAGAGTGGAAAGATTGGATCAGCGCATGAAGATTGCCTTGCTCGGCCACGGAACCGTTGGACAGGGCGTGGACCGGATCATCTCGGAGCGGGTCGGTGGCGTTGAGGTGGTCCGCATCCTCGAGCTTCCCGACCGCCTGACGGACCCACGCATGACCTCGAGCTTCGAGGACATTGCGAACGACCCCGAGATTGCGCTCGTCGTGGAGTGCATGGGCGGCCTCGAGCCGGCGCACGGCTTCATCCTGCGTGCCCTTGCGGCAGGCAAGAGCGTGGTGACCTCCAACAAGGCGGTGGTGGCCGCATACTTCCGGGAGTTCGCCGCTGCGGCCGCTGCCGGTGGCGCCGGCCTCTTCATCGAGGCCACCTGTGGGGGCGGCATCCCCTGGATCGCAAGCATCAGGAAGGTGCGCCGCATCGATGACGTGCGCTCGTTCTCGGGCATCATGAACGGCACCACCAACTACATCGTGGATGCCATGTCCAAGAACGGGGCCGACTTCGACGAGACGCTCCTGCGCGCCCAGGAGCTGGGCTATGCCGAACGCGACCCATCCGCCGACATCGACGGCATCGACGTCAAGAACAAGACCATCATCGCCGTGGGCGTCGCCTTCGACGCGGCCTGCACCGCGGAGCTGCCCGTCACGGGCATTCGCAACCTCACCCGCGTCGACCTCGAGCGCTTCCGTGCGCATGGCCGCACCGTCAAGCTGCTGGGCCGCGGCGTGCAGGGGGGTGGCCGCTATGCCGCCGCCGTCGAACCAGTCGCGCTCTCGCGTCATACGCTCGAGGCGAACGTCCCCGCCAACTTCAACCTGATGTCGCTCGACGCCACCACGGTGGGCCCGCTCAAGTTCTACGGCCAGGGTGCGGGCATGCTGCCCACGGGCAACGCCATGGTGCAGGACGTGCTGGACGCCACCGCGGGCGTGCGGCCCACCTATGACCTCAGCCGAGGCCTCGCCTGGGATCCCAGCCTCCTGACGGGGGACTACGTCTTCCGCACCATGGCATCCGTGCCCCATGCGGGCGCCTGGGAGGGTGACGAGGGATCCAAGATCGTGCGCGGCGTCACTGCGGTCGAGGCGCGCTCGCTGTTCGAGAGGGCATGCGAGAGCGACCCCAGCACGTTCATGGCCGCGCTTGCCAAGGAGGGGCTCTAGATGATCAAGGTAGCCAAGTTTGGTGGGTCAAGCGTTGCCGATGCCGGCCAGTTCAAGAAGGTGCGCGATGTGGTCCTGTCCGACCCAGACCGCGCGTTCGTGGTCGTGTCTGCGTCGGGCAAGCGGTTCTCAGGCGACAACAAGGTCACGGACCTGCTGCTGCTTGTGAACGCCCACATCCAGTACCACGTGGATGGCACCGACCTTCTGCGCGACATCGAGCAGCGCTTTGTGGACATCGCCAGCGAGCTGGGGCTCTCCTATCCCGTGCGCGAGAGGTTCGAGGAGCTCATCGCAGGCATCCACAGGCACTCCGCCGAGTACATCGTGAGCCGTGGGGAGTTCTTCACGGCCCAGCTCATGGCCGAGTACCTGGGTCGCCCCTTCGTGGACGCCGCCGACGTCATCGTGTTCCACCACGACGGCAAGGTGGACATGGACCGCACGCAGGCGCGCCTGCGCGAGGCCGTCCAGCGTCTGGGAAGCTTCGTGCTGCCGGGCTTCTACGGTTCCACGGTGGATGGCACCATCAAGCTCTTCGAGCGCGGCGGCGGCGACATCACGGGCGCCATCCTCGCCCGCTGCATCGACGCCAACCTCTACGAGAACTGGACGGACGTTTCGGGCTTCTTGTCCGCCGACCCACGCATCGTGGAGAACCCGCGCACCATCCACCGCATCACCTTTGACGAGATGCGCGAGCTCTCCTACATGGGCGCCTCGGTCCTGCAGGAGGACTCCATCTTCCCCGTGCGCGAGGTGGGCATTCCCATCCAGATCAAGAACACCAACCGGCCCGACAAGCGGGGCACCATCATCCGCGAGACCGCCGAGGAGGGGCGAAGCGAGCACCTCATCACCGGCATCGCCGGCAAGAGGGACTTCATGGCCGTGCACGTGATGCGTGCCCACATGTCCAACAAGGTGGGCTTCGTGCGTCGCGCGCTCTCCATCTTCGAGAAGTACGACGTCTCCGTCGAGCACATCCCCACGGGCGTTGACTCCTTCGGCATCGTCATCAACGGCGATGACGTGCAGGACTCCATCTACTCCATCGTCAACGACCTGCAGCACGAGCTCAAGCCCGATAGCGTCAACGTCGTCGACCAGCTGGCGCTCATCTCGGTCGTCGGCCGCAACATGAGCCGCCGTGCCGGCACCTCTGGGCGCATCTTTGGCGCGCTCGGCGAGGCGGGCATCAACATCCGCATGATCACGCAGAGCTCGCAGGAGATCTCCATCATCCTGGGCGTCAACAACTCGGACTTCGACCGCGCCATCAACGTGATCTATGACCAGTTCGTCAAGAACGAGGTGCTGCTCAAGCCCGAGGAGCTCAACAGGTAGCGACGGCGCGCCCGCGCGCCAGGACAAGGAGGCCACATGTCAGACAGGGTAGTCGCCATACTGGGTGCCACGGGCGTCGTGGGCACCCAGATGCGGGAGTGCCTCGAGGAGCGTGACTTCCCCGTGGGGGAGCTCGTGCCGCTGGCGAGCGCACGCTCCGCAGGCAGGAGGCTGCCCTTCAGGGGCGGTGAGGTCGAGGTGCGCGAGGCCACACCCGAGGCGTTCGAGGGCGTTGACATCGTGCTGGGCGCCGTCGGTGACGCCCAGGCCAGGGAGCTGCTCCCCGAGGCCGTCAGGCGTGGGGCGGTATGCGTGGACAACTCGCATGCCTTCCGCCTGCGCGACGACGTGCCCCTGGTCGTGCCCGAGATCAACGCCGCGGACATTGCCGACCACCCCGCCGGCATCATTGCCAACCCCAACTGTGCCACCATCATCGGTCTCGTGCCTGTGTGGCCCCTGCACCAGGCGGCGCACGTCACTCGTCTCATCGTGTCCACGTATCAGGCGGCGTCGGGCTCCGGCAAGTCGGGCCTCGACGAGCTCGAGCGCGAGACCAGGCTCGTGGCCGCGGGCGAGCCCGTGACCGGTGGCTTTGGTCCCTTCCCGGCACAGCTCGAGCACAACCTCTTCCCGCAGATCGGCTCCTTCAAGGACGAGGCCTACACCTCCGAGGAGTGGAAGCTGCAGAACGAGGGGCGCAAGATCATGCACCTGCCCGAGCTGCGCGTCAACTGCACCTGCGTGCGCGTGCCCGTCTCGCGCAGCCACTCGGAGTCCATCACCGTGGAGTTCGAGCGGCCGCTCTCTCCCGACGAGGCGCGCGAGATCCTCGTCGGGACACCGGGCGTGAAGGTCGTGGATGACCCCGCCAGCCTGAGCTATCCCATGCCAATCGACACGTCCGACCAGGACCTCGTGTACGTGGGCCGCATCCGTCGCGACCTCTCCGCACCGGACGGGGCGAGCGCGCTCGCGCTCTTCTGTGCGGGTGACCAGATTCGCAAGGGCGCGGCTACCAATGCCGTGCAGATCGCCGAGTACCTGCTGTAGTGACCCTGTTCCCGTACCCTTGGAGGTAGATGAGATGATCGCCACCATCGTTCTCGTCATCATCGTCCTGTTCGTGCTCGCCAACGGGCTCTTCGTGGTGCCCCAGCAGCACTGCGCCGCCATCGAGCGCCTGGGCAGGTTCAGCTCCATCCGCAGCGCCGGCCTCAACTTCAAGATCCCCTTCGTCGATCATGCGCGCCTCATCAGCATGATGACGCAGGACGAGCGCATGACCTTCGACGCCAAGACCAAGGACAACGTCACCATCGAGCTGGACGTCTCCATCCAGTTCCGCGTGGATGGCACGCCCGTGCAGGACATCATGCAGTCCGGCGTGTACCGCAGCATCTACACCCTCACCGACCCGGTGGGACAGATGAAGGACTACTTCGCCGACGCGCTGCGCTCCGAGATCCCCGCACGCACGCTCGAGGAGGTCTTCATCGAGAAGGAGGCCATCGCGAGCTCCATCGACCACTCCGTGGCCGACAAGATGCTGGCCTACGGCTACACCGTGGTGGCCACGCTCATCACGGCCATCCGCCTGCCCCAGGAGGTCCAGGAGTCGATGAATCGCATCGTCGCCTCCAAGAACAACCTCGAGAGCGCCACCAACGACGCCAACGCCGCCCGCCAGAAGACGGTCATCGCCGCCCAAGCCGAGGCGGAGGCCATGCGCGCCCGTGGCGAGGGCATCGCCAACCAGCGCACGGCCATCGCCGAGGGCATCAAGCAGTCGCTCGACACCATCCGCGACAGTGGCGTCTCGAGCCAGGAGGCCAACAGCCTCTTCATGTTCTCGCAGTGGACCGAGATGATGACGGACGTCAGCCACAACGGCGCCTCGACCATCGTGCTGCCGTCCGACTTCGACCAGACGACCTTCGCGCAGATGCTCACGGCCGAGCGGGCGAAGGGGCGGGGGTAGGACACAGGCTCCATACCGCACTGTGCCAGGAGGGCGAGGTTCGCATGATGATGTGAGCCTCGCCCTTCCTGCACCATAGCTGCCGTCGTTGGGGCGCTATGAGTCCAGCCGTGTGATGGTGTAGAGGCTGGGGTAGCCACCCGTCTCCTGCTCACGCTTCTCGGAGAGATCGTCACCACTGTCGTCCCAGTGGGCGAGGTCGAACTCGTTGCACGCCTCCAGGTAGGAGCCAAGGGAGCTCTCGAAGTCCTCTGTCGGGCGCACGGCATAGCGCTGCACCTGAGAGGCGCCATCCGTGAAGGTCGCCTCGACCTCGAGCGTCTCTTGGCTGAGCAGGTCGGCAAAGGAGCGAGCCAGGAAAAGTTCCACCTGTGCCCACGCCTCAAGCCAGCTACGTCGATGATCCTCTGTGTCCGGGGCCTCCTGGCTCGCCAGCGCCTGGTCGATCCGTTCGAGCTCCGCGCTTTGTGGGATGCATGCCACGATGGTGCGTGTCAGGTGTACGCCGTCCGCCTCCGAGAGACCGGGGCTCGCAGCGGCGTCATTGCCGACGGTAATGGATGTCCCTCTGGTGGAGGAATGCTCCGTCTCACTGCTGGAGAACTCCTCAAAGAAGATGCGAGGCGTGCAGGCGTCCTCGCTTATGCCAACATGGTCTCCGACGAGCGTGTAGGTGAGCGAGGCGATGCCCTGGGAGGTGCAGCTCAAGTCAAAGGATGCGGAATAGCTCCAGGAACCGTCGTCGCCCCCGCTCAGGGATCCCCTACGACCAAAGTCCCCAACTGCGAGCACGGTGCCAGGCGCCTCCTCGGTACCTTTGGCATAGGCGGTGAGGGTAAAGGGATCATGCGGTGCGGACGCACTACCATCTTCCTGCGTCTCCGTAGGCAAAAGCACTCCTCTGACTTTGGAGGCTCCTAGAACGGCGGCCGCTACCCCTGCTGCCACGGCGCCCCAGCGGATGACTCCCCGCCTGGTGACGAGGTGGAACGAGTGCGTCGTCGAAGCACGGTCATGCATCCCGTCACCAGAGACCTTGCTCATCACGTTTTCATATACCACCTTGGGCAGGTGAACCTCCTGCGCCAGGCTCCGTATGGCCTGCAGATCCTCATGGCTGTCTCGTGTCATGGTTGTCCTCCCTCTAGTGTTCGTTCTCGTCGAGCAGCACGCGCAGGCTCTTCCTCGCACGGGCCAGACGTGTGCGTACCGTGACGGGGCTGCAGCCCAACGCCCGAGCGATCTCCGTCGCGTCGTATCCTTCGATGTAGTACAGGACGGTGGTCATGCGCTGCTCATCGGGGAGCTTCGCAAGCGCCTTCCAGAGAGGATGGCGTTCCAAGGCCTGAAGGGCCTTGTCCTCGGTGGGGGAGAGGACGGCAGGGCCCTCACCCTTTTGGAGTGCCGTTTCCAAGGTCCCCTCATCGCTGCAGTAGCTCATGTTCCTGCTGTGCCATGTGCGCTTGAGCTCGTGACATCTGTTCATGGTGACACGCAGAAGCCAAGCCTTCACGTGCTCCGAGCTCTCAAAGTGCGTTTGACTCGTGAGCAACCGGAGGAACACGTCCTGCGCGATGTCCTGCGCGTCCTGGTGTGACCTCGTCTGGGACAGCGCGACCCGATAGATAGTGTCTCCCCAACATTCCATTGCACGTCGCATGAAGGCGGCAGAGTGCTGAGGGGTGCCGTGGGTACGTTCGTCTCTGGCACACGGCATCTCATCACCTCCCTGCCAACAATATGCAGAAGGGCCCTGTGATGTTCCCGAATGTTGGGAAAGCGTTGCCGACCGGCCTATGCGCCGTAGGCCATCCTTCCCGCGCGGATCTGATAGAAGCAGTCCGCGCAGACGGAGACGTACCTGATGTCGCTCTGGTCGTCGACCTCCACCTGCCTGTCGTCGAAGGTGGCACGCCCCCTCACGAGGCGCAGGTTCATCGTGGCCTTGCGCCCGCAACGGCAGATGGTGCGCATCTCGCGGATCTCGTCGGCAAGCTCCAGCAGGCGCGAGGCGCCCGGGAAGCCCCGTCCGGCGAAGTCGATCTTGAGGCCGTAGCACATGCAGGGGATGTGCAGCTCGTGGACGGCCTGGTGCAAGCGCTCCGCCTGACGAGGCGACATGAACTGTGCCTCGTCCATAAGGACGCAGCTCGACTCGGGCAGGGCGCGGCGCATCAGCCCATACGTGTCGCCGTGCGGCCCCATGAGCACGTCCGCCTTGCGCACGACGCCCAGGCGGCTCACCACGTTGGTGCTGCCCCTGGTGTCCGTGACGAGCTTCATGATGGTCACGTGCATTCCGCGCTCCTCGTAGTTGTGCGCAACCTGCAGGAGACTCGTGGACTTTCCGCAGTTCATGGCCCTATAGATGAAGTACAGCTTCGCCACCGTCGCCCTCCTGGCCCTCGTGCCTGAGGCGCATCGCACCGTGCCACCTTCGACGTGCGTTTGGTATGATAGCCGCGTTTGGGCGAGGGCGCCCTCGCGTGCGGATGACTGGAGCGAATTCCCATGGCCTCTTCTCTGTTTGCGGTTCGGATGCATAGCACGTCGCCCCTCACCACCAGCAGGGACGAGCGATAGCGTCATGGCACAGGGAACCCCTCGGAGGCGGAGCACGCACCCACGCACCGCATCGCGCAAGCCGGCCCCCCGGCCAACGGCGCGGCGGCCATCTGGCTCTGTACAGGGGACGTCCCGTCAAAAGCCAAGGCCGACGCCATCGAAGGCTGGCACCGCCCGCCGGCAGGCTGGCCCGGCCAAGAGGCGCACCATCGCCGCCCGTGCGCGGCGGCCTCGACAGGAGACGGCGCATCCCCGGCGCTCCGCAGGACACGGGTCGACGGATCGGGAGCGCGACGAGCGCTCCCATGACCACGCCACCCACCAGGGCTACGAAGGCTACGATGCGTATGGCGACGGTGGCTACGACTCTGATGCGTACGACGCCTATGCGGATCCTCGGGGGCGTGACTCCCTCCGTCTTGGGGAGCATCCCGTGCTCCTGCTGACCATCGTGCTCTATGCCGTGGTGTGGGTGCTCGCACTCGTACGGTTCTGGCAGCTCACGCCTGCGGGCGGGGTCCTGCGCTGGGCGCTCACGTACCTGTATGGGCTGATGACCGTCGCTGGCTTTTCCGCATCGGCCGCCATGGGGTCCCAGCATGTGTGGGGCCCGCGGCGCTGGCTCGTGGTCCCCTTGGCCGGCCTGCTCGAGATGGTGCTGGTCCTGTTCACGCTGGCGCTCTACCACGGCGTTGACATCGAGGTGGCCACCCTGCCGCTGTACTGGTACCTGCTGCTGGGCATGTTCGTCTCGTTGCTGGGCATGCTGGGGGGCCTCCTGCTGACGCACACGCGCAGGGAGGGCTAGGCGCCGTCGCGCGGGGTCGCCTTGCTGCGCGGGGTGGGCCTCCCGATGGGCGTGGCGCACGGCAGTGCGCGTTTGGGGCCCAAGTGCGTGGCCCTGTGGCCTGCGGGGCGCGAGAACCGTCCGGATTTTGGACGTATGCGGGGCGATTTCCCTCCATGGAGGCCCGAACCTTGCCGCCATACGTGCTGGAAGGACGCGATGTGGCGCCACCCAGCACGCACTTGGGCCCCAAACGCTCCTGCTCGAAGGTTTCGGGCGTGGGATGGGGCGTCCCCGTCCCTCATGGGCGACACGTGGTCCGTGCCGAGCGGGTGGTGGGACGGCCGGGAGGCGCGGTCGTGGGACACTACTGCCCACGGAACGAGGCGATGCGCTTCGCCTTATGTTGCGGTGCCGTCTCGGCTGGAACGAGACGTCGCGCTTCTGGGCGTCCTTGTCTAGAATGATCAGGGGCTCCCATTCCCGGGGTCCCGAAAGACGCCTTTCAGGGGAGGGGACGGCGATCGGGCCAGGGGCCTGCGTCGTCCCGCCCGTATCGGAGGAGACATGGCACTTTCCAAGGAGACGGTGGCCGGCATCGCCGACTACGCCCGCATTGCCCTCGATGACCAGGAGCTCGAGGAGATGACCGCCTACCTGAACGAGGCGGTCGGGATGCTCGGGCCCATCCGCACGTACGACCTGGACGGCGTGGAACCCACCTACCATCCCATCGGCGACCTCTCCAACGTGATGGGGGAGGACGTGGTGGACGATGCCGTTCGCGCGCTGCCGCTCGACGTGGCACTCGACAACGCCGGCTCCACGAGCGGCCGCTACTTCCGCGTGCCCTCCATCCTGGGTGATGGGGGAGGCGATCGCTGATGGCCAACCTCGATGCCCTTTCCGCCGCGCAGATCGCGGCCGGCGTCGCAGGGGGCGCCTTCTCGGCGACCGAGGTCGCCCAGGCCTCCCTCGATGCCATCGAGGCGCGCGATGGGGAGGTGCAGGCATTCCTGCAGGTGTCTGCCGACCTGGCCCTTTCCGTTGCCGCCACGACCGACGCCGCTCGCGCGGGGGGCAGGCCGCTCGGTCCGCTTGCCGGCGTCCCCGTCGCCTTCAAGGACAACATGCACCTTGTGGGCACGCGCACGACCTGCGCCTCCAGGATGCTCGAGCACTACGAGTCCACCTTCACGGCCACCTGCGTCCAGCGCATGCTCGATGCGGGCGCGACGCCCATGGGCAAGGTCAACATGGACGAGTTCGCCTTTGGCTCCTCCACCGAGTCGAGCGCCTTCCATCCCACGCGCAACCCCTGGGACACCGCGCGCGTCCCTGGTGGTTCCTCGGGTGGCTCCGCCGCTGCCGTGGCCGCCGGCGAGGTCACGGTCTCCCTCGGCTCCGACACGGGCGGCTCCATCCGCCAGCCGGCGAGCCTGTGCGGCGTGGTGGGCATGAAGCCCACCTACGGTGCCGTGAGCCGCTACGGCGTGGTGGCCTTTGGCTCCTCGCTCGACCAGGTGGGACCCCTCGGCCGTCGTGTGGAGGATGTGGCCCTGACCATGAATGCGCTCACCGGACCCGGTCGGGATCCGTTCGACTCCACGAGCCAGGACTGCCCCGTGGACTTCCTGGAACACCTCGATGACCCCATCGAGGGCCGTAGGATAGGCGTGGTGCCCGAGCTCCTGGATGTTGCCGGCCTCACGGACGAGGCCAGGGAGGCGGTCGTGCGGGCCCGCGCCATCCTGGAGGATCAGGGCGCCCGCATCGTCGAGGTGGAGCTCCCCAACATCGCCTCCTCCATTGCCGCCTACTACGTGATCGCCCCCTGCGAGGCGTTCAGCAACCTCGCGCGCTTCGATGGCGTGCGCTATGGCTACCAGGAGCCGGGCTGTCCCACGCTGGCCGAGCAGACGGCGCTCTCGCGCGCCCATGGCTTTGGCGAGGAGGCCAAGCGCCGTCAGATGCTGGGCGCCTACCTGCTCTCCAGCGGCGTCTATGACCAGTACTACTACCCGGCCCAGCAGGTGCGCACGCTCATCACGCAGGACTACGTGCGCGCCTACGAACAGTGTGACGTCATCCTCATGCCCACGTCCCCGCGAACGGCCTTCCGCTTCGGCGAGATCAGCGACCCCACGCAGATGTACGCGTCGGACATGTTCACGATCTCCAGCAACATCGCGGGCAACGGCGGCATCTCGGTTCCCCTGGGCCTGGGGTCCGCCTCGGGCCTGCCCGTCTCCGCGCAGCTGCAGGGGCCGGCCTTCAAGGACCGCTCGCTCCTCACGTTTGCGCGCGCCATCGAGCGGGGCGTGGACGCGGGCCTTGGGCTGGGTCAGGGCGCCCCCGTCGCACCGGGATGCGCCGGGAAGGGGGGTGAGCTCCGATGAGGAAGCTCCAGGACGTCCTTGAGGACTGGGAGGCCGTCATCGGCCTCGAGGTGCACACCGAACTCACCACGCTCGACACCAAGATGTTCTGCAACTGCCGCCTCTCCCACGATGACGAGCCCAACACCAACGTGTGCCCCGTCTGCCTGGGCATGCCGGGGGCGCTCCCCGTGCCCAACCGCAGGGCCGTCCAGGCCATCGTGATGGCGGGGCTGGCCACCAACTGCCAGATCCAGCGCCACTCCCTGTTCTACCGCAAGCACTACTTCTACCCCGACATGGCCAAGAACTTCCAGACCACGCAGGGGCCGGTCGCATTCTGCATGTATGGGCACCTGGACCTGGACGTGACGGGCGAGGGCGCCCGGGAGCGTCCCGACCACGTGATGACGGGCACCGACGTCGTGGCCGCCCACGACGCCGCCGCCCCCCTGACCGTGGACAAGGCGCCGGACGGCTCCTACACCGTGCCCATCCGCATCCTGCGCATCCACATGGAGGAGGACGCCGCCAAGATGGTCCACTCCGGTGGCGAGGAGGGGCGCATCACCGGCGCCTCCGAGTCGTTCATCGACTACAACCGCTGCGGCACGCCCCTCATCGAGCTCGTCACCGAGCCCGACCTGCGCACGCCCGAGGAGGCCCGCCTCTTCATGGAGAGGCTGCAACAGACCTTCCGTACGCTGGGCATCTCCGACTGCTCCCTGGAGTCGGGGTCCATGCGCTGCGACGGCAACATCTCCCTGCGTCGCCGGGGCACGAGCGCGTTGGGCACCAAGACCGAGATGAAGAACATCAACTCCTTCAAGGGCCTGCACGACGCCCTCGCGTACGAGATCTGCCGCCAGGCCGAGGTGCTCGAGGAGGGTGGCACCATCTATCAGGAGACGCGCCACTGGGAGCCCAGCAACAGGCGCACCGTGGTCATGCGCGTGAAGGAGACGGCGGATGACTACCGGCTGTTCCCCGACCCCGACCTGGCACCGTTCAACCTCACGGACGAGTTCATCAATGACGCTGCCGCCCGCATCCCCGAGCTGCCCGACGCCAAGCGCAATCGCTATGTGGCCAGCTTTGGCCTCAAGCGCGCCGATGCGGCCCAGATTGCGGGCGATCCTGCGGTCGCGACGCTCTTCGAGGAGGCGGCCGAGATGGCCGGCGAAGGGGTGGCGCCGACGGTGGCCAACGTGGTCGTTAACCTCCTGCCGGCATGTGGTGCCATCACGGCCGCGCAGACGGCAGGCATCGCTCGACTGCTGGCGGCCGATGCCATCACCTTTGCCCAGGCGCGCGATGTGCTCGATGCCGTGGACGGCACGGACGAGGATCCCGAGCGGGTCGTGGACGAGCGGGGCCTGCGGCAGTCCACGGACACCGGGACGCTCGAGCCCGTGGTGGATGCGGTGCTCGCCCGCTGCACCGAGCAGGTGAGGCAGTATCGCGACGGCAACAGGAAGGTCGTGGGCTACCTCGTGGGCCAGTGCATGAAGGCCTCCACGGCCGCCGGCGTCAAGGGCAACCCCAAGCTCTTCAACGAGCTGCTGACCGCCAGGCTGGAGGGCTAGAGGGGCGCCTCGACCCCCTCGAGTCACGTGCAGGCATCCCCGAAGGAAGGACTCCCCATGCCCCACGACAAGCTCCTCGTGCTGTGCCATCCCCGGTGCTCCACTTGCAAGAGGGCCCTCGTCTGGCTGGACGCCCACGGCATCGCCTACGCCTGTCGCGACATCTCCCGGGACAACCCCACGGCAGACGAGCTTGCCACCTGGCAGGCGGCGTCCGGCCTGCCGGTGCGCCGCCTCTTCAACACGAGCGGGAGGCTCTACCGCGAGCAGAACGTAAAGGCCCAGCTGGACGCCGGCATGAGCGATGAGGATGCCTTGGCGCTGCTCGCAACGGATGGCATGATGGTCAGGCGCCCGCTGGTGGTGGGCACGAGGGCTGACGGGACCCCGTTCGTGCTCGTGGGTTTCCGAGAGGCCCCGTGGTCAGAGGCGCTGCTGTCCTAGGGTCGTGCTCCCAGGGCAACCGTGTGGATGGGCGTGTAGGTAAGCGAGCCGCCTTCGGGATGGTGGCTCCACATGAGGATCACCTCGTCATGGTGCGTCGTGAAGGTCGCACGTTGGGCCGAGAGCCTCTGCTGGTCTGTGGTGGCACGCGCCCCACGTACGAGCGTCACGTGGGGCGTGAAGGTCTCGCTGCCAAAAGGCAGCCCGCGTGCGTCGAGTTCGCGAGCGATGTCGGCACGAAGGAGGGCAAGCTCCTGGGGAGCGTCGCCCACAGGGCCACACCAGACGATGGAGTCGCGGCGCCTCTCGAAGGTGTCGATGCGGCCAAGCGTGAGCTCGATGCCCTGCCGGGCATCCTCCACCTGGCGGTTCCAGGTCGCCACGGCCTGGTCGAGGGCCTCGCGCGCCGTCCGCTCCTGGCAGGCGTCGCAGGGACCGATGTAGCAGAGGGTGAGGTGAAGATTATCGCGACTGGTGGGCCTGCCCTTGGTCAGCTGTGCGAGGATCCGCTCCTGGCAGGCCATGAGCTCACCGCTCGCCTCGTCCGAGAAGCGCAGGGCCGCGAAGAGGCGCTTTGTCGATGGGCTTCCATCATCAGTCATGGGGTGCTCCCAGTGGACGACCATACGGCGAAATGCCGACTGCATGCCAGCCGATCACGTACCCTTCAAGGCTACCATACGCAGTACCGGCGCCGCAGGCACCCCCTGTCGCTCCCTCCTCGGACGGACGCGTCCCTTGGAGGTCGGGCGCATGCGGGTCGGGGTGCGCACGGACGGGAGGTCGGCATGGCAAACATCAATGACTACCTCACATGGCGTGGGGACCTCACCCTCGCGGAGCGTCCCTTCAACGACGTGGACAACCTCGTCTGCTCCGTCCTGTCCTATGTTGACTTCATGGGCATCGTTCCTCGGCCTGGCGCGGGCACCATCACGGTGGCCGAGGCATGTCGCATCCTGCTCGACAGGGCAGGGGATGACCTTGCGCCCTACGTGCACTCGTTTGCCAAGGTGGGCAGCGCCTACCTCAGGGCGCTGGGCTCATCGGCACGCTTTGGTGGCGCAGGTCTCCACGACTACGTGGACGTCATCGATCCCGACCGTTCGCTCCAGTTTGGTGCGCTCACCATGGACGTGGCGCCAGGGCTGTCGTTCGTCTCGTTCCGCGGCACCGATGGCACGCTCGTGGGGTGGCGCGAGGACTTCATGCTGTCCTTTCGGGTGACGGAGGCGCAGCGTCAGGCCACCCGCTACCTTGCGGCTGCCGCGCAGGCCGCCGTGGCACGCGACTCCCACCTGTACGTGGGCGGGCACTCCAAGGGAGGCAACCTCGCCTCGTTCGCGGCGGCATCGGTGCCGCCTGAGCTCTCCGACCGGCTCCTTGTCGTGTGGAGCAACGATGGCCCGGGCATGGATCCGGCCATCATGCCCCATGGCCCCTTCGCCCTGCTGGGCAACCGCCTTCGCCGCATACAGCCAGCCTACAGCGTCGTGGGGCAGCTCTTTGACCGGCCGGAGGAGCCCCGGCTCTATGTGCGCAGTGACGCCCGGGGCGCCCTGCAGCACGATCCCATGAGCTGGCAGGTGACGCCCGATGGGCTGTGCGTCGCCGAGGGATTGCTGCCCGAGTGCGTGCTGGTCGATAGGGTCTTCGCGAACTGGATTGGCGACATGCCCATGGAGCGGCGCATCGCCCTCACCGACCAGCTCTTCGACGCCCTGGGAGCGGGCGGGGCCACCACCTTCGACGAGATCATGTCCTCGCCGCGCGGTGCGCAGAAGGTGCTTGCCGCCATGGGGGAGATCGACCCCCTCACCAGGCGCGTCATCAACGACCTTGCGAGACAGGCGCTCTCTGCCACGACCGACACCGTCCGCGAGGCCGCGGGCACTGCCGCGTCGATCGCCATGACGGTGGCACACGACATGCCGGCCCGCGTGCTGGGCAAGGCGATGGGCGCCGTGCGCGAGGTGGCAGGCGAGCGCCTGGCGCGCACGGCCGACGCCACTCCGGAGACGGCTCAGTCCCCCAAGCCGCCAAGCAGGAGGGAGACGAGCGAAATCACGACGGCCGCCGCGAACGCCGAGCCGAACGATGCGATGTAGATGCCCGCATGGAAGAGGCCGCGCGAGAGGAAGCTCGCCAGCTCGAGCAGGAGGGCATTGACCACCACATAGAAGATGCCCAGCGTGACGATCGTAAGGGGAATCGAAAGTGCCTGCGCCAGCGGCTTGATCGTCACGTTGACGAGGGCGAGCACCAGGGCGAAGGCGAGGGGGCCGATGAAGCCGCCCCCCACGGTCTCAAAGCCAGGGACGAGTACGGCAGCCACGGCGACGGCGATGGTCGTCACGATCCAGCGGCCAAAAAAGCTCATCGAGGACATGGAAGCTCCCTTCGTGTGTGTTGTCACAACGATATACCTACCGGCTGTCGGATGGTCGCCCGATGCGCCCCATCGATCGCGCGCTCCATTACGCTAGAGTGTGGCTGACCATTCCGGGCGCAAGGAGCGGGCTTGCCAAAGCATCATCAAAGCAACAGGGAGAGGAACCTCGTCCGCCTGTGCCGCGCACTGTGCTCGCTGGACAGCGAGGGCGCGGCGCGCAGCCTGCTGAGCGACCTGTGCACCACGCGTGAGGTCGATGACCTCGCGCAGCGCCTCGAGGTCGCGACGCTGCTGGCGCGGGGCGCCTCCTACGCGAGCGTCTCGGGCGAGACGGGCGCCTCGTCCACGACGGTAAGCCGGGTGAACAAGTGCCTCCACGGCGGTTCGGGCGGCTATCGCCTGGTGCTGGAACGCCTGGGGGAGCGATCCGGCGAACGCGCCGGCTGATCGGTGTCGCCCGGTCGCGCTACCATGCCCATAGGATTCACGAGGGAGGCCGTGGTGGGGGAGTCATGTCGCTGTGCATAGTGAGGACGACCGACGAGCGTCTGGTGAGCGATGCCGTGGTGGCGACGCTCAAGGAGGCGCTTGCGACACAGGGGCGCGCCACCCTGCTGGTGCCGGACCTCACGACGCAGCTCGTCGCCGCGCGCGAGCTCTCCCGGCATGCGGGGCTGTCGCTGGGAGTCACCATAGCCACGCCCTCCGCGTGGGCCCGTGAGCGCTGGGAGGTGTGGGGGGACGGTTCCAGGGTCATCGAGGGTACCGCCCGTGCCATTCTTGTGGGCCAGGTGCTTGCGCAGGCAACCCCTGAGGAGCGGGGTGGCGTGGAGGCAAACCCCGGCACCGGGCATCTGATGCAGGACCTTGCGCGGCGGGCGCTCCCCTGGCTTCCCATGGGCGCGCGCGCCGCCACCCACACGGACGCCCTCGAGCGCTGCACCGAGGCGGAGCGGAGCGTCATTCGTCTGGTGGGCACCTATGCCACCCGCGCGCGCGAGCAGGGCCTCGTCGAGGAAGGTGAGGTCATGGCCAGCCTTCCCGACACGCTTGTACGGCAGGGCGTTGCGGTCCCCCCCATCGTGGCGGTGGGCATGGCCATGCTGCCGCGCGCAGAGCGCGAGCTCTTGGCCGGCCTTGCTCGGCTGACGGCCGTGCACCTGCAGGTGAGAGCCTACGGTTCCCAGGTGGATGCCGCTGGCGACACGGTCCTGGCCGACCTCGTGGCGTCGGCGCGCTCGCGGGGCGTGGAGGTGTCTGAGCGCAGGTGTGCCGCCGGGTGGCATCCTCGTCGTGCGGACGAGCTGACAGGCGTGCTGCGGTCGCTGTTCTCTGGCGGGGAGGGCGGTGTGGGGCCCACCGGTGCGGTCACGCTGCTCGAGGCGGCGGGCCCAACGGCGGAGGCCGAGCTCGTCGCGCGTCACTGTGCCGCGCTCGCCCGCGCGGGTGCCGCGCGGATCGCCGTGAGCGCGCCCGACACGGCGCGCGCCTGGCGGGAGCTGGCTCCCAAGCTCCAGGCGCGGGGCATCTCGGCGCGCGCTCGGCTTGTGCGGCCCTGTGGCCAGACGGAGGCGGGACGCGCGCTGACCGGATTCATGCGAGGCGTCGCCCGTCTCGCCGCGCTTGACGCCACATGGCCGGCGCCCGAGCGCGTGGAGGAGGGCACGCTCGTCCGCTTGGGCAGCATGGAGTGGTGGCCCCCCTCGAACCTCATCGACTTTCTGCTCTCGGGCGTCTCCCGCGTCCCCGTGGGCAGGGCGTACCGGCTCGACGCCTCGTGGCGCAGGGATCGCCTGCTCACGCCCGCCGATGTCCTTGGCCAGCTGCAGAACGGGAAGCTGACCTCCGCCACCGTCGCCCATGCCACACGCGAGCTGCTACGGGGCCGTGTGGGTTCCATGGCCTCCAAGCTGCTCGCACCCTGTGGCGCTGGCGACAGGGCCACGTCCGATGCGGCGGCGACGGTGCCCGACGGCCCGGGTGCCCTTGCGGAGGCCGAGGCGACGGGCGTCCTGACGGCCGTGCTGGATGTGGCCGGTACCCTCAGGGAGCTGGGCATCATGGCCGGTCCGGCGGCCGAGGGGGACGTCGGCCTCGAGACGCTCGTGGACGTCTGCTGCCGTGCGCTCGAGGCCCGGCCCCTTCGGGTCAGGCCGCAGGTCGTCGTGCCCGGCGCATCGTGCGTCGTGGATGTGATGGATGCCCCCGCGGCGGCGCGCCTTGACCCCGGCTCCGTCGACGCGCTCGTCTGCTGTGGCCAGACATCCGAGGAGGCTCCCGTCGGCACCGGGGACGACGTCCTGACGGCGCTCCTCGAGACGCTGGGCGTCGAACCGCCCCTGAGCCCCATGGACCTGTCGCGCGCCCGCTTTACCGCCACGCTCGCCGCACCCACGCGGCAGTTCGCGCTCGAGTTCGTCACAAATGACGCGGACGCCAGGCAGGCATACCCCTCCGTGATGCTCACCGAGCTGCTCGCCTGCTATGGGCAGGACGCCCGAGGGGCACTGCCTGTGGAGACCCGTGACGAGCTGGGCGCCGCGGAGAACGTCTCACCCTGCGGTGCGCCTGCGCCGCAGGGGGTGGAGCAGGTCGCCCCCGCCGGGCGGATCGATCCCTCCAAGCGGCCGTTCATCGTCGTGCCCCAGGAGGGGAGTCTCGTGGGGCTGGTCGATGGCAAGCCGCAGCTCTCCGCCTCGCAGCTCGAGTCGTACCTCGAGTGCCCCTACAAGTGGTTCAGCCTCCGTCGCCTGAGGCTGGGGACGGTCGATGCGGGCCTTGGCGCCCTGGAGATGGGCGTCTTTGCACATCGCGTGCTGGAGGTCACGCATCGTGCGCTGCTCGACGACGCCCTCGAGGCCCTTGCCGCGGCGGGCGAGCCCCTGCCCGATGTCGCCGCCCATCCGGAGCTCAGGGTGCCGGGATCGCGGGTGAGCGACCACGATGCCCTTATGCTCGGACGTGCCCGCGAGGTGCTGGACGAGGAGTTCGCGGCGCACCTGCGCCATCAGGGCATCCGTGAGGGAAAGCGCAAGCGCCCGCAGTCGTTTGTGCCGCATACGGCGCCTGAGGAGGGCATGCTCGCCACGCTGCACAAGGACCTCCTCTCGCTGCTCGACTACGAGTCCACGATCTTCGTGGGGTACGAGCCGCGCCACTTCGAGTGGGACTTCGGCCGAGGGAACGACCTTGTGGAATATGCGGGAGCCTACCTCAGCGGCACCATCGACCGCGTGGACGTGGATGCCCATGGCCAGGCGGTGGTGATCGACTACAAGCACAAGAGCCCTGCCACGTTCGGGGACGAGTACGCCGCCTTTCCCAAGGAGGGCCCCGCAAAGGATGGCACGCTCGAGCTTCCCCGCAGGGTGCAGTCGCTCATCTATGGCCAGGTCGTGCGTCGCCGTCATTCCGACCTCAAGGTGGTGGGTACCGTCTATCTGGCCACCAGGGGGGACCATGCGATCGCGGGGGCCGTGCGCGAGGATGCGTGCGAGAGGGTCTTTGGCCCCCACCTGCCCGGAGCCAAGGCGCTTGCGCGTATGGCGGTGCCGGAGGGGGCGACCTTCCGGGCGGGGGAGGCCCGGGGCATGGATGGCCTGCTTGACGCCACCGAGGAGCTCATCGGGGCAAAGGTGCAGGAGCTGCTCGAGGGAAGGATCGAGGCGCGGCCCAGGGACCGGTATGCCTGCGAGTACTGTCCGGTGATGAACTGCGAGAGGAGGCTGAGCTCATGAGTGGCCTTGACCTCTCGGGCCTCAACGATGGCCAACGGTCCATCGTCACCACGCTGGACGAGCCTCTCTTCGTCGAGGCGGGTGCCGGTTCGGGCAAGACGTTCACGCTCACGCAGCGCATAGCGTGGGCGCTCTCGGAGGGGTCCGGGCCAGACGGCAGGCCCTTCCTGGACGATCTCTCGCAGGTGCTCGTCATCACGTTCACGCGTGCCGCTGCGCGTGAGATCAGGGAGCGCGTACGCTCCAGCCTGCGTGCGTTGGGCCTGCGGGAGGCGGCCCTCTCGGTGGACTCCGCCTGGATCAGCACCATTCATGGCATGTGCTCGCGCATCCTCAAGCGCCATGCGCTCGACCTGGGGCTCGACCCCGGCTTCTCCATGGCGTCCACGACCGCGGCGGACGAGCTGCGCCGTCGGGCGCTCTGGGACGTGGTGGGCGAGGCCCATCGCGGCGCCAACGAGAGCGCGGCGCTGGCAGCCGCCTTCGACCAGTTCGACTTCGGCGTACAGGGGCCACGCGGCGACTCCGGCGTCCTCGGCATGGTGGACGACATCATGCAGGCGGCTCGGAGGTGTGGCTACGATGCGCTGACGGTGCCGCCCGCCGCCGATGTCGACGAGCTCATGGGCTCCCTCCGTGCGAGCTATGGGACCCTGGTGGCCGACGGGCTCACGGACAAGGCCCGCGCGGTCATAGGGCCCTCCCTTGAGGCCTTGGACGCCTTCGCCCGGCTGCCGCCCGGCAGGCGCACGGCAGAGGAGGCACGCCGCGTTCTCGAGCGGGTGAGCATGCCCAAGGGTCGGCCCACCTGCATCAAGGAGGCCCTGTCCGCCGCCAGGGCCGACCTCGCCCGCGCCAGGCTCGAGCTCGCGCTGATGGACATGCGTCCTGTCGCCAAGGAGCTCATCGGGCTTGCCCGTGCGGCGGACGAGCGCTATGCGCAGGCCAAGCGCGAGGCCTCGCTGCTTGATGACGATGACCTCGTCACCCTGGCCCTGCGCGCGGTGACGTCGTCTCCCGAGGTGGCGCGAGACTATGAGGGCCGCTTCCACCTCGTGATGGTGGACGAGTTCCAGGACACCGACGCCCAGCAGCTTGAGCTCATAACCATGCTTGCGGGGAAGGGCGCCCGGCACCTCGCCACCGTGGGCGATGCCCAGCAGTCCATCTACCGCTTCCGTGGGGCGGACGTGAGTGTGTTCAGGGGTCGTGGGGAGGCGCTGCCTTCCCGCGAGCACATACGCCTTTCGACCAACTATCGCAGCCATGCGGATGTGCTCTCGTTTGTCGACAGGGTCTGTGGGGGAGCCCGAGGCCTGCTGGGGGGCTTCATGCACCTCGATGCCGATCCCGGGCGTCCGGATGGGTATCGCTGCCCGGACATTCCGCGCGTGAGCATCGAGATTGCGAGTGGTACCGCCGCGCTGGCCGACCGGCGTCGTGTGCTTGCCCTGGGCATCGCCGATCGTCTCGCGCGCTACCGGCAGGTAGGCGAGCGGCCGGGGGACATGGCGCTCCTCCTGGGTACCACATCGCATGCCGAGCTCTACATAGACGCCATTCGGGCGCGTGGCCTCGAGTGCATCGTCACGGGGGGCTCGACGTTCACGGATGCCCCTGAGGTCAGGGTGGTCGCGGCGCTCCTGCATGCCCTGGCGAACCCGCGGGATACCCAGACGGGTCTGTTCCCGCTGCTGTCCTCGGAGATGTTCGAGCTCGACGCCAACGACTTCGTGCAGCTGGGCACGCGCCCGCAGGCCGTTCTTGACGCACCGACCAAGCGACCCATCGACGTCGGCCTGCGTGACATGGTCTTCTTCCATGGGGACAGGCCCTCCAGGCGCCTCTCCCGCGCCCACGAGGTGCTCTGCGAGGCGTGCCGACTCCTCTCCGCGCTGCCGGTCGCGGACGTGTGCCTGCGGGTCATCCGCGGGTCGGGATGGCTCTCCCGCCTGGAGCGGGCGGGTGCGGCGGGGAGGTCGCGCGAGGCGAACGTGCTCGCGGCCGTCCGCTACGTGCGCGAGCTCACGGAAGACCTTGGCCTGGGGCCGGCACGGGCGGCTCTGGAGTTTGACCGCTGGCTCGCGCTGGCAAAGGTCCCCCCGGCGTCGCTTTCGGGCGGGGAGACCACGGCCGTGCGCGTCATGACCATCCATGCCTCCAAGGGCCTCGAGTTCCCCATCGTGGCCGTGGCGGAGTGCTGGGACAATCCTAGGATGCGCTCGCGCGTCATGATGGACGGCCCAGGCGATGTGGGCACGTGTCCCATGGTGCTCATGCCCAAGGGCATGCCTCGGCAGTCCGCGGCGTCTGCCTGCGATGACCCCCGCACGTTGGGGGAGTGGTTCTCCTGCCTGCGGGGGCGCTCGAGGGACGAGGAGGAGGCGGAGAGGACACGCCTGCTGTACGTCGCGCTCACGAGGGCTCGTGAGGCTCTGATCGTGGGCGTCTACTGCAACGTCACCAAGAGGGGACTGGCACCCACGCTGGCGGGGGGCCTCCTGGACGCCCTCTATGGAGGCGCGCTGCCTGGGGTGGGACGGTCCTCCCTCGACTTTGGGGGAAAGGCCGCGGCGTCCGTGCGCCGCGTCGAGGTCACGAAGGCGACCGGTGGTCCCGTGGTCGATTCCGCCGGTACGCTGTCCCTGCCGGAGGGGGGGATGTCGGGCACGGAATGCTCCGCGAACGATGTGCCCGAGGCGCGCGCCTTCACGTTCTTTGGGGTCGAGCCCGATGCCGCCCTGCCCGCAACGACCCTGTGGACGCCGCGTGAGGGGGTGTTCAGCTACTCCTCGGCCCATGCGCTCATGGACGACGGTGCGCCCGCCCCCTCCGTGTGGGTGGGGCGCGCGGCCCAGGACGAGGGCGCGCCCGCGCCGGACGATGCGGACAAGGCCACCAACCTGGGCTCCGCCTTCCACGAACTCGCGCAGTCGCTTGTGGAGTGTGGGGCGGACGTCCCCTGCGCGGAGCGTGTCGCCGCGAACAAGCGCCTCTGGCACCTCTCCGAGCGTGCGGGGGCGCGCCTGGATGCGGCCCTTGCCCGTTGGTGTGCCTCCTCGCTGCGACGCGAGGTGCGCCGCCACGGCCTCGTGCGTGCCGAGGTGCCGTTCTTCCTGGCCGTTGACTCCTCGTTCGGCGATTATGTGGAGGGGGCCATCGACCTTCTGGCCACCGACCCCGACGCCCCCGATGCGCTCGTGGTGGACTACAAGACGGGCGATCGCGCTCTCACGCTCGCAGAGATCGAGGCGCGCCATCGCATGCAGGCCAACTTCTATGCCTACGTGCTCATGCAGTGCGGCATGGAGCGCGTGACGTGCGCCTTCTGCTGCGTCGAGCTCGATGCGGGCGAGCTGGGGGGCACTCCCGGCGAGCCGGTGGTCGTGCGCTATGCGTTCGATGGAAAGCACCAGCCGAGGATCGGGCAGACCGGCGGCTAGCCACGGAGTGGGGCCTCCTGCCCGTGCGCTCGCATCCGCGGCGGTCGGCCCGGCACGAGATGGACGTCGTATGGGAACGTGCGTTCCTCGAAATGCGGTTTAGCTGGGGATATCTGTGAATCCGCAGCTATGCGTGGGGCGATGCCGGCAGATTCGGTCGGGGCGTTCGGCTATCATCTGTCCTGACGGTGTTCGGCTTTCCCGGAGGCAGCGCGCATGGCATTCGTCCATCTCCACAATCACTCGGACTTCTCGATCCTCGATGGCGCCACGCGCATTCCCGACATGGTCAAGCGTGCGGTGGACCTCAAGATGCCCGCCGTCGCCCTCACGGATCACGGCTACATGTTTGGCATCCCCAACCTCGACCTCGAGTGCCGCCACTACAACGACGACGCCCCCGCCATGGTGCAGTGGCGCCACGATGTGGAGTGCTTCAAGAAGGGCTGGGACCTGGACGAACCCGAGCCCGACCGTCCCGATGCGGAGCCCTGGCAGTGCGCGCATGCCCAATGGGAGGGGGACGTCCGGGCGTGGGAGGGGTCCGACCACGACCTCTCCGCCGTTCAGGCCCATCGTGCCCCGCTGCGCATCAAGCCCATCTTCGGCTGCGAGGCCTACTTCATCACGGACGACTGCATCGAGCGCGGCACCAAGCAGCGTCGCTACCACCTCATCCTGCTCGCCAAGAACGAGACGGGCTATGCCAACCTGCTCAGGTGCATGTCCATCGCCGCGGGCCACGAGATGTACTACTACAAGCCGCGCGTCACGCTCGACATGCTCAGGCGTTACAGCGAGGGCGTCATCTGCCAGAGCGCCTGCGTGCAGGGCATCATCCCCCAGCGCATCCTCGAGGGCAACGTGGACGAGGCTCGCGAGTGGGCGCGTGCCTTCAGGGGCATCTACGGCGATGACTTCTACATCGAGATACAGGACCACGGTCTCAGCTTCCGCAACGGCTGGGACGATCGCAAGCTCGACGAGTACCTCGTCAGGATCGCCCGCGAGCTGGACATCAAGGTCGTCGTCACCAATGACTTTCACTACCTCACGCGCGAGGACGCCCCCACGCAGGACATCCTCTCCTGTATCGGCAAGGCCACCACGCTCGATGACCCCAACCGCATGCGCATGGAGGGCAGCGAATTCTACATGAAGAGCGAACAGGAGATGCGCGAGCTCTTCTCCTGGATTCCCGAGGCGTGTGACACCACGCTCGAGATCGCAGACAAGTGCGACTTTGAGCTTGACTGGTCCAGCATGTACCTGCCGAACTTCCCAGGGCTCAAGTCCGGTGAGACGGCAGAGGAACGCTTCCGGACGGAGTGCGAGAGAGGCCTGGCAAGGCGCTATGGCAACGACTGGCGCAATGTGGTCATCAACGGCATCAACGTGCAGGAGCGCTTCGAGTACGAGTACAAGGTCATCTGCGACAAGGGCTTTGCCAACTACTTCCTCATCGTGCAGGACTACGTCCAGTGGGCCAAGGACAACGGCATCGGCGTGGGGCCAGGCCGCGGCTCGGCGGCAGGGGCCATCGTGGCCTATGCCATGAACATCACGAGCTTCGACCCGCTCGAGAACAACCTCATGTTCGAACGCTTCCTCTCGCCGCAGCGCTCCGAGATGCCCGACATCGACATGGACTTCGATGACGAGCACCTGCAGGACGTCCTGCAGCACGTGCGCGACGTCTACGGCGAGGACCACGTCTGCAAGGTCATCACCTACTCCACCATCAAGGCCAAGCAGGCCATCAACGATGCCGCCCGCGTGCTGGGCCAGCCCGTCTACGTGGGGCAGCGCCTCTCCAAGATGCTCTCGAACGACCCCAAGCTGGCGCTTGGGAATGCCCTGCACAAGAACGAGAAGAGGCCCGACCAGTATTCGCCCGACTTTGAGGACGCCTACGACAAGGACCCCGATGCGCACCACATCATCGATGCGGCCCTCTCCATCGAGGGACTGACGCGCGGCGAGGGCGTGCACGCCTGCGCCACGCTCATCGCCCCCACGCCCGTCACCGACCACGTGCCCACCAAGCTCGACACCAAGGGCAACGTCACCATCACGCAGTACGAGGGCCACTCGGTGGCCGACATGGGCCTGCTCAAGATGGACTTCCTGGGTCTGCGCACCCTCACCGTCATCGACAAGGCGCTGGCCAACATCCGCCACAGCCATCCCGCCGCAGCCGACATCGAGGCCATGCCAAGGGCCGTCAGGGCCTGTCTCAAACCCGATGTCACCTGCGTGGACATCGACGTGGACAAGATCGACTTCGCAGACCCCAAGATCTACGAGCTGCTGGGCTGCGGCCACACGGCGGGCGTGTTCCAAGTGGAGTCCGACGGCATGACGGCCACCATCAAGAACATGCAGCCCACGGAATACAAGCAGATCGTGGCCCTCATCGCCCTCTATCGCCCAGGCCCCTTGGGCGCCGGCATGGTGGACAGCTACATCAAGCGCATGCATGGCCAAGAGAGGATCTCGTACTACGACGAGCGACTGCGCCCCATCCTGGAGGAGACCTACGGCACCATGGTCTACCAGGAGCAGGTCATGCAGATCTCGGTCAAGATGAGTGGCTTCACGCCGGGCGAGTCAGACTCCCGCATGCGCAAGCCCGTGGCCAAGAAGAAGATCAAGATGCTGACAGGTGAGGTCTTCCACTGGGAGGGCAACGGTGCGGACGAGACCATCTACGACCACTGGATGAACGGTGCCGTCACCAATGGCTACCGGCGCGAAGTCGCCCAGGAGCTTTGGGACAACGTCCTTGAGTTCGCCTCCTACGCCTTCAACAAGAGCCACTCGGCGGGCTACGCCATCCTCGTCATGCAGACGGCCTGGCTCAAGGCCTACTTCCCGCGCGAGTACATGGCCTCGGTCCTCACGTCCTACATGGGCAAGACGGACAAGATCGTCCACTACGTGAGCGCATGCCGTCACGAGGGCATCCAGGTGCTCCCCCCCGACATCAACGAGTCCGGCAGGGACTTCACGGCGACGGCCGATGGCATACGCTTTGGCTTTGCCGGCATCCGCGGCGTGGGCGAGGGCCCGGCGGAGGCCATCATGACCGAGCGCGCCGAGGGTGGGCCCTTCAAGAACCTGCATGACTTCGTCGATCGCGTGGACGGTGGCCAGGCAAACCGTCGCGTCGTGGAGGCGCTCATCAAGGCCGGTGCCTTCGATGCCACCGGCTACCCACGCAGGCAGTGCATGTCCTTCGTGGACAAGCTCGATCCCTCCAACATCATCGATGCGGCGGCAAAGCGCCAGAGGGATCGTGCCGCTGGCCAGAGTTCCCTCTTCGACATGTTCGGCGACGTGGCGGGCTCCGGCTTCGAGGATGATGTTCCCGAACCAAACGACGACGAATGGGATCGCCACACCAAGCTCGCGCAGGAGCATGAGGTGCTCGGCATCTATGTCTCCGACCATCCGCTGCGCCCGTTCGAGTACGCCCTCTCCAAGGCGCGTGACTGCACCATTGCCGACCTCGATACGACCGTCCCCTTTGTCGATCCCGTGTCGGGTGAGGCGGGCACGCATCCCCAGGTGCCCGATGGCAAGGTCATTCGCCTCGCGGGCATGGTTCCCACGGGTGGCGTCGCCAAGAAGGTCACCAAGCGTGGTGACCAGATGGCCATCGTCACGCTCGAGGACATGGAGGGCGAGGTGCCCGTCGTCGTCTTTCCCAAGACCTACAAGGAGTGCGCCGCCGCCCTGGAGGGTGAGGTCGACCTCGAGACGGGCGAGCGCGTGGGGGATGTGTTCATCAAGGTCACGGGCAAGCTGGAGCGAGGCGACAGGGGCATACAGGTCATCGCCTCGACGGTCGAGGGCATGGAGCTCAACGAGAGAGCCAACCGTCCCAAGGTCCTGGAGGTGTGCATGACGCCACGTCAGCTCTCGCAGGATCGCATCGAGACGCTGCAGTCCATCCTTTCCCGCTATAACGGGTTTGACCATGTCGAGTTGCTTGTCGAGGGGGCGAGCGGCGGCACCATGCGCATGGCCCTGCCCGTGAAGGTGGACGCGCGCAACATGGTGCTCATCGCTGAGGTCAGGGACCTGATGGGGCATGATGGTCACGTACAGCTGGTCTAGATAAGTTTCCGGACGACCGTATATGTTATTGACATGATGGCAATAATGAGGGCATGCGATGGTGGGGACCATCGCGCCACAGACGAGTGAGAGGAACCAACATGTCCGAGCCTACCTTCTATCGCTGCAATACGTGCGGCAATCTGGTCTATGTGGTCAACGAGGGAACCTGCACGCCCGAATGTTGTGGCGAGCCGATGGAGGAGCTGGTCGCTGACTCCACCGATGCCGCAACCGAGAAGCACGTGCCTGTCATCGAACGTTCCGGCGAGACCGTGACCGTCAAGGTCGGCGAGATCGCGCATCCCATGCTTGAGGCCCACTTCATCCAGTGGATCGCGCTGGCATACGGCGAGGCCGTGTCGTTCCACCATCTCGAGCCTGGCGAGGAGCCCGTCGCAACGTTTGCGGGTGTGCCCGCGGACGCCAAGGTTGTGGCCTTTGAGCACTGCAACCTTCACGGGCTGTGGAAGGCAGGGGCCTAGGGCCACGGCGTTTGGCGAGCGTCTGTGCGCGGGCACCGGTTCGACCGGTGCCCGCCTTTTCATAGGCGTGCCCCTCGCTCCGGCAGGTGCCCTTGGCCCCTGACACCGGCGGCCCCATCTCACGCAGGCGTGCGGTGGGCCTGCGGATGGGCGGGGACCGATGCGGCGACGGGGCCGTACGGCCCTTGGCCCCAACGATCCGGGTCGTATGGCGTATCCTGAGGGAAGCGATACGAGCAGGAAGGGTTCGTCATGAGAATCGGCATCGCACAGATCGAGACTCGCCCCGGTGACCTCACGACCACAGGGGAGCGCATCTGCTCCTATGCGAGCGCTGCGGCGATGCAGGGTGTCGACCTGCTCCTGTTCTCGGCAGGCGCCCTGACGGGTTTCCAGGGCGTGCGGCCGAGCGACCAGCAGGACTTTGACGTCGATGTCTTCCGCTGTCTCTGCGGCCTCTCCGAACGCGTTTCCTGTCCCTGTGTCATACCGGTCTACCTGGGGCTTGAGGATTCGCTCTTTGCCGATGTCGCCCTGGTGGCGGACGGCAGGGTCCGCCTGCTCAACATGGAAGTCGATGGCTTCCAGATGGGGGAGACCCCCGAGCGGCCTGTCGCGCCAGGCTCGCGCGTGCTGTCCTATGGGGGGAGAACGTTCCAGTTTGCCTGCACCCTCGACGAGTATGATGCCATCGTCTATGCGGGTACATCGGCGGACGTCGTGGTGCTGCTCGACTCCGAGGGGGCGAGCATGGACGATCCCATGAGCCTGCTGGGTGCCGCCCTGGAGGAGAACAGCTATGCGGACGACGCGGCCAACCTCGGAAGCTGGGTCGTGGGCGTGGCGTCACTGGGCGTGAGCGGCGAGTCGGTCTCATGCGGCGGGAGTTTTGTGCTGTCGCCGACGGACGGGCTCGTGGCCGTGGCGCCCGCCTTCGAGGAGCATCTGCTCGTTGCGCCCCTCGAGGAGGGTGCGGCCGTCCCTGACACGCGTCCGGAGCGCCCCGTCCTTGACGAGCGGCTCTTTCTCTGGCAGCTGCTCACCTTGGGTATCAAGGGGCTCACCGCTCGCGCGGGCGCCGCCCCCGAGGTGGTGCTGGCGCTCGATGGGACCCTGTCCTCGCAGGTGCTGGCCATACTTGCCTCGGATGCCCTCGGTCCCACGCACGTGCACGCGCTGCTCTGTGCGGCGGATGCGGCGGGACAGCGGGCCTCCGACAACCTGGTGACCCGCCTGCGTGTGGATAGCCGCCGCTCCGAGCATGCCCGCACGCACGGGGCGTCCGCGGAGGACGTCCTCGAGTCCTCCCAGGTGGAGGCGCAGCTTGCCGCGTGGGCAGCGGAGCTGGATGGCGTCGTGCTCTCATCTCAGGACAAGACGGCGCTCGCCCTGGGGCTCGATGCCCGCCAGGCGACGGCGGCCTTCGTGGTCCCGCTGTATGACGTGTATCGCTCCGACCTCCTGACGTTGGCGCACTTCAGAAACACCATCTCCCCGGTCATTCCGCATGTGACGCTCATGCCCGCGGATCTTCCCGATCCGTGGGGACATGCGGTTCGCGGTGCGCAGGAACGCGAGGAGCGCCTGAGCGCCATTGACCGCGTGCTGGCCGAGTACCTCGAGAACGCCCGGCCCATAGCGGACGTCATCGACGTCACGGGGTTCTCGCGCGAGTTCGTGCTTGATGTGCTCGATGCCCTGGATGACGCCAATGGCCTGTGTCTCGTGATGCCGCATACGCTCGCCACGGGCGCGCTCACCCTCAGGGAGGCGGCGCTTCCCACGGGCATGACCTGGCGTGACGGCGCCCACGCGCATCCGGGGGAGCTGCAGGCAACACTCTCGGACCTGGTCGAGCGGCACCTTGACCGATCGCGGCAGCAGGAGGATGCGACCGATGCCCAGACGCCACCTGATGGGGCCACCCCCCTGGGGCAGGGGGCGCGGGAGGACGTCGCGCGCCAGATGTCCGAGGCCCTTTCGCTGCTGCGCGACTTCGCGCAGGCGCAGGGCCTTGACATCAGCGTGACCCAGCGGGAGCTGGGGGAGACGGAGCACGACGGTCGCACCGACGACCATCCCGGCTGGCGCTATCCCTTCTCCGAGAACTGAGTGCCGGCTGTGCTACCATAGAACGGACGTTCGTATCCGCAGAGGGAGACGCATGGTTATCCTCGGCATAGACCCAGGCCTCGCCCATACGGGCTGGGGGATCATCGAGACGCGTGGTGCGACCTGCCGGACGCGCGCCTATGGGTGCATCGCAAGTGACACGTCTCTCGACCTCGCACGCCGCCTGGGGAGGATCTACGACGAGGTCTCGCGGGTCATCGTCGCCTACGCACCTTCAGAGCTCGCCATAGAGAAGGTCTTCTTTGGTAAGAACACGCGCTCCGCCATCGCGACGGCACACGCGCGCGGTGCCGCCATCGTCGCGTGCGCCGAGGCGGGGCTGCAGATGGGGGAGTACACCCCCATGCAGATCAAGCAGGCCGTGGTGGGTACGGGCTCTGCCGACAAGCGCCAGGTCATCTTCATGGTGCGCACCATCCTCTCCCTCGACCACGACCCACGCCCCGACCACTGTGCCGACGCGCTCGCGGCGGCGGTGTGCCATGCCAACCTCACCACCACCCAGCGCGTCGCCCGCAACGTTGCCTCCGTCGCGGTCTTCGAGGCCGAGCAGGCGCAACGCGACCAGGCACGCAAACGGGCCAGCGAGGAGACCGCCGCCGCCACGGCAGCGGCGGTGGCGCTGCGCTCGGCAGGCCCCCAGGCGCGTCCGGCTGTGTCCCGGGCGCGGCAGAGCAGGAGGAGCACGCAATGATTTCCCAGCTCACTGGATCGCTCGTGGACGTGTCTCCAACGTCTGTCGTGCTCGATGTCGGCGGCATCGGCTTTGTCCTAGGCGTCTCGGCCACCACTGTGGCCGCGCTGCCACAGGCGGGCAGCGCCGGCATCACCCTCCTCACACGCATGGTCGTGAAGGAGAATGCCATGGAGCTCTATGGCTTTGCCTCCGACGACGAACGCGCCGTCTTCGACAGGCTCATCACCATCTCTGGCGTGGGACCCAAGCTTGCCCTTGCCGTCCTCTCCTCCTTCGCCCCGGCGGCGCTGGCCACCATCGTCACGATGCAGGACGTCAGTCGCATGGCCCAGGTGCCCGGTGTGGGCAAGAAGAAGGCACAGCGCCTGCTCATGGAGCTCTCTGACGTGTTTGCCAAGGACGCCACGTTGCGGGGGTTGACTGGCGGCCAGGACGTGCCATCCGGTGCGCCATCCCAGCCCGATGCGTCCGAATCGACTGCCGAGGAGGCCACCTCGGCGCTCCTCTCCATGGGCTTTACCCCACAGGAGTGCGACCTTGCCCTCAAGGGGCATGACGAGGCGGGCGCGACCACGCTCGAGCAGACCATCGCCTACGCGCTCAGGCGTCTGGGAGGTGGTGCCTGATGTGGGAGGCCCCCGATGACGACCTCTTTGCGGATGCCGTGGGGACCCCGTCCCACGAGCGCGAGCGCATGGTCACCGGCGAGCTCACGGCGGACGACATCGACGTCGAGCACAGCCTGAGGCCCACCACGCTCGATGGCTACATCGGCCAGGAGCGCGTCCGATCCAACCTGCGCGTGCTCATCGCTGCCGCCAGGGAGCGCAATGAGACGTTGGATCACGTGCTCTTCTCGGGTCCTCCGGGCCTGGGCAAGACCACGCTCGCCGGCGTCGTCGCCACCGAGATGGGCGCGCGCCTCAAG
Organism: Olsenella profusa F0195; assembly: GCF_000468755.1. GTDB lineage: Bacteria > Actinomycetota > Coriobacteriia > Coriobacteriales > Atopobiaceae > Olsenella_F > Olsenella_F profusa. The sequence continues at coordinate 77,276 of NZ_AWEZ01000045.1, forward strand.
ACCACCTCGGGCCCAGCCATCGCGCGCACGGGGGACCTCGCGGCCATCCTCACCAATCTCGAAGAGGGGGACGTCCTCTTCGTGGACGAGATCCACCGTCTCAACCATCAGGTCGAGGAGGTCCTCTATCCGGCGATGGAGGACTTCGCCCTCGACATCGTCATCGGCAAGGGCCCGGCTGCCCGCTCCATCAGGCTGGACATCCCACGCTTCACCCTTGTGGGGGCCACCACGCGCACGGGCCTCCTCACGGGCCCCCTGCGGGACCGCTTTGGCATCTCGTATCGGCTCGACTACTACGGCACGGACGAGCTCGCCCGCATCGTGGAGCGCTCTGCCTCCATCCTTGGCGTCGAGGTGGACCACCAAGGTGCCCAGGAGATCGCCAGCCGCGCGCGCGGCACGCCGCGCCTGGCCAACCGCCTGCTCAAGCGCGTGCGTGACTATGCCCAGGTGCGCGCCGACGGCAGCGTCACGTGGGAGGTCGCGGCGGAGGCCCTCTCGTTCTTCGAGATAGACGAGATGGGACTCGACTGGATGGACGCCAGGATCCTCGATGCGCTCACGCGCACGTTCCGTGGCCGACCCGTGGGGCTCGCCACCATCGCCTCGGCGGTGGGGGAGGACTCCTCCACGCTCGAGGACGTCTATGAGCCCTACCTAATCCAGCGTGGCCTCATCGTCCGCACGCCGCAGGGCAGGCAGGCCACGGCCCTCGCTTACGAGCATCTCGGCATCGTGCCGCCCGCGGAAGGCGGCGGGGCCTGAGTGCCCCAGGGCAGCGTCATGACCATCCAAGGGAGACCACATGTTGCAGCACGACTATCTGCTCGAGCTCATCGCCCAGTTTGTGGAGGTGGTCAGCTCTGCGCTCAGACGTGCGCTCGGTTCGGGGGATCTCTCGGCGGCCGGTGAGGTCGAGGAGGCCATCGCCGGCCTGCTGGACATCGACCCCGTGATCGCCTTGCAGCTCTCGCCCGACTCGCTCGTCACCATGATGGTGCTCTCCGGTGTGGGCGACTCGGTTGCGGAGTATGTGGGGTATGCGCTCGACAAGGTGGGCGATGCCTACGCCACCGCGGGAAGGGGTGAGCTGGCGGAGGTGCGCCATGCCCAGGCCCAGGCTGTCTATGGGTCGTTCGGGCTCGAGGAGCACAGTGTCCCCCCCGAGCTCAGAGGGTTGGACAAGCAGCTGTAGGAAGGGGTGGGCAACCTGTGGCGCCACATGCCTGAAGGCCCTCTGCCCCAATTTGTTCTGTCGTTTGAAAATACTCAACGCCCTGGCCCGTCCCGTACGGTAGAATAGCGGTCGTGGCTCACGTCACGGTTAGAGCGCCTCGGCGCAGCGTTTATACCCCTAGGGGTAGGAAGAAAGGCACGACATGGCAAAGGGTACTGTTAAGTGGTTCAACCCAGACAAGGGCTATGGCTTCATCTCTCGTGAGGATGGCGATGACCTGTTCGTTCACTTCTCCGAGATCAAGATGGACGGCTTCAAGACCCTCGAGGAGGGCCAGGCGGTCGAGTTTGACGTCACCCGCAACGAGGAGAAGGGCAAGGATCAGGCCTCCAACGTGAGGAGGATCTAGTCCAAAGGCCCATAGCGCATGATGGGAGGCCGCACGCGTGCGGCCTCCTCTCATATGGTTTCCCGATGCCTCGGCGGCCCTCGCCCTACGGAGGGGTAGACTGCCTACCGTGGCGCGGATGCCGTCTCACGGAAGGAGGGGCATATGGCTGATGACGCCCTCTGGCACGAGGTCGAGGCATACGTGGACGAGGTGTGGGAGGATGTCGTCGCGGACATTCGCACGCTTGTGAAGGTGCGCTCCGTGGAGGACCTCTCCCAAGCCTCCGAGGGCGCCCCGTGGGGCCCCGGCCCACGCGCGTCACTCTCGCGCGCACTCGCGATCGCCGGGCGTCTGGGCCTTGCCACCACGGATGTCGATGGCTATATCGGCTTTGGTGACCTTCCCGGTGCGGACGAGCGCTACCTTGCCACCATTGCCCACAGCGACGTCGTGCCCGAGGGGCTGGGATGGACGGTCAGCCCCTTTGACGTGACGCGCAGGGATGGCTTCCTCATGGGTCGCGGCGTCCTGGACGACAAGGGTCCGCTCGTGCTCTCGCTCTATGCGGCGCACTTCTTCGTGCGCCAGGTTGCCCGTACGGGCGAGCGTCTGCCCTATACCCTGCGCTGCCTCATCGGCGCCGAGGAGGAGACCTCCATGGGCGATCTCGCCCACTACCTCGCCCACTATCCCGCCCCCCTCTTTGCCTTCACGCCCGACGCCGACTTTCCGCTCATCTGTGGCGAGAAGGGCGTCTTCGAGGGGCGCTTCACGTCCGGGGACATCCTGGGCACACCCGACAGTCGCATCGTGACGATGGACGGCGGCACCGTGTCCAACGCCATCTGCGGGCTTGCCACGGCAACGGTGCGCGCGGACGCGGGCACGCTGCCCGTCGCCGAGGGCATCGACGCCGAGCCCGCCGGCGATGGCCTGGCCACGCTCACGGCCCATGGCAGGGGCGGCCATGCGTCGCTGCCCGAGGGCACCGTCAATGCCATCGGCATGCTTGCCAGCTACCTGCTGGGAAGTGACGTCTGCTCTGCGGCAGAGCGCGCCTTTCTCGAGCTCGAGCGGCTGCTGTGCGCCTCGGGCCACGACGGTGCGGCCCTGGGCATCGCAAGCTCCAACGACCGCTTTGGCGCGCTCACGCTCGTGGGCGGCACCATCCACACCGAGGGTGCGCGGCTCGTGCAGTCCTGTGACGCACGCTATCCCGACGCCACCACGCACGAGGCCATCGCGCAGGCGCTCTGCCAGGCGGCGCGGGAGCATGGGGCCACGTTCGAGCCCATCCAGGTGAAGGAGCCCTTCTACACCGACCCATCCTCGCCGGAGGTTACATGCCTGCTCACGACGTACGACGAGCTCACGGGCGGGAGGTCCGAGGCCTTCGTCATCGGTGGCGGCACCTATGCGCGCATGTTCCCCCGCGCCTGCGCCTTCGGTCCGCATGAGCCTGCGGAGGACGTGCCGGCGTGGGTTGGGCCGGAGCACGGCCCCGATGAGGCCGTGAGCGAGGAGAGCCTGCGGCGGGCGCTCGAGATCTACATCGTCTCCATCGCCCGCCTCATGCGGATCGAGTACTAGGGTCGCATCGTGTCGACCTATGCGGCATACGACCGCTGCGAGCTCTGTCCGCGTCGCTGCCACGCCCTGCGCAACGCGGGGCGGAGGGGCCTCTGTGGTGCCTCGTCGGCGTTGAGGGTCGCCCGCGCGGCCCTGCACCACTGGGAGGAGCCGCCCATCTCGGGCGAGACGGGTTCCGGTGCGATATTCTTTACGGGCTGTCCCCTGCGCTGCGTGTTCTGTCAGAACCAGGACATCTCGCAGGGAGGCTTTGGCCTGGACGTGAGCGTGGGGCGCCTGGCCCAGATGATGCTCGAGCTGGCGGGGCAGGGGGCGCTCAACATCAACCTCGTGACGCCCCTGCACGCCGCGCCGCAGGTGCGCGATGCCGTACTGTTGGCACGCGAGGCTGGGATGGGCCTTCCCGTGGTGTGCAACACCTCGGGCTACGAGCTGCCCACTACGGTGGACGCCATGGCCGACGTGGTGGACGTGTGGCTCACGGACTTCAAGTACGCCTCGCCCGCGCTGGCGCGCGAGCTCTCTTGCGCGGGGGACTACCCCGCGGTGGCCTTTGAGGCCCTTGCGCACATGCTCGCCTCGCTGCGCGAGCGGGGTGGCCGCCGCGAGGGCGCGGATGGGCGCATGGAGCAGGGGATCATCGTGCGCCATCTCGTGATGCCAGGCCACGTGGATGACTCGCTCGCCGTGCTCGACCGTGTATGGGAGGCCTGTGGCAACGAGGCGGACCTCTCCGTCATGAACCAGTACACACCCACCGGGCGCTGCCTGAGGATGGGTGGGGACCTCGCGCGAGCCCTCACGGACGACGAGTACGAGCGCGTGCTCGACCATGCTGACGACCTGGGCTTCGAGTGGCTCTGGTGGCAGCAGGGAGGCACCGTTTCCGAGAGCTTCGTTCCCGCCTTCGACGCCACGGGCGTCGAGGGGCCGGAGCTCGCACCCATGATGGCAGGCCCGTCAAGTGAGGGGGGACAGCATGCGTGACATCGCGCCACTGAGCGATGAGGAGCGTGCGGAGCTGGAGGAGCTTCGCAGGGAGAGGGTCCAGCGAGCCGAGGCTGCCCAGGCGGCCCACGAGCGCAGGGAGCTCGAGCGCCTCAAGTCTGAGCGCGCCGCCATGGAGCGCGAGCAGGCCGCGGACGAGCGGGCGGCGCGCCTGCGCGCCAAGAATGCCCGGCTCATGGAACCGGATGACGATCTGAGGATGCCCGTGGGCCAGAAGGTCGTCCTCATCGTGCTGGCCATCATCGTTCTCGTGGTCCTCACGACCCTGTGGCTGGGCCACTAGGGCAGACCTCTCCGCGTCCGTCCCCTGTCGGAGACGGAAGGGGCTGCCAGGGATGGCACGTCGCGCCTCATCCAACGCGCCCAGGGCCCGCCGGCGCATGCGGGGCATGCCGCTGCGCCTTCAAGGCGAGGCCTTGACCCAAGTGCTACCCTTGGGGGAGCACGCCTGCGGCACCTGCGCCGAGGCAGTACGCCACCTGCAGAGGGGACACGCACATGGCACTCACCGATGGCACCCATCCGAGCGACGTCGCGCTCAACACGGACCTCTACGAGCTCACGATGGCCCAGGGCCTCTGGGAGTCAGGGATGGTGGATGCCCAGGCCTGCTTCACCGTCTTCTTCCGCGAGAACCCCTTTGGGGGCGGTTACAGCGTCGCCTGCGGCATGGGGCAGATCGCCGACCTCGTGGAGAGCTTCACGTTCGCGCCGGATTCCATCGACTACCTCTCCACGCTCGAGGCACCGGGCGGCGGTTCCATGTTCAAGCCCACCTTCCTGGACTTCCTGCGCGACTTCCGCATGCGGGTGTCGGTTTGGGCGATCGCCGAGGGTGACCTCGCCTTCCCGCGCGAGCCCATGGTGCGCGTCGAGGGGCCCATCATCGACTGTCAGCTGCTCGAGACGGCTCTGCTCAACCTCGTCAACTTCCAGACGCTCGTGGCGACCAAGACGGCGCGCGTCGTGCATGCCGCCGAGGGCCATCCCATGAGCGACTTTGGCCTCAGGCGCGCCCAGGGCCCCGATGGTGGGCTCTCGGTCGCCCGCGCCTCCTATATCGGCGGTGCCGCGTCCACCTCCAATATGCTCGCGGGCAAGATCTACGGCATCCCCGTGTTTGGCACGCATGCCCACTCCTGGGTGATGTCCTTTCCCAACGAGCTGGAGGCCTTTCGCGCCTTTGCCAAGTCGAGTCCCAAGAACTGCGTGCTCCTGATCGACACCTATGACGTGCATCAGGGCATCAGGAATGCCATCATCGTCGCCAAGGAGATGGAGCGCGCCGGCGAGCGGCTCGCGGCGGTACGCATCGACTCCGGCGACCTCGCCAAGCTCTCCAAGGAGACGCGTCGAGCCTTTGACGAGGCCGGCCTGCCCTACGTGAAGATCTCCGCCTCCAATGACCTCGACGAGTACACCATCCAGTCGCTCCTTGCCCAGGGCGCGCCCATCGACTCCTTCGGCGTGGGTACCAAGCTCGCGACCTGCGATCCCCAGCCGTCGCTCGGGGGCGTCTACAAGCTCTCGGCCGTGCGTCACTCGGCGGACGTGGCGTGGGAGCCTGTCATCAAGCTCTCCGAGATGGCCTACAAGCGCACCATTCCCGGCATCCAGCACGTGAGGCGCTACTACGACGCCGCTGGCTGCCCCGTGGGCGACATGATCGTGGACGAGGGCTATGACAAGGGCAGGCCCACCATGGTGGATGTGGTGGATGACCTCGTGAGCTACGACCTCTCCGGCATGGAGTCCCGCGAGCTGCTCGTGCAGCTTGTCAAGGAGGGACGGCGTGTGGCCGCGCCCGAGGGCATCGAGGACGCCCGCGCCCGGGTGCGCGAGTCCCTGCGCATGCTCGACCCGAGCGTGCGCCGCTTCCTCAACCCCCAGATGTATCCGGTGGGACTCGAGGAGGGCCTGGCCGAGCTCAGGCGTCGCCTTGCCACGCGCGAGCATGCCGGGTCCGGCCGGGCGTAGCTCCCGTCCTCTCTGTTCGCTTGCCGCATTCGGGGCGGGACGGCGTGGCATCCCGTCCCGTCTGCTAGACTTACGCAGCTGTGGCGCGCATCGGCGCGCACGACGCGTCGTCCCAAAAGGAGTATGCATGCCCGAGACACTTGAGGACCTTGTGAGACAGGCCATCACGGCCGCCCAAGCAACCGGTGAGCTGCCGGAGTTCGCGGTTGACGACTGCGGCCTCGAGCGTCCCGCGGACACCTCGCACGGAGACTGGTCCTCCACGGTGGCCATGCGCTCCGCTCGCCTCGCCCATATGGCGCCCTCCAAGATCGCCTCCGCCATCGTGGCGCACCTCCCCTTGAGCCCCGCCATCGCCACGTGTGAGGTGGCTGGTCCGGGCTTCATCAACTTCTATCTCAGCACCAGCGCACACAACGAGGTCTTCCGCCGGGTGCGCGAGGCGGGCGACCAGTGGGGTCGCTGCGACGAGGGCCATGGCCTCTCGACTCAGGTGGAGTACATCTCCGCCAACCCCACCGGCCCCCTGCACCTGGGCCATGGCCGGTGGGCCGCCATCGGCGACTCGCTATGCAACGTGCTCGAGCATGCCAACTACCGGGTGCAGCGCGAGTACTACATCAACGATCACGGCAGCCAGATGGATGTCTTCGGCCGTTCCGTCGTGATGCGCTACCTGCAGCTTGCCGGGCTCGTGCGCGACGGTGCCACGCTCGCTGCGGCGCAGGGACGCCTGCTTGCCGACCGCGAGGCCTATGTCGAGGACGAGGATGACGCCCATCCCGAGCTGCATCCTTACATGGATGCCTTCACGGAGGCATTGGGTGGCAACTCCTATGGCGGCGATTACATCATTGACCTTGCCCAGGAGCTCTATGCATCCGACGGCGACCGCTGGGTGGACGTCCCCGACGCAAGGCGCATGCCGGAGTTTCGCGAGCGCTCCTACCAGAGGATGCTGCAGCATATCAAGGACACCTGCCACAAGGCGCGCTGTGACTTTGACGAGTGGAAGAGCGAGCGCAGCTTCTACGAGCGAGACGCGTCGGGCACCTCGCCCATCGAGCAAGCCCTGGGGCGACTCGATGCCATGGGCTATGTCTACACGGACAAGAGCGGTGCCGTCTGGTTCGAATCCACCGAATTCGGCGACGACAAGGATCGCGTGCTCGTCAAGACGAACGGCGAGTACACCTACTTCGCCTCGGATGTGGCCTACACCTGGGATAAGTTCCAGCGGGTGGACTATGAGATCAACATCTGGGGTGCCGACCACCATGGCTACGTCAAGCGCGTGCAGTCGGTGGCCGAGGCCTTCGGCCACAAGGGAAGGTACGAGATCCTCCTGGGCCAGCTCGTGAACCTCCTGCGCAACGGCGAGCCCGTGCGCATGTCCAAGCGCCGCGGCACCATGATCGGCTTCGAGGAGCTGCTCGACGAGGTGGGTGCCGATGCCACGCGCTATACCCTCATCAGCCGCTCATCCAACCAGACCATCGACTTCGACATAGAGGCCGTCAAGCAGAGGAGCAATGCGAACCCCGTCTACTACGTGCAGTACGCTCACGCTCGCATCTGCTCGATCCTGCGCAGGGCCGCAGGTGTCACTCCACAGGAGGCACACGACCTGGGCATGGACGAGGTGGCGCGCCGTGCCGTCGGCGATGCGTACGACCTCTCGCTGCTGACCCATGCGTCCGAGGCGGCCCTTGCCCGCAAGGTGTCCGAGTTCCCCGAGCTCATCGCTGGCTGTGCCCGCGATCGCGCGCCGTTCCGCATCACGCACTTCTGCGAGGAGCTCGCGGGGACCTACCACGCGTTCTATGGCACCTGCCAGGTGCTGTCCAGCGCGGGGCGTCCCGTGGACGAGGCGCTTTCCAAGGCGCGCCTTGCCGCCTGCGACGCCGTCCGCATCAACCTCGCCGTGGCGCTCCGCCTCATCGGCGTCTCGGCCCCTGAGGTCATGTAGACTCGCCACGGAGGTTGACGCACGGGGCCGAACTTGGCATACTGTCCTTCGTGTGAAATCGCGCGGGGATGTAGCTCAGTTGGGAGAGCGCAGCGTTCGCAACGCTGAGGCCGAGGGTTCGAATCCCTTCATCTCCACCAGGAAACCGTAGGTGCCCCTCATGCGAGAGGCACCTTTCTAGTGCGCGGGCGGGGAGGCAAACGGGTGGGGCGTGATGTCCTCCCAGCTGTCGATCCACAGGTCAGAGACGGACTGCAGCTCCCCGACCTGTTGGATGGGGTCGCTGCTGCGCACGCCACAGGTGAGCATGCCCACCGCGTGGGCGGAGAGCACGCCCTGGATGATGTCCTCGAAGACGATGCAGTCCTTCGGTGCGGCGTCCAGGCGGCGGGCGCACTCCAGATAGATGTCGGGATGATCCTTTCCCCACGTGACCTCTGCGCCGTGGACGCGCGCATCGAAGAGGCCGTCCACGTCCACGTGCCGGATGGCATCGAGCACGGAGGGCGCGTTGGTGGTGGCAAGGCCAATGGGGATGCCCTGGGCTCTGAGCGCATGCAGGTAGGCCTCGACGCCCGGGCGGAGCGTCGCCCTTGTCTCGTACAGCGCACGGCCCATGCGGGTCCACGCCTCGCAGACCTCCTCCACGCTCTCCGAAAGGCCGTAGCGCTCGATGGTATAGCGTGCCCCTGCGGCAAAGCCCAAGACGTTGAGCGCACGTCCATAGCTTTCGTCGAAGTCGATGCCATGCGCTCCCAGGAAGGCGACGTCCACCTCATGCCAGAGATGGGCGGTGTTCGAGATGGTGCCATCGAAGTCGAAGATGGTAGCCTTGAAGCTGGGCGGCCAGAGCGATGGCGTCTGAGTCATCGCCTCACGCCTAGGCATCGGGCTCGTCCTCGAGCGAGCGTAGGATGGAGAAGATGACGTCATCGGGATAGAGGGCGCTGAGGATGCTGATGAAGTTGCGTGCGACGGGAAAGACCTCCGCATCGAGGGACGCCTTCGTGCACTCCATGAAGGTGCTGGACATCTGCTCGGTGGGCGCGACGGGAATATTGGCATCCCTGAGCACCTGTGCCACCTCGTCAAGCGACATGTTCTCGTGATAGGTGTCGGGATGGTGCGAGGCGAGCATCGAAAGCTCCATGGCCGCCATGGGGAAGGTGCCCTTCAGGACTGAGATGGCGCACATGTAGCAGGCCTCGGCGGCCAGGATGTTGCCACTCCGCCACTGGAAGTAGGCCATGCGGTAGTATCCTATCCCCACGCCCTCGGGGTCATGGGCCATCTTGAGCAGCTCGCCCAGCTCCTGCCGTGCGGCATCGTTGTCACCCGAGGACTCCAGGCAGCGCACCAGGTGTAGACGTACCCGCCGGTCAAGCGGGGCAAGCTCGAGGCATCTGCGGGCCGCCACGAGGGCACCTGCGGCGTCCCCCTCGGAGAGGCAGGCGACCGAGAGCATGAAGACGCATTCGAAGTAGCTGTCGGGCACGAGCATGACCGATGTGCCTGGCTGGGCGTAGAGGCGGTTGTAGAGCGCGCGATCGACGTAGTTGCCAAAGTAGCGCCACTGCACGCCTGCGCTGTCGCGGTAGACGCCCCGCTCGTCCACGGTAGCGAGGGCGCGCATGAGCGTCAGTCGCGCCTGCGCGGCCCTGTGCTCCTGCAGGAGCCGCTGCGCGGAACCCGCCGCCCTGGAGAGGACGTCCCCCCGCACGAACTCCTCGCCCACGGCGAAGACATCCTCCTTGAGGCTGCCATCGATGAGCCCGCGGACAGTGCGCTCCGCGGCGTCGCGCACGGTGGGGTCGGGATCATCGCCGGCGACGTCGAGGATCATGCGCACGTTCTGCTCGGTTGAGTCCCTGACGTCCGAGCTCACGAGCCGGCGCATGATGGTGGTGGCCACCAGGGCGCGCTTGTCGGCTTCCTCGATGGCGAGGTCATACACGTGGTCGCATCCCAAGGCACGGGACTGCTCCGGGGCGATTCTGCGGGCGGAGAGCGAGACGGGCTCGTGGCGCCACGGCGGGCAGAAGCGCGGCTCGCTGGGCTGGAACGCCTGCCCGACGGGCTTGAGCATGCCATTCTCGTAGCGCATCTGCGGTACGAAGCGATGGAGCGCCCGTTCTAGCTCCCCTCCACCCATGCGCTTGAGGTCGAGCGCCTGGAAGCGCCACCGGTCGAAGTCGATGGAGTAGCAACACCAGTGGCGCTTGGGCGTGTCCATGATGCCGGCAACCCACACGTGCCTGATCTTCCGCGAGGTCCTGAAGGCACAGGTGGCGAGCAGCAGGGCCAGCCTGAGCGCATAGGAGGAGGCGGCCTTGCGACGCATCTCGCGCGAGCTGGTGACCACACCCAGGTCCTGCACGTACATGGAGGAGGGAAACACCTGTTCGCCAGGCAGCCCAATCTGGATGGCCATGTTGCCGTCCGCCACGTTCACGCGGTAGTCGACCTCCAGGCGATAGGGGAGCTTGAGCGACTCGACGGCGCGTGAGAAGAGGTGTCGCACGGTCCACTCGGTGTCAGGGAGGTCTCCCTCCGGCGGCTCGTCCAGGATGTGGATGGAGGGCACCTGGGCGCAGATGGAGGAGAGGAAGCTCTGGCACAGCTGGAAGCAGTCATCCTCGTCGGGGGGCTCCTCGTCGGCAAAGTACAGGGCGCATGACCGCGCCGCATTGAGCGCCGCCTCGATCCTGATGAGCCTGAGGCGTGCGAGGTAGGCTATGCTGCCATTCCATCTGAGGTAGAACATGCCGCTGCGGCGGGGAACGACCACCTGGAACGCCGGCAGGTCCACATCGGTGGAGAAGAGCCCAGCCTCCTCGAGCATGCGGGCCGCAAAGTCCTCGAGCCCAGAGGGAAGCAGGATGCCCCCCTCACCCCTCGATGCCTGGCGCGTGCGTATGTCCCCAACCAGGAGCTTGAGCTCGGCGATGGGATCGGAGCTTCCTTCTAGGCGGTTCTCGAGGTCGGCGAGGTCGAACTGCGAGCAGGCGGGCGTCCGACGTGTCGAGGGGGAGGGCGCCGCTCCCTCGGGGCTCTCAGGCGTCGGAGACTCGTCACGGGGGAGGGAGCTTCCGGGGACGTCAGTCCCGACGGTCTCCTCCGTCGAGGTGTCGTCGGATGGGGGAGCCCCCTCGCATGCCCGTGCGACCTCAGTGGCATCGGGATGTGACGTGAGGGCGTCCGTACGATCGCCCTCGGCCGACCGCGGATCATACGGCCGAACGTGCAGGGCGAGAAGGACGCAGATCACGGCGGAGACGAGCCAGGCGACATCGGCCGTCATGCCTGCGAGGAAGACGAAGAGCGCGGCAAGGGCCATGAGCACACCCCGTGCGATGAGGGGTGCGCGCTGATGGCCCTGCTGAGCTGTGGTGTGGTACGGCATGGGACTCCTGGGACAGGGATGCTTACCCAGCATTTATACCCGAACGAGGAGCCTCGATGCGTCGGGTGGGACGTTTGCCCGGACCCCCGATCCAAGGCTACGTGTTGTCGCCGATCTCCGTGGGCCATACGGCATCGTCGGGCATCTTGGCGTCGCCCGACGCGACCTCGGTGGGGATGGAGCTGTCGGAGGCCAGCAGCTCGTCGATGGTGACCAGCTTGTAACCCTGTTGTTGGAGCTGCTCGATGATCTTGGGGAGCGCCTCCAGGTCCTGGTCGCGGTTGCCGCCACCGTCGTGCATGAGGATGATGGAGCCAGAGGTCACACCCGCCAGCGCATTGCTGACGATGGCGTTGACGCCCGGATGCTCCCAGTCCTTGGAGTCCTGGGTCCACGTGATGGAGTAGGAGATGAGGCCGTTCGTCTTGAGCCAGGTGCTCTCGAGGAAGTCGCCATACGGCGGACGCAGCATTGTGGTCTCCACGCCCGTGGCGTCCTTGATGGCGCCAAAGGACTTGGTGAGCTCCTGCTGGAGCGACGCCGCATCGAGCTTGGAGAGCTGGGGATGGGTGTCGGAGTGGCAGGCCAGCTGGTTGCCGCTGTCCACGATCACCTTTGCGAGCTCGGGGTGCTCGCGGATGTTCTGACCCAGGTTGAAGAAGGTTGCCTTGATGCCGTACCGGTTGAGGATGTCGATGTAGCGCTGGGTGTATTCGCTGGGACCGTCATCGAAGGTGAGGGCCACGAGCTTCTGGCCGTCTGTGGGTGAGCAGTTGTGCAGCGTGACGATGCAGTCCTTCACGTCCTGCGTGGTGACGTCTGCCGTCTTGCCCGACTCGGAGCCCGTGCGCGTCTCGACGGTACCCACCTGCCCCCACTGCGAGACGTAGGCGACCGATCCGGCGCCACCCTTCATGTTGAGCTTGGGCTGGATGGTCTGCGTGGTGGAGGCGTATGGCTCGGTGACGTCCGCCCCGTCAGAGATCTCCACGTTGTCACCTGCATGCACCTGGTAGGAGGAATCCTGGTCCTGGCTCAGCTCGGTGCCATTGACGGTGGCGGTGTAGGGGGTACCGGCGCCCTCGCGCATGACCTCCCCCGTGACGTCGAGGTAGTTGCCGGCCGTCACCTTGATCTGATGCCTCCGCACGAGATCGGCGATGGTCGAGCTAGGGGACTCCTGGTAGACGTCACCATTGACGGTCACGCTCACGGGGCGGGTGAGCCAGAGGAACGCACCACCGCCGGCCATGAGCGCGAGGACGATGAACACGACGATGATGGGCATGCGGTTGGACTTGCGGGAGCTCTCGCGCTCGGCCTTGGCGATGGTCTCGGGAGAGGCGTGGGAGCCGTAGTGCCGCCTGCTGGGGATATAGCCCACGGGATCCGTGTCCTTGGCGGGCCACGAGCGCCTGTCCCTTGCGTGCGCGCGCCGCTTGGGAACATAGACCGGCTGCACGGCATCGTGCGCAACGGTCGAGATGTCCGCGAACTCGTCGTCTATGGCATCCGGCTCGTCATCGATGTCGTCTGGCTCGCCCTCGTCCGCATCGATGTCGTCCACGGCTGGCACGGCGCCCAGCTCCTCGTCTCCGGATGCCCCCTCCCGGTCGTCCGGAGAGGGGGTCTCTTCCACGGGCACGTCGTGATTCCCTTTGGCTGCCATGAACGAACCATCCCTTGCATTCTTGTGAGAGGACGAAGCACATGAGTGTATGTTGACCTGCTCATACTAGCATGTCAGCGGCAGCGCGTCCAATGGGGCACACGCAACAACGATGAGGCAGGGGGCTGCCGCCCCTCGCGAATCCCCCTGATGAAGAGACCGCTCCTGAGCTTGGGCTCGAACCAGGTCGACTTGGGAGGCATGAGCATCCCCGCGTCGGAGACTGCCATGAGCTGCTCGACGGAGGTGGGGTGGAGCCAGAAGGCAACGCCGTCCGTGCCCGCCAGCCCCTCGAGGCGTCCAGGTCCCTCGATGCCGCCCACGAAGCGGATGCGGCTGCTGGTGCGCGGGTCCCTGACCTGCAGAATGGGGCCGAGCACGCGCTCCTGAAGCACCTGCGTGTCGAGGGATGCGACCGGGTCGCAGGGATCGTCCGTGCCCCTGGGCGCATGCAGCATGTGCCAGCGTCCGCCCGCATAGAGGGCGATCTGGCCCGTGCGTGCAGGCTCCCGGAAGCTCTCGGTGGGGCCATCCACCACGAAGCCCTGCGCCGCGATGCGTGCGGTCAGCTCGTCTGTGGAGAGGCCGCAGGCGTCTGCGACCACGCGGTTGTAGGGGAGCACCCTGAGCTGGCTGGCGGGAACGAGCACGGCCAGGAAGAGGTCGCTCGGAAGCGGCCCCCCCTCGCCACGGGCGCGCGCCTCCGCGCGCTGGCGCTTCCCCACGCGCACGGCGCTGGCGGCACGGTGGTGCCCATCGGCGATGTAGGCATGGGGTATGGTCGCAAAGGTGGCCCTGAGCGCCTCGACGGCGGCGGGGCGGGCAATGCGCCAGACCGTCTGGCGGACGCCCTCCTCATCCGTGAAGTCATAGAGGGGCTCTCCCGTGGCGGCAAGGTCGCAGAGGGTGTCCACGGCGACGTCGTCGTGGTACGTGAGGAGGATGGGGCCGGTCTGTGCGCCGGTCGCCTCGATGTGCCTGATGCGATCCCGCTCCTTTGCCGCGGTGGTGTTCTCGTGGCGCAGGATGGTGCCGTCCTCGTACTCGTCGATGGAACAGGCGCCCACCACGCCCACCTGCGCGTGTCCGTCCTGCTCCAAGCGGTAGAGGTAGTAGCAGGCGGCGGTGTCGTGGAGCAGCGTGCCATCGGAGGCGCGAGCGCGCAGGAGCTCCGCGGCCTTTGCGTAGACGTCCGCTGCGTACATGTCATGGTCGGGCGGGAAGGCCGTCTCGGGGCGGTCTATGGCCAAGAAGCTGTCGGGGTGGCGCTCCACGTAGGCGCGCGCCTGCGCCCGGTCGAAGACGTCGTAGGGGAGGCTCGCAAAGGAGGCGGCACGCGTCGGCGTGGGCCTCCAGCAGTCAATGGGATCCACGCGCATGGCCGCACCTACTCCCTGTGGCTCGTGATCGCGGGAGTGATGACGCGCACGCGGTAGATGCCCTCGATGGCACGAAGCCTGTCATAGGTCTCGCGATCGAGCGGGGCGTCGGTCTCCACCAGGGTGTAGGCGTTCTTGCCCTGCGCCTCGTTCCTCATGCGCTCGATGTTGACGCTCGATGCGGCGATGACGGCGGAGATCTGGCCAATCATGTTGGGCACGTTGGCGTGGAGGGCCGCAAAGCGACCGCCGCCGCGGATGGGGCCCATGTCGCAGTCGGGGTAGTTGACGGAGTTCCTGATGGTGCCCAGCTCGAGGTAGTCCCTCATCTCGCTCACCGCCATGCGGGCGCAGTTCTCCTCCGCCTCGTTCGTGCAGGCGCCCATGTGGGGCGTGATGATGGCGTGTGGCATCCTGACGGTCTTGGGCGTGGCAAAGTCGCAGACGAACGTGCCCAGCTGACCACTCTCGAGCGCGTCGGCGACATCATCCTCGTCGATGACGTCGGCGCGGGCATAGTTGATGAGCATGCCACCCGGGTTCATGAGCTTGAGCTGGGGGGCGTCCATCATGTAGACGGTGTCCTCCTTGGAGGGGACGTGCAGCGTGACGTAGTCCGCGCCGTGGCAGAGCTCCTCGAGGCTGTCCACGCGCTTCACGTTGCGCGAGAGCTGCCAGGCGTGCTCCACGGACAGGTAGGGATCATAGCCGTAGACGTCCATATCCAGGTGGATGAGGGCATTGGCCACCTTGGAGCCAACGGCCCCGAGCCCCACGACGCCCACCTTGCGGCCTGCGACCTCATGTCCCACGAAGGCCTTTTTGGTGCGCTCGGCCGCGCGTACGATGTCGGGATTCCGTGCGTTGGCGCGCACCCAGTCGATGCTGCCAAGGACGTTCCTCGAGTTGGCAAGCATCATGCCCACGACCAACTCCTTGACGGCATTCGAGTTGCCGCCCGGTGAGTTGAAGACCACGATGCCGCGCTCGGCGCACTCCTCGAGGGGGATGTTGTTGACACCCGCGCCGGAGCGCGCCACGCAACGGACGGAGGCACCCAGGTCGAGGCCGTGGATGTCGCTTGCGCGCACAAGGACGGCATCGGCCGTTGAGATGTCGTCCGTCTTCTCGTATCCCTCGCCCAGGTCGGCCACGCCATCGCGCGTGATGTCCTTGGCGATGTTGTCCAGTACCATTACGTAACGCATCCGCGTTCCCCCCTGTGGCCGTGCCGCCCAGCCCTCATGCCGCGTGCGCGGCCTCGAAGTCCCCCATGTAGGCGAGCAGCGCTTCCACCGACTCGCGTGAGACGGCATTGTAGCAGCTCGCACGCATGCCTCCCACCAGGCGATGCCCCTTGACGTTGACGATGCCACGCTCTGCGGCGCCCTCCACGAAGGCATTGTCCAGTTCCTGGGAGCCGGTCCCGAAGCAGACGTTGGAGATCGAGCGGTCCTCCCTGCGCACCGTTCCCCGGAAGAGCGCGCTCTGGTCCAGATAGTCGTACAGGAGGTTGACCTTCTCCCAGTTGCGACGCTCCATGGCGGCGAGCCCGCCCTCGTCCTCGACCCAATGGAACACCTTGCCGCTGACGTAGATGCCCCAGCAGTTGGGCGTGTTGAGCATGGAGCCCCTGGCCGCCTGCACCCGGTAGTTCAGGTAGGTGGGGCAGGCATCGATCGCGGGGCCCTTTTGGATGAGGTCGTCGCGCACGATGACGATGGTGGTGCCGGCGGGGCCCGCGTTCTTCTGTGCGCCCGCATAGACGAGCCCAAAGCGGCCCACGTCCAGAGGCTGGCTCAGGAAGCAGCTCGAGACGTCCGCCACGAGGGGGACGTCGCCCGTCTGGGGCAGGGTGCGCATCATGGTGCCGAACACGGTCTCGTTCTGGCAGACATAGACGTAGTCGAGATCCTGGTGCACGCTGGTCGGAAACGCGGGCACCCGGTCGAAGCCCGTGTCCTCGCTCGAGGCCAGAAGCTCGGCCTCTCCGTAGCGGCAGGCCTCCCCGTAGGCGCTCCTCGACCAGTTGCCCGAGACCACATAGCCCGCCCTCCGGTGGCGCATGAGGTTCAGGGGGATGCCGGCAAACTGCAGCCAGGCACCCCCCTGCAGGAAGAGCACCCGGTAGCCGTCGGGGATGCCCATCACGCGCCTGAGCGTCGCCTCCGCGTCGTCGAAGATGGACTGATAGAGTGCAGAGCGATGGCTCATCTCCATGACCGACATGCCACTGCCCTGGTAGTCGAGCATCTCGCGTGCGCATTGCTCGAGGACGGGCACGGGTAGTGCAGCGGGTCCTGCTGAGAAGTTATGCACTCGTGTCATGGGATCGACATCTCCTGCCTGGTTGTAGGGACGTAGACGTTACCTTACTATGCACACGTGTCGTTCGTGTGGCATTTTCCCGTTTGGTTACCATCACAGGCGAACCATCGAGACCCCTGGAGGCCCACCGTGCAGTCAGCCCTGACAGAGAGACTTCGCAGCAAGCGCCTCGTGGTCTTCGACTTCGACGGTACCCTCGCCGACACGAGGCCCGCCATCGTGGCCATCGCCCGGGAGGTGCTCATGGAGCATGGGCTTCCCGAGGAGCGTCTCAAGGACGTCGGCAAGCTCGTAGGGCCGCCCTTCCCCCAGGCCTTCACCATGGTCTTCGGCTACTCCGCAGAGGAGGCCCGGGTCATCACCAACGAGTACCGTGCCCTCTACTGGAGGGCGGGCGCCCGGGCTTGGCCCCTCTTCGACGGTGTGGGGGAGCTGCTCAGGGACATCCGTGCCTCGGGTCGTCTTCTGGCCACGGCGAGCTCGAAACGCCAGGCGCTCCTGGAGCGCTGCATCAGGGATGACGGGGTGTTCGACCTCTTTGACCTGGTGTGGGGCAAGCAGCATGACGATAGGGGCACCAAGGCCGAGACGCTTGCGGAGGTGCTGGGGCGCCTGGAGGTGCCTGCCGAGGACGCCGTCATGGTGGGCGACCGCCACTTTGACGTCGAGGCCGCCCGCGACAACGACGTGGCATGCATCGGGGTGGAGTATGGCCATACGGCAGAGCCCGGCGAGCTCGCGGATGCCGGAGCCGTCCGCGTGGTGGGATCCGTGCGTGAGCTGGGGGACGTCCTGCTTGGTGCGTAGCGTTCCTGGCGTGATGCGCCCCGCAACGCAACGAGGGCCATCCCAAGGGTACACTGTTGCCATACCGCGGGCATGTGGTGCCTGCGTCTACGAGAGGAGTTTCCATGAGTGCCTTTGACGATCTGGGCGAGGGTGTGCGCAAGATCTTCCTGGCCGGTGTCGGCGCCGTCGCCCTGAGCGCAGAGAAGTCCCAGCAGCTTGTGAATGACCTCGTCAAGAAGGGCGAGCTCACCGTTGAGGAGGGCAAGGCGCTCAACGAGGAGCTCAGGCATCATGCCAGCAAGGCCAGCTCCGATGCGTCCGACGCCCTCCTGAGGGCCAAGCTCAGGAGCATGACGGCCGAAGAGCGCGCCGCCTGGCTCGCCCACGCGCAGAGCATCGCGGACGGCATCGACGCCGCCCCCACCAAAGTCCCCGTCGAGGATGGGTCTGCCAGCACCGAGACGCAGGACTAGGATCCCGTGGCCACGCCCGCCGAGGAAGAGCCAGCCACAGGGGGCGACCTCTACGAGACGATTGGCCTGTTGGGGGGTCGATCGGCTCAGGAGCGCTATGGCATCACGCGTGCCACGAAGGTGGCCCGCCTGAGGGAGATACTCTCCATCGCGCGCCATTACGACATCCTGCATGGCATCACCCCCATCATGCTCCGTCGGCTGCTCGAGGAGCTTGGCCCCACCTTCGTGAAGGCTGGACAGATCCTCTCCATGCGCTCCGAGATTCTGCCCGAGAGCTTCTGCAACGAGCTGGCCAAGCTGCGCACCAACGTTGAGCCCATGGATCGCGACCTGCTTTTGGCCACGCTGCGCGCGGAGTACGAGACGCCGATCGAGGACATCTTCGACGCCATCGACGACGTGCCATTGGGATCGGCGTCGGTGGCGCAGGTGCATAAGGCGCGCCTTGTCACGGGTGAGCTCGTGGCCATCAAGGTGCAACGACCGCACGTGCAGGAGATCATGGCGCAGGACATATCCATCATGCGCTCGCTGGCCAAGCATGCCTCGGGCATGATGGGCAGCGACCAGTTCCTTGACCTCAAGAGCGTGGTGGATGAGCTCTGGCAGTCGTTCTGCGAGGAGACTGACTTCCTGGTGGAGGCGCGCAGCCTCGAGGAGTTCAAGCGCAACAACGCATCCTGCCGTTTCGTGGACTGCCCCAAGCCCTATCCGCGGCTCTGCACCGAGCACGTGGTGGTCATGGACTATGTGGATGGCATCCCCATCGGTCAGCTGGACGAGCTCAGGGAGGCTGGCTACGACCTCGAGGAGATCGGCACGAAGCTGGTTGACAACTACACGCAGCAGCTGCTTGATGACGGCTTCTTCCATGCCGACCCGCATCCAGGCAACCTCGTGGTGCAGGAGGGGAAGATCGTCTATCTCGACCTCGGGCTTATGGGCAGGCTCTCCGCCCACGACAGGGGGGCCATCAGGGACATGGTGCTCGCCGTTGCGGAGCATGACTCCGCAGCCCTGAAGGATGGCCTCCTGCGCTTCGCCGTCAGTGACGTGAGCGGCGTGGACCATCCGCAGCTGCTCCAGGATCTCGACCAGATCATCGGCTCCTATGGCATGGCGGACCTCTCCGAGCTGGATCTGGGTGCCTTCCTCAATGCGCTCATCCAGATGGCGCGCCATGATGGTGTGGAGCTGCCGGGGACCGTGACCATGTTGGCCCGCTCACTCGTGACGCTCGAGGGTGTGGCCGACCTGTTCTTGCCAAACGTGTCAATGGTCGACATCATCCGCCGGCACATCAGGAATCACTTCGACCTCCTGGATTCCCTCAGGGACGAGATGGGGGAGCTCGCACGCAGCTCGATGCGGGCGAGCAAGAGCCTGATAGGTGCCGCCGGCGATGCCTCGCTCGCCATGCACATGCTTACGAGGGGCCAGCTGCGCATGAACCTCGACCTGCCCGGTACCGAGGATCCCATGAGCGACATTGCGCATGCTGCCGATCGCCTCACGATGGGCATCGTGATCGCGGGCTTGTTCATCGGTTCGTCGATCCTGTACTACGCGCGCGTGCAGCCCATCGTGTTCGGCATTCCCGTCATCGGCATCATCGGCTACATCGTGGCGTTGGTGCTGGGACTCTGGATCATCAGCCAGATCATGAACGAGCAGCGTCATCGGAGGCGCTAGCGTGGGCCGACCTCGGACGCTCGGTCCACCGTCGTGACGGATGTGATCCGAGACTGGTCGCCGGGCGCTGCCGTGCCACTGCCATCCTGGACGGTCGTGTCCCGGGCGACGGCATCCACCGCGTCCATACCCTTTGCTGACCCTGCCAAGCGCTGCATAGTGACCATCGAGCGACATGTTGTCCGCCTGCATGATGAAGAACTGCGAGCTGCCGGAACCCGCATCGCTCGAGCGGGCCTGCCGATGGTGCCACGCACATGGGAGATGACGTTGACGACGCCGTTCTGGCTGAGCTCCCCCTTGTATGCAGAAAAAAGGAATAGTAGGGGGTCGTGAGTCACGTGCGGCTCATGACCCCCCTGTGCTGGCGGATGTGCGAGCAGCTCCTACTCCAGTTCGAACGCTCCGGTGTAGAGCTGGTAGTACGTGCCCCTCTGGGCGATGAGGTCATCGTGCGCCCCACGCTCGATGATGCGACCATGGTCCAGCACGATGATGACGTCTGAGTTGCGCACGGTGGAGAGGCGGTGCGCGATCACGAACGTCGTGCGCCCCTTCATCAGCGCATCCATACCGCGCTGGACAATCTGCTCGGTGCGGGTGTCGATGGAGGACGTCGCCTCGTCCATGATCATGACGGGCGGGTCGGCCACGGCTGCGCGGGCGATGGAGAGCAGCTGGCGCTGGCCCTGCGAGAGCTGCGCCGCATTGTCCGTGAGCATCGTCTCGTAACCCTCGGGAAGGCGCTCGATGAACGAGTCGGCACCGGCGAGCTTGGCAGCCGCAATGCATTCGTCATCCGTGGCCTCGAGACGCCCGTAGCGGATGTTGTCCATGACGGTGCCTGTGAAGAGGTTCACGTCCTGCAGCACGATACCGAGGGAGTGACGCAGGTCATCCTTCCTGATCTTGTTGATGTTGATGCCGTCGTAGCGGATCTTGCCGTCGTCGATGTCATAGAAGCGGTTGATGAGGTTGGTGATCGTCGTCTTGCCGGCACCCGTCGCGCCCACGAAGGCCACCTTCTGCCCGGGGAGGGCATACAGCGAGATGTTGTGCAGCACGATATGGTCGGGGCTGTAGCCGAAGTCCACGTGGTCGAGGACGACCTCACCTTGGAGCGGCACGTAGTTGGTGAAGCCCCTCTCCTGATGAGGGTGCCGCCATGCCCAGGTGCCCGTGTGCCCGGACGTCTCGATGAGCCTGCCCGATGTGGCATCGCGCTTGGTGCGGACCAGGGTCACGTAGCCATCGTCGGTCTCAGGCCCCTCGTCCAGGAGGTCGAAGATGCGTTCGGCACCCGCGAGGCCCATGACCACGAAGTTGATTTGCTGGGAGACCTGGCCGATAGAGCCGGCGAAGCGCTTCGTGAGGTTGAGGAACGGCACCACGATGGCGATCGTGAGCGCGCCACCGCTGATGGAGGGGTTGGGGAAGCCCGTCGTGAGGAACAGGCCACCGGAAAGCGCCACCAGCACATAGGCGAGGTTGCCCAGGTTCATGAGGACGGGACCGAGGGTGTTGCCATAGATGTTGGCGTTCTTGGCCGCCTGGAAGAGCTTCTCGTTGACCCTGTCGAAGTTCTCCTGCATCTCGCGTTCGTGCGTGAAGACCTTGACGACCTTCTGGCCGTTCATGGACTCCTCCGCAAAGCCCTCGGTGTTGGCGAGCTCCACCTGCTGCTTGAGGAAGAAGCGTGCCGAGCGGCCGCCCATGAAGCGCACGAGCCAGGTCATGAGGGCGACGACCAGCAGCACCACGATGGACAGGGGGACGGAATACCACAGCATGATGAAGAGCGTGGAGGCCATCTGCAACATCATGGTGAGCAGGTTGGGCAGCGCCTGCCCGATGAGCTGGCGCAGTGTGTCCACGTCATTGGTGTAGTGCGACATGATGTCGCCGTGCTTCGTGCTATCGAAGTAGCGGATGGGCAGGTCTTCCATGTGGTCGAACATCTGGTTGCGAACCTTCATGAGGGTGCCCTGCGTCACGATGGCGGCAAGCTGCGTCTGGGTGGCCTGTGCCGCGATGGCGATGACGTACGTGCCGATGAGCGTGAGGATGATGGGGACGATCTGCTGGGCGGCGGCGTCCCAGTTGCCAGTGGAGAAGTGCTCCCCAACGACGTCCAGCACCTGCTGCATGAACACGGAGGGCAGCGAGGTGAGGATGGCTGCCGCAAGGATGCAGACGATCATGATGGTGGTGCGCACGGGGTAGTACGTGAAGATGAGACCGATGGTGCGCTTGAACACGATGCCGGGATTGCGTGCGGCGCGGCCACGGCCACCGGACGCACCCTCGTGTCGGACGTCCTGGGATCCTGTTGCCTGCTGGTCCCTTTTGGTCTCGCTACTCATGTGCCCCGACCTCCTTCCTCGTGCCGGTTGCATCGCCTGCGACATCGGCGTCCTCCATGGAGCCCATCTTCTGATCGTGGGACTGCTTGTTCTGGGAGGTGTAGGTCTCGCGGTAGATGTCGCTCGTGCGCAGCAGCTCGTCGTGCGTTCCGATGGCGCTGATCTGGCCATTGTCCATGACCACGATGCGGTCGGCGTCCTCGACGGAACTCGTGCGCTGCGCGATGATTATCTTGGTGGTCTCGGGAATGAAGTTCCTGAAGCCCTGGCGGATGAGCTTGTCGGTCTTGGTGTCCACGGCACTCGTGGAGTCATCCAGAATCAGGACCTTGGGCTTCTTGAGCAGGGCGCGTGCGATGCACAGGCGCTGCTTCTGGCCGCCGGAGACGTTCGTGCCGCCCTGCTCGATGTAGGTGTCGTACTTCTGGGGCATGAGCTGGATGAACTCGTCCGCCTGGGCGAGCTTGCAGGCCTCGACGATCTCCTCGTCCGTGGCGTTCTCGTCGCCCCAGCGCAGGTTGTCCTTGATGGTGCCCGAGAAGAGGACGTTGCGCTGCAGGACGACGGCCACCTGGTTGCGCAGGGTGTCGAGGTCGTATTCGCGCACGTCCACCCCACTCACCTTGACGGAGCCCGTGGTGACGTCGTAGAGGCGGCTGATGAGCTGGATGAGCGTCGACTTGGAGGAGCCGGTGCCGCCAATGATGCCGATGACCTCGCCGCTCTTGATGTGCAGGTCGATGTCACGCAGTGCCATGCGCTCGGCGTGACGGGAGTACTCGAAGCTCACGTGGTCGAAGTCGATGGAGCCGTCCACCACGGTGTGGCGGGGGTTCGCGGGGCTCGTGAGGTCGGGCTTCTCGATGAGCACGGCGCAGAGGCGGCGTGCGCTCTCCTCGGACATGGTCACGATGACGAAGATCATCGAGAACATCATGAGGCTCATGAGCATCGAGAAGCCATAGGTGATGAGGGCGGACATCTGACCGACGTTCATGGTGGTGCCATAGCTCTGGATGGTGGCGCGCGAGCCAAAGAACAGCACGAAGGTGTACACGACGTCGATGGCGAGCGTCATGAGGGGCATGCCGAGGGCGAGGATGCGCTCGACATGCACGAAGTCATGGTAGAGGCCCTCGGAGGCCGCGTTGAACTTCTGCTTCTCATAGCCGCTGCGCACGAAGGACTTGACCACGCGGATGCCGCTGACGTTCTCCTCGACGGAGTCGTTGAGGACGTCGTACTTGTGGAAGATGCGGCGGAACATGGGCATGACCTTGATGGCGATGCCAAAGATGGCGGCGCTCAGCAGCACGGAGATGATCACGTACACCACGGCCATGCTGCCGCCCGTGATGAAGGCCATCACGATGGCGAAGACGATCATGAGCGGGGCGCGGATGGCGGTGCGGATGATCATCATGTATGCGAGCTGCACGTTCGTGGTGTCGGTGGTGAGACGCGTCACGAGCGAGCTCGTGGAGAAGCGGTCGATGTTGGAGAACGAGAAGCGCTGGATGGTCGCGAAGAGGTCGTGGCGGAGGTTGCGCGCGAATCCCGTGGCCGCAATGGAGCAGGTGACGCCCGCGCTTGCGCCGCAGGCGAGCGAGATGACGGCCAGGGCAACCAGGATGAGGCTGTAGTGGCCAATGGTTGCCATGTCCGCTCCCTGCTGCAGCGCATCGATGAGCTGCGCCGTGATGAACGGGATGATGCACTCGATGGCGACCTCGCCGATCACGAGGATGGGTGTGATGATAGAGTCCCTGCGGAACTCGCGGATGCTCTTGGCGAGCGTGGAGAGAATGCTTCCGTAGCTGAGCTGCTCGGCGGAGGGGTCACTCTCCGTCTGTGAGCCCCGTGCCGCTGCGGTGGTGTCTGCATTCCTAGTGCTCACAGGGTGTCTCCCTTCTGTCGTATTCCTTCTTCTGCCAGCTCTGCTCGACCCTCTCGAGGAGGCTGGCGAGCTGTTCGCGTTCTGGTGGGGTGAGGGCGCCGAGGGAATCCCGCACGAAGGCGAGGCGCCTCTCGGTCTCCTCGCGTGCGACCGTGGATCTGGTGGGGGTGAGGGCGATCTCCAGCTGGCGGCGGTCCTGCTCCGAGCGCGTGCGCGTCACCAGCCCCTCCGCCTCCAGCTTTGCCAGCACCTCCGAGAGGGCGGCCGAGCTGATGGAGTAGCTGTCCTGCAGCTCCCGCTGCGTGAGGTGCCCGCCACAGTGCAGCAGCTGCGTGAGGATGTGCTGCTTGCCGCTGCGGCCTCCTGCGTGCACGTGCAGATAGTGGCCGAAGAAGCCAAAGCTGCGCATCACGCGCTTCTCGGGCGTGCCCTCCAGCAGCCCCCACTCCCTGGAGAGGGATTCCTTGGTCAAGGGGCCCATCCTCCCTACTCGTACCTGATGAACCGTTGGCAGGATACGAGCGCGGAACGATGGATGTCAAGGTACCTAGCAAATAATCGCAAAGTACCTTCCCAATTATCTTCACATCTCCACAGTGCGGGCCGAAAGGCGCCGTGCGACCGTGACCTATCGCCTCCTGCTGCCGCGGTCGCCGGGGTGACGGCGGCTCTTCGGCGCTTGGATGCCCGTGGCTTGGCGTTGGGGCCATAGGCGGCGCCGCTGCGATTGCCATGGATGGGGGCGCGGAAACCCCTCCTTATGCAGGCGCTGGCAGAGGCTGTCGGCGCGGTGCCTGCCGCGGCAGAGCACGATGACGCGCTTGGTGCCCTCCTGTTCGAGCGAGGCGGGCATCAGCCTGTTCTTTGCCTGTGCGGAGACGGGTGGCACGTGCTGCTCCACGGTCTCGGCGATCGTACCCTTGGGTTGCGATCCTGACGCGTGCGGGGCCGCGCACGGGAGGACTCGTGTGGGCGAGGGCATCATCAAAGGGCAGCTGGGGGATGGCGGCGGCCTGCACGGGGGAGGGCGTCTCGTGGCCCAGGCCGATGACGGCGACATGCGTGACCTGAGAGAGTCCCAGTGTCTCAAAGCTGGGAGCGGTGGTCTGGGAGCGGTGGTTCATGGGTTCCTCGTCTGATAGGAGTCCGTAGGGGACTGTGGGAGTGACAAGTCTCACAGCCATACCCAGGCGGGCCAGGTGACCCGTCATCCCGTTGACAATCAACACGAAAATGTCTCCCTTGGCGTTCCCGCGCGTTCCCGAACGCGTACCATGGGATCCTGTCCACGTCGCCGTATCCCTGGGCTCGTGATTGCCCACGTAGAGGAGGCATCATGTCGAGCATTGCAACACGCTGCATTCAGGCTGGCTACACGCCTGATAACGGGGAGCCCCGCCAGGTGCCCATCGTGCAGTCGACCACCTTCAAGTACGACACCTCGGAGCAGATGGGCCGGCTCTTTGACCTCGAGGCACCGGGCTACTTCTATACGCGCCTGCAGAATCCCACCAACGATGCCGTCGCGGCAAAGATTGCCGCGCTCGAGGGCGGCACGGCGGCCATGCTCACCAGTTCGGGCCAGGCGGCCAACTTCTTTGCGGTCTTCAACATCACCGAGTGCGGTGGCCACGTGGTGGCAAGCTCGACCATCTACGGCGGCACGTTCAACCTGTTGGCCCACACGCTGCGCAAGATGGGCATCGAGACCACGTTCGTCTCGCCGGACTGCACGGACGGGGAGCTTGACGCGGCCTTCCGTCCCACCACCACATGCGTCTTTGGCGAGACCATCGCCAACCCCGCGCTCACGGTGCTCGACATCGAGCGGTTCGCCCAGGCCGCCCATGCCCATGGCGTGCCCCTCATCGTGGACAACACGTTCCCCACGCCCATCAACTGCCGCCCCATCGAGTGGGGCGCCGATATCGTGACGCATTCCACCACCAAGTACATGGATGGCCATGGCGCGGCCGTGGGCGGTACCATCGTGGACTCGGGGAAGTTCGACTGGATGGCGCATGCCGACAGGTTCCCGGGGCTCACCACGCCGGACGAGTCCTATCATGGCATCGTCTATGCCGAGAGGTTTGGGTGGGAGGGGGCCTTCATCACCAAGGCCACCTCGCAGCTCATGCGTGACTTCGGCTCCATCCAGAGCCCCCAGAACGCCTATCTGCTCAACCTGGGTCTCGAGAGCCTGGACGTACGCATGCCGCGCCACTGCGCCAACGGCATGGCCGTGGCCGAGTTCCTCGCGACCCATCCCAAGGTGGCGCATGTCGTCTATCCTGGGCTTCCCGGCGACAGCTACCATGCCCTCGCCCAGAAGTACCTGCCCCGCGGCTCCTGCGGCGTCGTGAGCTTTGACGTGATGGGTGGCCGCGCGGCGGCGGAGAGGTTCATGGCCGCGCTCAGGCTCTGCACCATCGAGACGCATGTTGCCGATTCGCACACCTGCTGCCTGCACCCCGCAAGCTCGACGCACCGCCAGATGACGGACGAGGAGCTTGGCGCGGCAGGCATCGGGCCCGCGATGGTGCGCCTCTCCTGCGGCCTGGAGAGTGCCGAGGACATCGTGGCCGACCTCGACCAGGCGCTTGCCGCGATGTAGCACGTCCCTGCGCGCCTTCGGGGGCCGCTACCTTGCGTCCTGCACCCAAAGTGCACACGCAACGCATCTTCGTGCGCGTCTGCCCAGGATGTGGTTTCTGAAAACGCGTTGCGTGTGCACTTTGGGTGGATGGTTTCGAGTATCCCCCTTGGATGGCTGCCATCCCAGGGGCCCGCAGGCGCCTTGACCTGTTTGCCGAAGCGTGAAAGGGTGATGCCATGGACACTCACCACAGCGAGGATGACCTCGACAGGATCCGGACGTACCTTGCGCCCGACGATCGCCTGCGCGAGGAGGTCATGGCCACCCATATCCAGTGGGAGGGGCGGATCTTCTCGGCCCAGACGTTGGACGTGCGCCTTTCCGACGGTTCGCGCGCCACCCGGGAGACGGTGTCCCACCACGGCGGCGCCGGTGTCTGTGCCGTGCGGGAGGGCCATATCTGCCTGGTGCGGCAGTGGCGGGTGGCGCTCGAGGGGATGACGCTGGAGATCCCCGCGGGCAAGCTCGACGCGGGCGAGGAGCCGGAGGCATGTGCCGCCCGCGAGCTGGAGGAGGAGACGGGCCTTGTGGCCGAGCGGCTCGTCCCCGTCGCGACGGCGGTGGGATCGCCCGGCTTCTCCAACGAGGCGACGCACGTCTTCCATGCGCTGGGCCTCTCCCAGGGAGTCGCCCATCCCGATGCGGGGGAGCGTGTTGACGTGGCATGGGTGCCGCTCACCGATGCCGAGCGCGCCATCAGTGCGGGTCTCATCATAGACTCGAAGACCATCATTGCTATCCTCTATGCTGTCCGGCACCTCGATGACACCGACCCGGGAGCCTGCCATGTCCCATGAGCTCATCTTCACCCAACCCCTCTTTCATGAGAAGATCTGGGGTGGTCGCAGGTTGCAGGCCGAGTATGGCTACGACATCCCCGCGGGCCCCATAGGGGAGTGCTGGGCCATCTCGGCCCATCCGTCAGGTGACTGTCCCATCGCGCGTGGCGCGTATCGGGGCATGACGCTCTCGCGTCTGTGGGACATGCATCCGGAGCTCTTTGGCAGGACGGGTTTCGACCGCTTTCCCCTGCTCGTCAAGATTCTCGACGCGGAGGGTGATCTCTCCATCCAGGTGCATCCCGACGATGCCTATGCAATGGCACACGAGCGCGGGTCATTGGGCAAGATGGAATGCTGGTATGTGCTCCATGCGGAACCCGATGCGACTATCGTGGTGGGACAGCGCGCGCATGGACGTGAGGAGTTCGCCCGCCTGGCGAGGGAGGATGCCTGGGATCGGCTGCTCAACGAGGTGCCCGTGCGCACGGGCGACTTCTTCCAGATCATGCCGGGTACGGTGCACGCCATCAAGGCGGGCACGATGGTGCTCGAGACCCAGCAGTCATCGGACGTCACCTATCGGGTGTATGACTACGATCGCGTGCAGGCAGATGGCACGCAGCGCGCGCTGCACCGCGCCCAGAGCCTCGACGTCATAGACTTTTCCCAGGTGCCCCCATCTGGCGGCGTGTCCCATGCGGCCGATGGGCCGGGCGTCACCCTGCTCGAGGAGTGCGCCCGTTACCGCGTCTGGCATGTGCTGGTGGGCGACGAGGCCATCACCCTGCCCTCCCCTCGGACCTTCTACTGCGCAAGCGTCGTCGAGGGGCAGGGTGCGGCGGCAGGGGAGGCCGTGTGCAAGGGCGACCACCTGGTGGTGCCCCACGGCTTTGGTGACCTTGCGCTCACGGGTTCGATGGAGCTCATCGTCTCCACGGTGCCTGAGGTCCCCTAGGGCATGGGTGTACGCTGTGCTATCATGTCCACTCTGCTCCCTTAGCTCAGTGGATAGAGCATCGGTCTTCTAAACCGCAGGTCAGGCGTTCGAGTCGCCTAGGGAGCACCAGCTGCCGAAAGGGCCTCCGCATGCACGGAGGCCTTTTTTGTTCCCGTCCCAAGGCGCGGTGGTCGGAGCATCGTCACCATTCGGGAAGCTTTTGGTGCCCTGAGTGGCTTGCGTAAGGCATAATGTAGGTTACGTGTTGCTTTGAAAGGAGCCTACGTTGATCTATACCGTCACCCTGAATCCCGCCATCGACTACGTCATGCGTCCCCTGACGCTGGACATGGGCTTCACCAACCGCTCTTCGGGTGAACAGCTCTTCTGTGGCGGCAACGGCATCAATGTCTCCACGCTGCTCAACGAGCTCAAGGTCGCAAACACCGCCTACGGCATCGTTGCGGGCTTCACGGGGGACTATCTCGTCAAGACCCTCCAGCAGAACGGCGTCTCCGCCAACTTCGTCCAGCTGGACGAGGGCTTCACGCGCATCAACATCAAGCTCAACGGCATTGTCATGACCATGGTCAACGGCATGGGACCCGATATCCCGCAGGAGAAGGTCGACGAGCTCCTGGAGCGCATCGACTACGTGGGTGAGGGCGATACGCTCGTGCTCACGGGCTCCATCCCCAAGACGCTGCCCGAGAACATGTACGACGTCATCATGAAGCGCCTCGCCGGTCGGGGCACCCGCTTCGTGGTCGACGCACCAGGCAATCTCCTGCTGGAGTCACTGCCTGCCCATCCCTTCCTCATCAAGCCCAACAACCACGAGGTGGGTCGCATCTTTGATGTCCATCCTGAGACTCCAGAGGAGTGCATCCCCTTTGCCAAGGAGCTGCACGAGCGCGGCGCACAGAACGTCATCGTCTCCTGTGGCGGCCACGGCTCGCTCCTCTATGACGAGAACGAAGAGGTGCACGTCGTTCCCACGGCAAAGATTCAGCTGGTCAACGCCACAGGTGCCGGTGACTCCATGGTTGCCGGCTTCGTCGCCAAGACCCAGGCGGGTGCGGACTACGAGACGTCCCTGCGCTTTGCCTCCGCCTGTGGCACTGCCACCGCGGCAAGCGACGGCATCGCAAAGCGTCCCATGATCGACAAGGTCTATGCGGACCTCTGCAAGATCATCGAGGGCTAGCTGACGGGGTGTTTGTGGCGGCCGAGTGGCCGTCTTGGGTTTGTTAATGGCAGCGCGTCTCTGAGGAGGGCTCTATGTTCAAGGGTGTCAATGCTTCTGACGGCTTCGGTATCGGTGTGGCGCAGGTGGCGGTTGCTCCCGACCTCTCCTTTACCCCCAGCGTCCCTGAGGATACCGAGCAGGAGAAGGCCCGCTACGAGGCCGCCCTCAAGCTCTTCGTGAGCCAGACCAACAACCAGATCGAGCGCATGACGCAGAGCGTCGGCGAGGAGGCCGCCGCCATCATGGGCGCTCACATAGAGTTTGCGGAGGACGAGGGCATCAAGGACATGGTCAGTGGCTCCATCGACGCCGGCATGTGCGCCGAGCAGGCCGTGAGCGAGGCCTACGACCAGTACTGTACCATGTTCTCCCAGATGGATGACCCCCTCTTCCGCGAGCGTGCCGCCGACGTGGCAGACGTCAAGACCGGCCTTCTGGCCGACCTCCTCGGCAAGCAGGTGGTGGACCTCTCCACGCTCCCAGAGAACTCCATCGTGGTCGTGCATGAGCTCACCCCCTCCATGACGGCTGACATCGACAAGGAGAACGTCGCCGGCATCGTCACCGAGACCGGTGGCCGTACGTCTCACTCCGCCATCATCGCCCGCGCGCTCGAGATTCCCGCGGTGCTCTCCGTGGAGGATGCCACCAAGAACATCAAGACCGGCGACATGGTCATCGTGGATGGTGGCGCGGGCGACGTCATCGCCAAGCCCACCAAGGACGAGCTGGAGTCCTATCGTGCGAAAGCCAAGGCCTACGCGGACGACAAGGCGGCCCTCGAGTCCTACCGCGGCAAGCCCACGGTGACGGCCGATGGTGAGTCCAAGCTCCTGGTTGCCAACATCGGCAACCCCGACGATGCCAACAGCGCCGCCGAGCATGACGCCGAGGGCGTGGGCCTCTTCCGCTCCGAGTTCCTCTTCATGGATGCCACCGAGCTCCCGAGCGAGGACGAGCAGTTTGCTGCCTACCAGAAGGTCGCCCTGCGCATGAAGGGCAAGCCGGTCATCATCCGCACGCTCGACGTGGGTGGCGACAAGGAGATTCCGTACATGAACCTCCAGAAGGAGGATAACCCCTTCATGGGCTTCCGTGCGGTGCGCTACTGCCTCAACAATCCCGAGCAGTACAAGGTGCAGCTCACGGCCCTGCTCCGCGCCTCCGCATTCGGTGACATCAAGATCATGCTGCCGCTCGTGACCTCCATCGATGAGGTTCGCCAGGCACGGGCGCTCGTCGAGGAGTGCAAAGCCGACCTCGATGCGCGCGGTGTTGCCTACAACAAGGACGTAGAGGTGGGCACCATGGTCGAGACACCCGCCGCCTCCCTCATCGCCGATGACCTCGCAGCCGAGTGCGACTTCTTCTCCATCGGCACCAACGATCTCATCGGCTACACCATGTGCGCCGACCGCGGCAACGAGCGCGTCGCCTACCTGTATGAGGTCTACCAGCCTGCCGTCCTGCGCTCGCTCAAGCGCATCATCGCCGAGGGCAACGAGGCCGGCATCATGGTTGGCATGTGCGGTGAGGCTGCGGCCGACCCGCTGCTCATCCCCGTGCTGCTGTCCTTCGGCCTAGGCGAGTTCTCCGTGAGCGCGCCGTCCATCCTGCGCACGCGCCGCATCATCAGCCAGTGGACCAAGGAGGAGGCGGACGCCCTCACCGAGAAGGTCATGGCCCTCAAGACCGCCGCCGGAGTGAAGGCCGCGCTGCAGGCTGCCGCAAAGTGAGATGGATAGGGAGCGCAGGCTGCACCTGCTGACGGTGCTGTGCCTGGTGTTTGCCAGCGTCAGCATGGTACTGGCGCTGGCGACTTTGCTGGTGCTCGGCAGTCATCCGCTGCTTCTGGCCGACCATGTGGTCGCGTTCGCGTGCTTCCTTGCGGCGCTCCTACTCAACATCCACACACGGATGCGCTGAAAGGACGTGGTGGGGGTACGGGGGTATGGTTGCCGTGCACCCTTCTGTGGGATGCGGCGGCTGATGCGTCTCGGCGAGCGTTGTTGTGCTCGGAGTCTCGATATCTTATACTCTGGGAGCGGCTCCGGGGTGTAGCGCAGCTTGGTAGCGCATCTGCTTTGGGAGCAGAGGGTCGCTGGTTCGAATCCAGTCACCCCGACCACGTGCGGCGATAGTTCAATTGGTAGAGCCCCAGCCTTCCAAGCTGGTTGTTGCGGGTTCGAGTCCCGTTCGCCGCTCCATGACGCTTGCGGGGGCCATGGCCTGACGAGGCCATGGCCCCCATGTGTCGCCCACGTCGCGCTACCGAGGAGGCACCCATGATTGACGAGGTCCGTCCGGCAACCACCCATGACCTTGCCGCCATCTGGCAGCTCTATGCCGCAGTCTGTGACGCGCAAAGGACCAGTACCTACAGCGCCGAGTGGCACATGGGCGTCTATCCGAGCGAGGCTGACTTCGCTGCGGCCCTCTCGGAGGGCACCCTCTTCGTGGGGACGCTGGACGGGCGCGTCGTGTCGTCCATGCTGCTCGAGCGCCATGATGACGAGGCCTACGCGCCCGTCACGTGGGAGAGGGACGTCCCTGCCGATGAGGTGGGCGTCCTGCACCTGCTGGCGGTCGACCCCTCCCTGCAGCGGCAGGGCATCGCCCGGCGCATGCTCGACGAGGCGGTGCGCATCGCCCAAAGGTGGGGCAAGCGTGCGATCCATCTTGACGTCATGCCGCATAACCTGGCTGCAAGCTGGCTGTACGAGAGCTTTGGCTTTCGCTGTGCCGGCACGTGCCACGTCCCGTACGACGACATCGGCGGCACGAAGCTGAGGGTGTACGAATACGCGCTCTAGCGCACGGCCATGTTCCGCGTGGCTTGCGAGCGCGTATACAGTTTGTTTCCCGCACGAGGAAGTCGGATGGCAACGGGGGCGGTTTACTATTCTCTACAGGGTAGACGGGGCAGCACGATGGACGTGCGCCGTCACGCGGAAAAGGCATTGTGAGAGGAGATCCAATGAACTATTCCGAGAGGGTCATCGCGGGGCTCAAGGACCGCTACGCCGATCAGCCCGAGTTCATCCAGGCGGCCGAGGAGGTGCTCACCACCCTGCAGCCCGCCTTGGACGCCCACCCCGAGTTCGAGAGGGCCGGCCTCCTCGAGCGCCTCGTGGAGCCCGAGCGCATCGTCATCTTCCGTGTGCCCTGGGTGGATGATGCCGGCAAGGTGCAGGTCAACCGTGGCTATCGCGTGCAGTTCAACTCGGCCATCGGACCCTACAAGGGCGGCCTGCGCCTGCATCCCTCTGTCAACCTGGGCATCCTCAAGTTCCTAGGCTTCGAGCAGATCTTCAAGAATTCCCTCACCACCCTCCCCATGGGCGGCGGCAAGGGTGGCTCCGACTTCGATCCTAAGGGCAAGTCGGACGGTGAGGTCATGCGCTTCTGCCAGTCGTTCATGACCGAGCTTGCGCGCCACATCGGCCCTGACACCGACGTCCCCGCCGGTGACATCGGTACCGGTGCCCGTGAGATCGGCTACCTGTTTGGCCAGTACAAGCGTCTCACCGACACCTGGGCCTCCGTGCTCACCGGCAAGGGACTCGCCTATGGCGGCTCGCTTGCACGTACCGAGGCCACGGGCTACGGTGCGGTCTACTTCCTGCTCGACATGCTCGAGGACAAGGGCGAGTCCATCGAGGGCAAGACCGTTGTGGTCTCAGGCTCCGGCAACGTCGCTCAGTACGCCGTGCAGAAGGCCGAACAGCTCGGCGCCAAGGTCGTCACCGTGTCCGACTCCAACGGCTACGTCTATGATCCCGACGGCATCGACTTCGACACCCTCATCGACATCAAGCAGGTGAGGCGCGGCCGCATCAAGGAGTACGTGGAGGCGCGCCCGGGCGCCGTCTACCACGAGGGCGCGCGTCCCTGGGGCGAGGCGTGCGACATCGCGCTGCCCTGCGCCACCCAGAACGAGCTGCCCCTCGAGGAGGCCAAGGCGCTCGTCGCAGGCGGCTGCCGCTACGTGGTCGAGGGCGCTAACATGCCCACCACGCTCGATGCCACGCAGTACCTCAAGGACAATGGCGTCTACTTCGCGCCGGGCAAGGCTGCCAACGCCGGTGGCGTCGCGGTCTCCGGCCTCGAGATGAGCCAGAACCACGAGCACCTCTCCTGGACCTTCGAGGACGTGGATGACAAGCTCAAGGGCATCATGGACGCCATCTATGCCGCGGCTGCCGGTGCGGCCAAGGAGTACGGCCACGAGGGTGACCTCGTCTTCGGTGCCAACATCGCCGGCTTCCTCAAGGTCGCCGACGCCATGATGGCCCAGGGCGTCTGCTAGCAGGGGCACTCACGGGATCTGGGCCTGACGTCCCAAGCCCGCTCCAGCCCCTGCGAGACCTCATACCTTACGAGCCCCGCCCCCGCATGACGCCTTGCGCGGGGGCGGGGCTTTCTTCCCGTCTGGCGCGGTGCCTACGTGTCGCTCGTGTCCCCAAGCTCCTTGAAGCGCTCGGCGAGCAGGGGGCTCTTCCTGGTGAGGCGCCTGATGGAGAGCTTCTGGGCCTTGTCATCGGCCAGGCGCAGGTTGTTCTGGGAGCTCAGCAGGTTCTCCTTGACCTTCTGCAGATGCGAGATGGCCTTGTCGATCTCGTCGATGGCAGTCACGAACCTTCTGTTGGCAAGCTCCACGTTGCGGCCGAACTTGCCCTTGAAGTCCCCCAACGCCTCCTCGAAGTTGGTAATGTCGATCTGCTCCTGGCGCATCTCCTCGATCTGGCGCCTGTAGCCTAGCGACTTGTAGGCAGCGTTGCGCAGCAGCGTGATGATGACGAGGAAGAACTGCGGGCGGATGACGTACATCTTGGGGTAGCGCCACGACACGTCCACGATGCCCTGGTTGTACGTCTCGCTGTCCAGCTCCAGCATGGAGACGAGGACGGCGTACTCGCAGCGCTTCTTCGTGCGGTCCTGGTCGAGCTTGGCGAGGTGTGACTCGTTGGTCCTGCGGTTGGTGGAGGAGAGCTCCTCGTTCTTCATCTCGAACATGATGGAGACCAGCTCCGTGCCATCGTCTGCGGTCTCGCGGTAGATGAAGTCGCCCTTGGTGCCGCCCACGGCCTCGTTGTCCTTCTCGAAGCTCACGTTGCGGAGCTCCTGGGGGTTGAGCGAGCGCCACCGGTCGAACTCCTGGGCACAGTGCTGCTCCAGGGACTCGCCTGTCATCTTGGTGGTGAGGCGGATGCGATAGTCCTTGAGACTCTCGATCTCCTCGTCCTTGTGGCGCACGAGCTCCTCGCTGGCGTGCCGGGCGTCCGCAAGCCGCTCGCTCCATTGGGCCTCAAGCGCCTTGCGCTCGCTCCTCTCGCGGTCCACCTGGCTGGTGAGCTGGGCGATCCGCTCCTTGAGCTCATCGGTTGCCTGGGCCACGGCCAGCTCCCGCTCGCTCTTGCCTGCCTCCACCGCCCCCGCGAGCTGCGCGATGCGCTCGCCCAGCTCGCCACGGGCTTGGGCGACGGCTGCGTCCTGGCGACTCTGTGCCTGGGCGTGCTCGCTCTCGAGCTGCTGCCTCTGACGCTCGATCTCCGCCTTGAGCCGCTCAAGCTCGAGGTCGCGCTCCGAGAGGGCCTGGGAGAGCCTGGCCTCTGCCGTTGCCTGGGCCTCGGCCAGCGCCGAGCGCTTCTCCTGCTCCATGAGCCTGCCGCGCTCATGGATCTCGCGCTCGAACTCGCTGGTGCGCACCTGTGCGAGGATGTCCTGGTAGTCGGAGCTTTCCAGCTCGAAGGTCTTGTGGCAGTGCGGGCACTCGATGGTTGGCATGGCCGCTCCTCGGTCGTTGGTCGTTTGCGTCCAGTGTAGCCTGACCATGCGACAGCATAACGTGCCCATCCCCCTGCGAAGGTGTGTCCATTTCATAAAAGGACGTGCGGCCTCAGGGGCAGGGCCATCGCGTCAGATAGAATCGGGATGACCTTTCGGTACAGAGATACCAAAGGGGAATCCATAGGCAGCTTGCTGTCGAGAGAAGAGGCGTCCACTCCAGGGGAGAGGGCCTCTTTTTTGAAGGCTGCTGATACGGGAAGGGAACAACTAGAAGATAGGAGCGCGCATGAACCTGTTGGCCGGTGCGGATCGTCTTCCGAAGGCGCTGTTGGCGCTCGATGACGGCACGGTCTTTGCGGGAAGGTCCTGCGGTGCCGAGGGCGAGACCTTTGGTGAGATCGTCTTCAACACCTCCATGGTGGGCTACCAGGAGATAGCGACTGACCCCAGCTATGCGGGGCAGATCGTGACCTTCACCTATCCGCAGGTGGGCAACTACGGCGTCAATGCGGTGGACATGCAGGCCGACACCCTGGCGCTCAGGGGCATCGTGGTGCACGACATGTGCTTTGCGCCCAGCAACTGGCAGTGCGTCCAGAGCTTCCCGGACTATCTGAGCGCGTACGGTGTCGTTGCCATCGAGGGCGTCGACACACGCGCCCTCACGCTGTGCATCCGCGAGGGTGGTGCCATGCGGGCGGCCATCTCCACGCGAGACCTCGATCCCGGGCACCTTGTCGCACGTGTGCGCGAGAGTCCCTCCATCGCCGACCACAACTACGTGGCAGACGTCTCCACCACGAAGCGCTACCGGCTGCCGGCTACGGGACGCGAGCGCAGTCACGTCGTGGCCTTCGACTGTGGCGAGAAGCGCGGTATCACGAAGCGCCTGGCCGTCGCGGGCTGTGCGGTGACCGTCGTCCCCTGGGACACGCCGGCAGACGAGGCGCTCGCCCTCAAGCCGGATGGCATCTTCTTCTCCAACGGCCCGGGCGACCCGCAGACGGTGGGCACGACGACCGAGGCGGTGCGCCAGGTCTTGGGTACGCTCCCCGTGTTTGGCATCTGCCTGGGCAACCAGCTCCTCACCATCGCGGCGGGTGGCGCCATCGAGAAGCTGCCCTATGGACACCATGGTGGCAACGAGCCCGTGATGAACCTGCTGACCGGCCTGGTGGAGATCACGGCGCAGAACCACAACTATGGCTCGGTGTTCCCCACGCTGGGCCCGCTCGTGCCCGAACTCTCCGGCGGCATCTCCGAGCACGTTGGTGACCTGCGCCTCTGGAGCCGACGTCACATCGCCCCCGTCGTCATGAACGAGCGCTACGGACGCATCCGCCTCACGCACGTCAACCTCAACGACGGCACGCCCGAGGGCCTGCAGTTCCTGGACGTCCCGGCCTTCTCCATGCAGTACCACCCCGAGGCCAAGCCCGGCCCCAATGACGCGAGCTACGCCTTCGAGGCGTTCTGTCGCCTCATGGAGGGACGCGACGACTATCTTGCCATCGACGTGCGCGAGGGGAGGGCTCAGTAATGCCCAAGAGGACGGACATCCACAAGATCCTGATCATCGGCTCGGGTCCCATCGTCATCGGCCAGGCCTGCGAGTTCGACTACTCCGGCACCCAGGCCTGCAAGGCCCTGCGCAACGAGGGATTCGAGGTGGTGCTCGTCAACTCCAACCCCGCCACCATCATGACCGACCCTGAGACGGCCGACCGCACCTACATAGAGCCCATCACGGTGAGGGCCGTGGCCAAGGTCATCGAGCGCGAGCGGCCCGACGCCCTCCTGCCCAACATGGGCGGCCAGACGGCCCTCAACTGCGCCGTTGCGTTGGCCAAGGCCGGTGTGCTCGAGCGCTATGGGGTGGAGGTCATCGGTTGCGACATCGACTCCATCGAGGTGGGCGAGGACCGCGAGCTCTTTGCCCAGGCCATGGCTGACATCGGTCTCGAGGTGGCCCACTCGGGCATCGCCCGCTCGCTTGACGAGTGCCGCCATGTGGCCGACGAGCTGGGCTACCCCGTGGTCGTGCGACCCGCCTTCACCCTGGGCGGTGCCGGTGGCGGCATGGCACACGACGAGGCGGAGCTCATGCGCATCGCCCGTGAGGGTCTGGAGCTCTCCGCTAACAACGAGGTGCTGGTGGAGCAGTCCGTGGAGGGCTGGAAGGAGATCGAGATGGAGGTCATGCACGACGCCGCCGGCAACGGCATCGTCGTGTGCTCCATCGAGAACCTCGACCCCATGGGCGTCCACACCGGCGACTCCATCACCGTGGCGCCCTGCCAGACGCTCAACGACTTCGAGCTGCAGCGCCTGAGGGATTACTCGCTGGCCGTGCTCGAGCGCGTGGGTGTCGCCTGCGGCGGCTCCAACGTGCAGTTCGCCGTCAACCCCCAGGACGGCCGCGTACTCGTCATCGAGATGAACCCTCGCGTGAGCCGCTCCTCGGCCCTGGCCTCCAAGGCCACCGGCTTTCCCATCGCCAAGATGGCGGCCCTGCTCTCGGTGGGCTACACCCTCGACGAGATCCCCAATGACATCACGGGGGCCACGCCAGCCTGCTTCGAGCCCTCCATCGACTACTGCGTGGTCAAGATCCCACGCTTCGCCTTCGAGAAGTTCAAGGGCGCGAGCGAGACGCTCACCACGCGCATGAAGGCCGTGGGCGAGGTCATGGCCATCGGCTCCACCTTCGAGGAGGCCCTGCAGAAGGCCTGCCGCTCGCTCGAGCAGGGGAACATGGGCCTTGTGGCCGATGGCAGCGAGGACTTTGCCTCCATGGACGAGGACGCCTTCCAGGACCGCGTGAGCCGCCCCACGCCCGAACGCGTCTTCTACGTGGCCGAGGCGCTACGCCGCCGCTGGACGGTGGAGCGCGTGCACGAGCTCACGCACATCGATCCGTGGTTCCTGTGCCGCATCAAAGACATAGTGGTGGCGGAGTGCTCCCTCGCCGAGGGCGGCGTGGCCGGCCTCACGGCCGAGCGCCTGCTCGCTGCCAAGGAGATGGGCTTCTCCGACGTGCAGATCGCCCAGCTCACGGGCGAGCGCGAGGATACCATCCGTGCGCTGCGCACGGTGCTGGGCGTGCACCCCGTCGTCAAGACGGTGGACACCTGCGCGGGCGAGTTCGCCTCGCGCACGAACTACCACTACCTCACCTATGAGGCGGGCGGCATCAGCGAGCACCATGGTGCCGAGCGCCCCCGCGTGGTGATCCTCTCCGCCGGCCCCAACCGCATCGGTCAGGGCATCGAGTTCGACTACTGCTGCGTGCACGCGGCCATGGCGCTCTCCGAAAGGGGCTTCGAGACGGTCATGGTCAACTGCAACCCCGAGACCGTCTCCACCGACTACGACACCTCGGACCGTCTCTACTTCGAGCCGCTCACCTTCGAGGACGTCATGGACGTCATCGAGGCGGAGCGGCCCCAGGGCGTCATCGTGACGCTGGGCGGCCAGACCCCCATCAACCTGGCAAGCCGCCTCAAGGCCGCGGGCGTGCCCATCATGGGCACCCAGCCCGACGCCATCGACCTCGCGGAGGACCGCGACCGTTTCAGCGACCTGCTTGACCGCCTGGAGATCGCCTATCCGCCCAGCTCCACGGCTGAGACGCTCGAGGAGGCCCGCAGGGTCGCCCGCACCATCGGCTACCCGCTGCTCGTGCGGCCCAGCTACGTGCTGGGCGGCCGCGGCATGGCCATCGTCTACAACGACGACGACCTCGCCACCTACATGGCCGAGGCGACGCAGGTCTCACCCGACCACCCCGTCTACCTCGACGCCTTCCTGGAGGACGCCGTCGAGCTCGACGTCGATGCCCTGGCGGACGGCGAGCAGTGTTACGTGGGCTCCATCCTCGAGCACATCGAAGAGTGCGGCATCCACTCCGGTGACTCCGCCTGCTGCTACCCGCCCTTCTCGCTCTCCGACACCCTCGTGGGGCGCATCCGCGAGATGACTCGCGCCCTGGCCCTGGCCGTGGGCGTGCGGGGGCTCCTCAACATCCAGTACGCCGTCAAGGACGAGCAGGTGCTCGTCATCGAGATGAACCCCCGTGCCAGCCGCACGGTGCCCTTCTCCTCGAAGGCCACGGGCCAGGCACTCGCCAAGGCCGCGGCGCGCATCATGGCGGGGGAGACCATCGCCCAGCTCCTTGTGGAGGGGGCGCTCGTGGGCGAGGGGCACGTGACGGGTCGCTTTGCCGTCAAGGAGGCCGTGATGCCCTGGGCGCGCTTCCCGGGGGCCGACACCACGCTGGGGCCCGAGATGAAGTCCACGGGCGAGGTCATGGGCATCGACGTCAACTTCCCCCTCGCCTATGCCAAGACGCGCGAGGCCATCGACTACGAGCAGCCCTCGACGGGCAAGGTGTTCGTGAGCGTGTGCGACCGCGACAAGCGCGCCATCGCACCGGTGGCTCTTTCGCTGACGAATATGGGCTACGACCTTATCGCCACGAGCGGGACGGCCAAGACACTGCGTGCCGCCGGCATCGATTGCGAGGTCATCAAGCGCGTGAGCGAGGGTCATCCCAACGTGGTGGACGAGATGGCGCAGGGCAGCATCGCCTTCATCATCAACACGCCGCGCGGCCACACCTCGCGCGGGGATGGCTCCGTCCTGCGCGGCGAGGCCGTCAACCGTGGCATCAGCTGCGTGACGGCGCTCTCGGGCGCGACGGCGCTGGTGCAGGCCATCGCCGCCATGAGAAAGTCCTCGCTCGATGTGTACGCCCTGCAGGACCTGGGCCAGTAGCGCTTCGAAAGCTCCATAGATTCTCGTGGTTGCTGCGGATGAGTGCCGTACGTGATATAGAGTAAGAGGTGAATCACGTACGGTACTCAAGAATGGGTTCGCATGATTCGAAAAGCCATATCGGTCCCGAGCTCATCGGTAGGACGACAAGGCTGGCTCACAAGGAGCAACCGCCTTTCCCAGCGTGTTCTGGCGGAGAAAGACGGTTGCTCCCAACGGTTCATATCTGAGCTCGAACGTGGGGGCTGGTGTAGTTAAGCTCGTATATACCGATTTGCAGATATAAATCAGAGCTAGATTTTTCTGTAAAAGCGGACTGTCGATACTTTCCGGCACTTAGGACAGAAAAGTAGGAAGTTTATCAATACCGTATCCGTGCGGATTTTTATTCGGGTTTTGCCTCCGCAAACGGGATAGGTCATCCATTTCTTTTGTCTGGCCATTTCAAATCAGGGGCCTCGCTCCTTGCCCGGTTTGAGATTACAGGTATCTGCAAACGGGCACGTTTTTTGTTCCTGTCCCTTGAGCTTTCGAAAGGAATCATCACTGATCGTGTGCTCCATTTTGCAGGCTTTGGCTTCGACGGTGTCGGTATCAACACCAGCATCAGTAAGTCGTTCCGTAAAATATTGATGTCTCACATAGAGCTTTTCTGCAATCTCTCGACCTAAATCGGTCAGGTGCAGCGTGCAGTCATCGTTCATCACGATAAAGCCACCCTCTCGCAAGAGCTTGACCGCGTGACTGACGCTGGGCTTCGACACGCCCATATGTTCTGACACATCTATGGAGTGCGCCATACCTTTGTCTTTTGAAGTATATAAATTGCTTTCAAATAGTCTTCAGTGGAAGTATGAAGTTTCATTCCGTAACACCCGTCCCTGCAAATCGCAAGAGACTATCTCGTGTTTTCAAAGTAGCAAGACACAAACTCAACATTCTCATCTGTCCATTCTCCAAAACGGGACACAGCTCCGTTGTCCATAAACACGATATAATCGCAGCAATGAGCTACAAGCTCAGGGTCGTGGGTGATGATCAGTTGCGTTTTGCCCATTTCAGAGAGTTTCTGGATACACACAGAGACCTCCTTCATATGTCGATAGTCCAAGCCGCTGGTAGGCTCGTCGTACACGATGATTTCTTTATGGGAAGCAATTGCCCCTGCTATGGCTACGCGCTGCTTCTGTCCACCGGAAAGAGACATGGGGTGCTTATCTTTGTGTGCCAGCAAGTCCAACATGGACAGGATGTTCCGGGCATACTCTGTCTTTTCTTCCTCCGCTATATCCTTGATGCCCAGCGTCACTTCATCAAGCACGCTTTCGGCAAAGAGCTGATGGTTTACGTCCTGCATAACCATATAGCAGAGTTTCAGTCGCTGCTTTTGCTTATATTCTTTGCCCAGAAAAGC
The DNA here is from genome assembly GCF_000468755.1 of Olsenella profusa F0195. Classification (GTDB taxonomy): domain Bacteria; phylum Actinomycetota; class Coriobacteriia; order Coriobacteriales; family Atopobiaceae; genus Olsenella_F; species Olsenella_F profusa. Next base: position 118,991 of record NZ_AWEZ01000045.1, read on the forward strand.
GAAAGCACCGCGCATCTTCTTCTCCAGGCCGCATAAACACCGGGCCAATGTTGTTTTGCCCGCACCATTATTCCCCAGCACGGCAACAACGGCTCCTTTGGGGATCGTCAGGTTTTCAACATGGAGAAGATCCTTCTTTTCGTCAGTAAAGCAAAAATCCCTAAGCTCCAGTCCCTCCTTTGCTCTGCCCTTCTTCACGCATTGCGGAACAAAGTGGCTCGTTCCCCTAAGCCCCATTTCATGCAGATCGCCCAACGGTTTTTCGAAGAAGGCAGCTCCGGTAAATTCCTGTTCAATTTTCCCATCTTTGAAATACAGTACACGGTCTGCAAGGAGGCGAAGCCAATCCAACCGATGCTCCGCTATAATGACGGTTTTTCGCTGCGCCTTCCACAAGCGCAGAATGTTCTCCAATTCATAGATTGTTCCTATGTCCAGATTTGAAGTTGGCTCGTCTAAAACCAATGTGTCGGGCTGTAGGGCATGGACAGAGGCGCAGGCTATTTTCTGTTTTTCACCACCGGACAGCGTAAAAAGATTTCTGCCAATCAACGGCTTCAGGTGCATTGCAGTCACGGTGCTATCAAAACGACGTAGGATTTCGCCGCGATCCATACCCATATTCTCGCAGGCAAATACAATCTCCGTATCTGTTATCAACGTATAGAATTGCGCCTTGGGATTCTGGAACACGGAGCCAACATATGGTGCCAGCTCGTGCAGCTCGACATCCTCCGGGTTCTTGTCTTCGACCTGAACTTTACCGGTAAGCGTACCTTCATAGTAGTTTGGGATCAGCCCATTTACCAATCGACTGAACGTGGTTTTCCCACTGCCTGATTCCCCGCACAACAGGACGATTTCCCCTTTGGAAATTTGTATGGAATTATCGAGGATTGCCGCACCATTGTCGGCATTTTCATAAGTAAAAGACACGCTCTCGATGCTTATCAAAGGGAAATCTCCTTCTTGAAGCAGTTTCCTCCTCCTTGAAGCAGTTTCTGCTACCAACCATAGAAAGTTGAGAGGACAAAGCAAATGATGACCGCGATACAGAGCAGCAGCGCAGCGCCGTCCTGCCAATGAAATCCAATCGGGCAGATATTGGTGCGTCGTACAGGGGCATCTAGCCCTCTCGTAAGGGCGGATGTGGACAGTTCATCCCCGATTGTGACAAGACCGGTCAGCAGCGGCACCATCCGATACTCCAGCATCTCCATGGGATTGCGCCATGATCCGACTTCCCGAAGCCGCATGGCATCCCGAATCGCTCTGTATTCCTCCCGTATCGTGGGAAGAAAGCGAAACATCACGGATACAGGGATCGAAAACTTCTTGGAAATATGCAGCCTGTCCATAGCTGCAACAAACTCGCTTACCGTGGTTGTCAACACCAGAAGGCAAAACATGGACATCCCCGGAATCAGCTTTGTGAACATGGCGATCATGCCGGTAAACAGGAGGTTGAACAGGGGTGTTGCATGCGGCATCAGCAGGCGGGGAACCGTCGCCGTGACCGCATACATCACTGCATAGTATGCAGCAATCTGCGGTTTCTTGAGCAAAACGAGGAATAGTAATGGAATCACGGCAAGGCATGGCAGTACAACGTTCATAATTCCGAAGCTGTCGCTTGAAATCATAACGCAGGAAACCGTCAGGCAAAGTAGAATCTTTGTCCGCGGGTCAAGGAACATCTGTTTTGCTGTCGGCCTTGTGTTTCGCAGCACCGTTTCCATCAGACCAGCCCACTTCTGGCAAAGTGCTTCTTCAGCACAGCCCTACCCAGCAGGCCACCAATCAGGCCTCCAACAAAGGCGGAAAGGATGACCAAAGGCAGCATCCACCAATAGCCGAACCAGCCGGAAATCGTGTACATAAAATCCTGTCCATATGTTGCCGCGTTTTTATCAAGCCACTCTGCGCTGGCGTTCAGCCAATGGATGTAATTGGCACAGGACGTGACCATCAGAATGGCGTACCCCAGAACAGCGCGCTTGGCGCTCTGGTAGTTTCCAGACTTCATAATAAGTTCTACGATCAGGCTGATAACAATTCCACAAACGAGCGCGTCGGGTCCCATACCCGTCAGTAAAAGGACAACTCCATTTATAATCTCAAAAATCAAGACCATTCCAAATTTTTTGATTTTGGTAAAGTAGAGCATCATTGGAATGCCAAGTATGATTGCCGTAACGCTTGGGATCAGCATAAAGCCAATGGGCGTCAAACCGATCGCCACAGCAATCAACACACCGCATATGACATTGATTGCGGTAAAGATACCCACATTCATCAGGTCTTTTCCGTTCAACCGGTTCTTGTTCGTTTCTTTTGTCATGTTAGGTGTTCCTTTCTATAAATAATGATTCATTCATTTGACCTTCCATGCCAGACTCTCGTTTTGCAGTGAATAGAGGCGATGGTACAAGCCGCCCCTCTGCATCAGTTCTTCGTGTGTGCCGGATTCCATCAGTTTCCCTTCGTTTAGAACTACAATCCTATCGCACGCCACTATGGATCGCAGTCTATGGGCAATGATCAGTACCGTCTTGTTCTCAATAAGCCTGCCGATGGCCTTCTGAATTCTTGTTTCGTTCTCAGGGTCAATGGAAGCTGTGCTTTCATCCAGCAGGATCACAGGCGCATCCTTCAGGAATGCGCGGGCAATTGAAAGCCGCTGCCTTTCGCCGCCGGAGAGGGTCATTCCGTTTTCTCCGATTACGGTGTCGTAACCCTGCGGGAGCCGATCTATAAACTCGTCGCAGCAGGCAAGCTTTGCTGCGGTCAAGACTTCCTCATGGGCTGCATTCTCTTTCCCGATCTTGATGTTGTTATAGATCGTATCATTGAACAGCACCACGTCCTGAAAAACAAAGGAGTAATTCCTCAACAGCGTGTCTGGAGCGATTTTATTAATGTTGATGCCCCCCAGATACACGCCCCCTTTGTTTACGTCCCAGAAACGGGCGGCAAGCCGGCAAAGCGTGCTTTTGCCGCAGCCTGATGGACCCACCAACGCAGTGATTTGCCCCTGCTTCGCTGTAAAAGAGACATCGTGCAGCACATCCTCTTTGTTGTAAGCAAACGATATATGATCAAAGGAAATATCAAAAGACTCTGGTTGTAGAGCCGCGTCTCCCTGCTGTTCCGGATAATCCATCAGGTTCCGAATCCGTCCTGCGCTGACCAAAGAAGAAATCATTACGCCCAGCGATTCACACGCCTTGGTCAGAGGCTCATAAATCCTGACTGCAACGAGGAGAAACAAGAGGAATGTAAACAAACTAATTTCTCCCGAAATCAGGAGTGTGGAACCGGTTACGATGACAAGCCCTAAACCGATCCGCATAATGTTATGAGACAGGGCAATCATAAAGCCGGACAGAAATTCGTACAGTACAAGTCCCCTCAAAATGCGCTTGATCGTGGCTGACAGACGGTTCTGGTAGCCTTTCATCGTTTCTGAGGAGCGCAGCACCTTTATGTTTTCCAGATACTCCTGTACACCGTCGCTGATGTCCAGCTTCTTCTGCCTATTTCTTTTATTCGTCCCCTCAGAGATGATCCGGCACAGGGACATTGCGATCACGACTAATGGGAGGCAAATCGCCAGACTGCCAGCCAGTTTCCAGTTGTAAAATGCAAGGATGACAATGGTCGTCAAGCCCGACAGAAATCCTCCTATAAACTCTGCTACGCTCGTGGAAAGTGCCAACTCCACAGTCGCGACATCATCCATGACCGTAGAGGCTAAATCGCTCAAGTCGCGCCTCCCGATATAAGAGAGTGGAAGCCTCCGGATTTTGTCTGCGATCTCCATGCGAAGCCGCATATCTTCTTGTGTGGAAGTCAGGTACTTCTTTCGGTATGTCATGCGGTATGCAAAATAGATTGCGAATAGCAGCAAAAGGGCAGTTCCCCAATATCCCCACAGAGGTATACTTCCGTGCGTTATGCCAAAGTATCGACTCATCATTTCATTTGCAACCATTGCAAGCAGGAGGACAGGCAACAGCGTAGCAAGATTGAACAGACACATATACAAACCGGACTTCAGGATGTTCCAACTTCCCTCGTCGCTAATGCGATATACTCTTTTAAGCATATTTGTTACTCTCCAATCCTCCATGAAATACTGCTCTGGTATTCTTCATGCATTCTGGCATATACACCGTGCATATCCATTAGTTCACGGTGGGTTCCCTTCTCGACAATATTCCCCCGCTCCAAAACACAGATTTGATCAGCGTGTATAATGGTGGAAAGTCGGTGGGCAATCATAATGACGGTCTTCCCTCGCAGCAGTTCGTCCAGAGCCTTCTGTATCAGGTATTCATTTTCCGCATCAGCAAATGCGGTTGCTTCATCCAGCAGTACCACAGGGGCGTTTTTCAGGATTGCGCGGGCAAGGGCGATCCGTTGCATTTCACCACCGGAAAGATAGATTCCATTTGTCCCGATCGCCGTGTCTGCGCCCTGTGGCAGCTTTTCCAAAATATCGTCGCACTGTGCCAGATGGAGTGCTTGGAAAACATCCTCGCGTGAAGCGTCCGGATTGAAAACAGCGACATTTTCTTTGATCGACATCTTAAATAAATTCGTGTCCTGAAATACAATACTGACCTGCTCCATCCAATGCTTGTAGTCCATTTCCCGTACATCCACTCCGCCGATCCGGATAGCTCCCTCATCGACGTCCCAAAATCTCGCAATCAGATTCGCAATAGTGCTTTTCCCACCGCCAGATTCCCCGACCAGTGCGGTGATCGTCCCCTCCGGCACATCTAAAGAAACATCGTCCAGAGCTTTTCCGGCAGTCTCCCCATAAGAAAATGAAACATGGTCAAGGGATATGTCATAGCCCATCGGAGATTGCGGTCTTTTCGTTTCCGGCAGTGGCTTTTCCTTCAACATCTGATCGATTGCGTCCAACGACGCCTTGGAGAGCATCAGATTGGATGAGCTGTTCATAATACGCGCTAAGAACGTCACCACGGTAGGAATAAGAACCGAAAAGAACAGAAAACTCAACACCATTTTTTCAGGATTGCTGCCTGTGTTGAACAGGATTATACCGCCGGGAATCAGGAAAAAGAAGATGCCGTTAATTGCGGCATGGTAGGCACTGTCTGCATTTTGCATGGAGAGCGCGTATTTCAGCAAATAATCACCGTACTCTTTTACCGCAGCCTTATAGCGTTGGAAAGAATTGGCGGTTTGCCCAAACACCTTTACAACAGCAATGCCCCTGACATATTCCGTGACGGAATTGCTGATGTCCTCGGCAGACTTTTGATATTGCTTAGCAAAGCCTTCGCTCTCATCCTTCAGCATATGATAAAGAATAACAAAGCCGACCAGGATCGGGATCAGGCAGATTAAAGACAGACGCCAGTCATACATAAACATGAATACAAGAAAAGCAATCGGCAACGCAACAGCTCCTGCAAAGTCTGGAATCTGGTGTGCGATCAGCGTTTCCAGATTGTCCGAGTTCTTTTCAATGATTTTTCGTTGTTTCCCGCTGGGATTTGTCGTGTGATACCCCAAAGGCAGATTCCCAATGTGTCGGACAATCTGAATCCGCAGTTTTGCGACCGTATTGAAAGCGGTGATGTGGGAAAACAGCAATGCCATCCCGTATATTCCAAATGACATAATGATCAAGGATACAGCGCGCCAGCCCATATCGACCATATAGGTCTGATCCAGCGAATGGATATTACCAAGAGACTGAACGATCTCCTTTGCCACGTTATACACGCACACAAAGGCATATAGGTTGATGACCGACGAGACAGCAGATAATACAATGGAGATGGCCATTGTGATCCTAAACATGCCCATATGTCGGAACAGACGCCCCAGCACTCCTTTTTCTTTCATACCGTCAACCCCTCGACTTTGTATAATAGTTAGATAAAGCTAACTACAGAGCCAAAATTCTCCTTTCCTGAGACATTTGAAACATCGTTTCAGATGTAAAAATACAGCTTATACTGATCCATGTCAAGCTGTTTCTTTCTTGACATGCTACATTCTGTCCCATGAGATGAAAACAGAGTTTCAATCTTTCGGAAAGAGAGGATTCACATGAAACGAATTGCCGGTGTATCAGAACGCTTATTAGCGTGTGCCAGAAGCGAATTTTTAGATAAGGGGTTTCAGGCTGCCTCCATACGGGAGATTGCCAAAAAAGCAGAAACCAGTGCCCGCGCTATCTATACGCGCTTTCCCAATAAAGAGGGACTTTTCGACGCAATTGTTTCGCCCATTTCAGACGGGCTTATCGAGCTATATCAGAATTATGCGGATCAGTTTTGGTCGAAGGACATAGGGGTGGATGGAACAGACGCCATCTCTTTTGATGATACTGCAATCTATGTTGACATGATTGACTATATTTATGACCATAAAGATGAGTTCCTGTTGATTCAAACGTCCTTAGATGGCAAATGCCACACGGCGCTGATTGAGGATTTGACTGACAAGAACATTTCCTACATCTCCAAATGGACAGAATCAGCAGGGGGTGCAGGGAACGAAGAAGAATTGATGATGAAAGTGCTGCATATGCTGACCAATTCCTTTTATGCGTCTATGTTTGAACCTCTCCGCCACGACATGAACCGCAGGGAGGCACGTTTTTATATTGAGAAGCTATGTGCCTTTTTTGTCGCAGGAATTGATCGTCTGTTGAAAAAGCAATGATGCTTTTAAAACTATTTCTCTCAGAGTTAAATCGTCCATCGACACCTTATATTACCCTTGATTTTACGGGTCAATCCTCCGCCCTTGTTGAGCAGCAGTGATTTGGTTGTGGTTGTATGACGAAGCGTTCAGGGGGTGATGCTCGCCCTAGACGCGAGATGGCCAACCAGGCCTTTCTCATCTGCGGGAGGGTCTCGGTGGCTTTGGCGACATATTCTTCGACTATGCGAACAGCCTCTGGTTCGCCAGCCAGGGTGCCGTTGGCCAGTTCCTTCTGGGGATCTATCAGATTGGTCAGTCTGTCTGCTCGCTCGTCATTGATCCCGTGGGTGGAGTTGTTGCCGATCGCTTCGATCGCAAGCGCATCTTGGTGGTCGCAGATATGCTCTCGGCCTTCGTTTGCCTGGTGGCCGCTGCATTTTTTGTCACACCTGTCTTTGTCTACGCGCTCATCTCAGCAAATGTGCTCCTCAGTGCTGCCAGTGGGTTTTACCTGCCCGCGTATCACTCGGTACTTCCCTTTCTCGTTCGGAAGTCACAGATATCGAACGCTGACTCTCATCTTGAGCTTGCCGCACACAAGTACTGAGTGTGGTGGCACTCATGCTGAGCGCCGCGTTACTGACCCTGTGCCATGAGCAAGGTGCCCTGCTCGTCAATGCGATGTCGTTTGGCACATCTGCACTGCTGAACTCCATGCTCAGGACAGCACCCCATGCTGAGGTACCAGCTGCGGGCCGCACGTCACCTCGCCAGTTCGTCAGCGACTTCGTTGAGGGTCTGAGGTTCATTGGTGGGTCCTCGGAAGTTCGCTATCTCCTGCTCATGAGCTCGCTGGTCAACTTCTTCCTCGCGGGATACAACCTCATGACCCCATTCGTGCAGATGAGCTTTGGTGCAGGCGACGCAGCTTACGCCGAGCCCTTGACATCGTCATCGGTGGGTGGAGTGCTTGGCGCCATCCTCACCCGCCTTCTTGGCGACCGGCTTGGTGGCCCCAGGGTCACGCTCTTCGCTGCGCTATTCGGATGCGGCCTCAGCCTTGCCCTGTTGCCCGCGTTCCTTCACCTGTGGCAGGCATTTGCTGCCGTGCTTGCCTGCATACTTGTGTTTGCTGTCCTGCTCACCTTCTACAACATCCAGTTCTTCAGCGTCCTGCAGGCCAGTGTCGATGAAGCGTACTTGGGAAGGACGTTCAGCTGCGTTTTCGTGATAGCCACGCTTCTCATGCCACTGGGGACCCTGGTCTTCAACAGGCTCATCGTCGCGCCTGAGGCCTTTTGGTATGCGGCCTTTGGGGGTATCTGTGCATCGAGCCTACTTGCCCTTGTGCTGGCTGTGGGCGTCGAGGGGAGGGATAGTACGCCATGGGAGATGTGCTGAGCTTTGACTCAAAATACTATGCGAGCATCATTCGAGAGTATGGCTATGATCCCGTTGGGTTTTCATCCGTACCGATGATGCCAGCCTTGGCGAATCGAGCTGATGAGCAAGCTCTTTGGTGCTGCTCTTACAATGTGGAAGCTGTTTTGGACCCAGATGGCCAGACTCTCTTCTCGACGGGAGTCGGCATGTCCGGATGCCCTCACATGGGAACCGTCTCGCAGATAGCCAAAGCCAAGATGCTTCAGGAGGCGGGGTATCGGGTTCAGTTGGTCTTGGGTGACATAGATGCCTACACGGGCAGGAATATCACTTGGTCAAAGACGCAGGAGCTTGCGGAGAGATATTCACACTTCATAACGGCGCTTGGATTCAGTTCTGACATCCTTTGCCCGCGAAGGCAATCAACATCCGAGTACATGCTTACTTGCCTCTCGCTGGTGGCCAGGCACATGTCCTATGAGCTTGCCTGTGACTCTGAGGAAGACCTGCAACCGCTTGTGATGGGTGATGGAAACATCGCTCGTTTGTTGGTATTCGAGCTGAATAGGCAGGGCTTGGTGCCGGACGTTCTTACACGTAGTGGCGAGTGGCCCTATCTTGACCTCCTGCAGGCTCGGGCGATGGGGTCGTACGAGGATCTTGCCTCGGTGGCTGTGGGGCAATATGACTTGCTCTTTGAGTGCGTCGGTTTTTCTCAGGCAAAGACTCTTCAGGCAAGTCTGAGATGCGCTCGCCCAGGAGCAACGCTCCTGTTTCTTGGGGTATATCCAGAGACCTATGAAATACCCTTGCGGCTACGTCCACTCTTTGAGCATGAATATAGGATCTATGGCGTCAGGTCGTTTCTTCGCAGCGATTTCTCTGAGGCGGTTCAGCAGATGGAACGGTGCTTTGGTGAGCTCTCAAGGGCGTTTCCCCTGAGGATTGTCGACGCTCAAGATGTCACAGCTCTCGAAGAGTGTCTCAGGCACCCTTCGGCCTCCAAGGTTGTCATCGATTTCATGGAGGGGCGCCCGACACCCTAGGCCCGGCGCCTCGGCTCGTGATGTGAAATGCACGCATGCTATAAGCGCGTCATTTCGATTTTGCTATCATGTGAAAGCTATGCGTCACGATGCGGGCGTGGCGGAACTGGTAGACGCGCTGGATTTAGGTTCCAGTGGGGGAGACTCCGTGAAGGTTCGAGTCCTTTCGCCCGCACCACCGGCACCTACGAGGAACTTCGCGGGACGGCCCCATCGTCCCGCACGAGAAACTAACTGGAGGAACGTTGAACATCACCGTCACTGCCGAGAGGCCTGAGAACGACCAGGTGGTCGCCAAGCTCACCGTCCCCGCCGCCGAGGTGGACAAGGCCGTCGCCAAGGCGTACCGGGACATCGCCCGCAAGTATGCCTTCCAGGGCTTCCGCCGTGGCCGCGCCCCGCGCCCCGTCATCGATGGCATTGTCGGCCGTGCGGCCGTGCTGGCGCAGGCTACCGAGGACCTCATGAACGACGTCCAACCCGAGATGTTCAACGAGCTTGACATCGTCCCCATCGGTCGTCCCGACTACGGTGAGGATTCCGTGGCCGTCGTGGAGCATGAGGACTTCAGCGTCACTGCCACGATCTCTGTGCCGCCTACCTGCGAGCTTGACTCCTATGACGCTCCCGCCATCAACATGCCGCCTGACGAGCCCACCGATGCCGAGGTGGAGCAGCAGGTGGAGCAGCTCCTGAGCTACCACGTGACCTATGAGGACGATGACACCGACCGCGCCTGCGCCGAGGGTGACACCGTCGTGGTCGACGCCGTGGACAAGGAGGGCGCGGACAGCCTTGCGGGCACCGATCGTCAGCTTACCCTCGACACCAACTATCTCCCCAAGGAGTACGTCGAGGGCATCGTGGGCATGAGGCCAGGCGAGACCAAGGACATCGAGTGGACGCGCAGCCATGGCGACCACGAGCACAGGATCGCCGTCGCCGTCACCCTCAAGGGCCTGAAGAAGGCCGTCGAGCCCGAGCTCACGGATGACTTCGCCAAGAAGAACTTCGGCTTCGACACCGTGGACGCCTTCAAGGATGCCGTCAAGGAGGAGATTGGCGAGGACAAGGTCAACACCCTGCCCCACCTCAAGGAGGACCGTGTCGTCGAGGCCATCGGTGAGCACCTGCAGCTCGAGGAGGTCCCCGAGGCCTACGGCAACCAGGTCTTCAACGAGCTTGCCAACGAGGTGCTCTCCCGGCTGCAGCGCCAGGGCATGTCGCTCGACATGTACCTCGCCGCGCGCCAGATCAAGAGCGACGAGTTCATCGACGACCTTCGCAAGCAGGCTGACGAGCGTGCCCGTCAGTCCCTCGCCCTGGATGCCCTTGCACGCCATCTCGACATCGAGGCCACCGAGGACGACATCAAGGGCGAGTTCGAGAATGCTGGCGTGAAGGACGTGAGCAAGTCCATGAAGGAGTTCACCGAGGGTGGCCAGATGCCCGCCATCCGCGAGTCCATCCGCCGCACGAAGGCCGTCAGGTGGCTCGTCGAGAACGCCACCGTCACCGTGGTCGATGAAATCGCCGAGCGCCGTGCCGAGGCCGAGGAGAGGCAGGACGCGGAGTAACCCGTCCCCGTCGTCGCACGAATCAATCGGACTCCCCGGGGGTACAGTACCCCGGAGCGTCTCTTACCAAAGAAGGAGAACACATGGTCAGTCCCACAGCAACGCCCCTCATCCCGTATGTCATCGAGCAGACCCCACGCGGCGAGCGCAGCTACGACATCTACTCGCGTCTGCTCAACGACCGCATCGTCTTTCTGGGCGAGGAGATTACCCGCGACACGGCGAACCTCGTGATCGCCCAGCTCCTGCACCTCGAGAGCCAGGACCCCGACAAGGACATCTCGCTCTACATCGACTCTCCTGGTGGGGAGGTATACGCCGGCCTCGGCATCCTGGACACCATGAACTTCATCAAGCCCGACGTCTCCACCATCTGCGTGGGCATGGCCGCCTCCATGGCCTCCGTGCTGTTGGCTGCGGGCACCAGGGGCAAGCGCCTGGCGCTGCCCAACGCCATGGTCCTCATCCACCAGCCCTCCAGTGGCGCCCAGGGTCAACAGACCGAGATAGAGATTGCCGCCAAGGAGACCAAGTGGCTCCGCACCCACATGGACGAGCTGCTCGCGCAGTACACGGGCCAGACGGTGGAGAAGGTTCACGCCGACACCGAACGCGACAACTATCTGCGTGCCCAGGCTGCCGCCGACTACGGCCTGGTCGATCGCGTGATCACCTCGCGCATGGAGCAGGGCGAATAGGCTTCCCTCGCATGCGGGTCTGCCGCCCGGGGCCGCGTGGCAGCCTCGGGCGGCCTGCGGTGGGATACCAGTGGTAGGATCGAGACACAGCCGCTGCTATCGAGAGGATGCTGATGGCACAGGATGACAACAGGGGCATGCCGCCAGAGATACACTGCTCCTTCTGCGGGAAGCCGCGCAGTCAGGTGCGCAGGCTCATTCAGAGTCCCAACGGGGTCTTCATCTGCGACGAGTGCGTGTCCGAATGCTCGCAGATGCTGGCAGAGGATGGTGATCTGTCTGTCGAGGGCTTCGAGGTCGAGAGGCGCCCTCCCATCGGGAGCCTGCCCACCCCGCACGAGATCTATGACGAGCTGTCCCAGTACGTGATGGGCCAGGAGGATGCCAAGCGCGCCATGAGCGTGGCCGTGTACAACCACTACCGGCGCGTCCTCACGGGTGACGATGAGACGCCCGAGGAGGAGGCCAAGGGCGCGACCGAGCGCGTGGAGCTTGCCAAGAGCAACATCCTGCTTCTGGGGCCCACGGGCACGGGCAAGACGCTGCTCGCGCAGACGCTCGCGCGCTTTCTGGAGGTGCCGTTCTGCATTGCGGATGCCACCACCCTCACCGAGGCCGGCTACGTGGGTGAGGACGTGGAGAACATCCTGCTCAAGCTCATCACGGCCGCAGATGGCGACATCGCGCGCGCCCAGGTGGGCATCGTCTACATCGACGAGATCGACAAGATCGCTCGCAAGGCGGAGAACCTCTCCATCACGCGCGACGTCTCGGGCGAGGGCGTGCAGCAGGCGCTGCTCAAGATCCTCGAGGGTACCGACGCCAGCATCCCACCCCAGGGCGGCCGCAAGCATCCCCAGCAGGAGCTCATTCACATCAACACCAAGAACATCCTGTTCATCTGCGGTGGTGCCTTCGTGGGCCTGGACAAGATCGTCGCCGATCGCATCGGCAGGAAGGGCATCGGCTTCAGTGGCGCGCTTGCCCGCAAGGTGGAGGACAACCAAGACGAGCTCATGAGCCAGGTCATGCCGCAGGACCTGCACAGCTTTGGCATGATTCCCGAGTTCGTCGGCCGCATTCCCGTGATCACCTCCACCAGGGAGCTCACTGAGGACGATCTCGTGGAGATTCTCACCACGCCCAAGAACGCCATCGTCAAGCAGTACAGGCGCATGTTCCAGATCGAGGGCGTGGAGCTTGAGTTCACCGACGAGGCGCTGCGCGAGATGGCGCGCCAGGCCATCGCGCGCGGTACCGGCGCGCGCGGCCTCAGGGCCATCTGCGAGTCCACCCTGGAGCAAACGATGTTCGACCTACCGAGCGACCTGGACATCTATAGGGTCACGGTCACGCCCGAGAGCGTGGGCGGCGGTGCCTCACCGCTGTTGGAGCGCAGCGAGAGGGGCGTCGTCGAGGGGCGTGCCAGCTAGCTCCACGAGCCTTGCCGCACGAGCCGTTCCGCATTCCGTGCCACCTTGTCCCGGAGGTCATCGAGGTCGAGGTGGCGCAGCTGTGCCATGGTGGCGATGCTGCGCTCGAGCGAGGCCTCTATCTTCCGCGCGGAGAAGGGTGCTCTCCCATGGGGAGGGAGGTCCGTCTCGGTGAGCAGACGCCCCAACGGCACCTGGCGGGCGTACTCGCGGCCACGCCGGGTGGCGAGCATCATCTCGTTGACGGAGAACCAGCATCCTGAGGTCACGGCGCGATGCAGCTCGTCCGAGCTATCGCTGAACCAGTGGAACACGCAGTGGCAGCGCTCGAGGCAGCCCGTGTCGGCAAGGATGTCGAGGCATGTGTCCGCCGCGCGCACGGAATGGATGGAGAGCACCGAGGAGGACGTCCGGGCAGCGGCTGCACAGACGCGCGCGAAGGCCGCTGCCTGGCGTCCGTGGGAGTCGGGTGCCGTGTGGGTGTCGGAGAAGTCGAGGCCCACCTCGCCCAACCAGCGCGTGTGGCCAGCGAGCTCCTCGAAGTGGCGGACATCCCGCTCTTTGCAGCGCCCGTCCGCGACCCACCAGGGATGGAGACCGAGGGCAAGGCACACGTTGGGGACGTCGTCCAGCTCCGGATGGGCCGCGTCATAGCCCGCGGGCGTCACCGTGGCGGCATAGAGGCCGAGCCCGTCTCGGGCGGCATCTGCGGCCACCTCTGCGGCATTGGACATGAAGTCCAGGTGCACGTGGGCGTCAACGAGTCTCATGGCTAGGCGTTCTCCCAGGTGAGATCGGCAAGGCGGCAGATGACGCGTCCCGCGATCATCTGGCCCATGATGGGTGGCATGTAGCTCATGGTACCGAGGATGGAGGCACCCTCGCGCACGAGGCCTGCCTCGTCGATGGCCTGTACCTTCCCCTCAGGCTCACGGGGTCGTTCGTCGGAGTAGAGCACCTCGAGTCCCCTGACGCCGCGCCTGCGGCACTCCTTGCGGACGGTACGCGCCAGGGGGTCTCCCGAGGTGCGCTCGATGCGTGCGAAGCGCAGTCGCGTGGGGTCGAGCTTGTTGCCCCCACCCATGGAGCTGATGAGGGGGATGTCCCGATCCTGGCACCACTGGGCAAGCACGAGCTTCTGGCTGACGGTGTCGATGGCGTCCACCACGTAGTCTGGACGGGGGAGTGCGGCAAGCGTGGTGGGGAGCCCCTCCCTCGAGAGGAAGACCCGCTGGGCGATGACGTCGCATGTGGGATTGACGTCTGCCACGATGCGGGCCATGACCTCGGCCTTCTCCTGGCCGATGGTGCTCTGGTAGGCCACTGCCTGGCGGTTGACGTTGCTTGGTGCCACTACGTCGCGGTCGAGGAGGACGAGCGACCCCACGCCACCACGTGCCAGCGCCTCGGCACAGTTTGATCCCACGCCACCCAAGCCGATGACCATCACGCGCGCGGCCTGCACACGCGCAAGCGCCTCGCTGCCCATTACCAGCCGCAGCCGGTCGAGCGCGGTCTCCTCGGTATCCATGTGCCTCCACTCGCATACGGTGCATATCCTCATTGTAGGGGAGGCATACGTCGAAGGCATGTGACGCGAGCCCACAATCCTTCGTCCGTTTGTGAGCTTGGGCTACGTCTGCCCAGTTGGCAAGCATGGTGCGTGCAATCTGTACGTGGATTGCACGCTCGGTAGGGCGCTACTGGGGGCACAGCGAGAGCGCCGCCTCGTCGGCGATGACCACGCAGTTGGTGTGCAGCTGCAGTATGGAGGCGGGGCACTGCGGGTCAACAGGGCCCAGGCACATGCCGCGCACGGCCTTGGCCTTGTCCCTCCCGCTGGCAATCACCAGCACGCCGCGGGCGTACATGATGGCCTGCACGCCCATGGTGTAGGCTTGGCGCGGCACGTCGTCGGGACTGTCGAACAGGCGGCTGTTGGCCTTGATGGTGCTCTCGGTGAGGTTCACCAGGTGGGTGCCCTTGGAAAAGACGGAGTCGGGCTCGTTGAAGCCGATGTGCCCATTGCGGCCGATGCCCAAAAGCTGGAGGTCGGGGTAGCCTGCCGCGGCCACCATGTGGTCGTACGCCGCACAGGCGGCCCTGACGTTGGGGTTGGAGCCATCGGGCACGTGGGTGTTGGCCAGGTCGATGTTGACGTGGTCGAAGAAGTTGACGCGCATGAAATGGTGATAGCTCTGGACATCCTCATGGGAGAGGCCGCGATACTCGTCCAGGTTGTAGGTGGATACCTGTGAGAAGTCCACGTCGCCGCGCTCGCACCACCGGGCCAGCTGCCTATAGGCCCCCAGGGGTGTGGTGCCGGTGGCCAGGCCCAGCACGCTCGTGGGCTTGAGGATCACCTGGGCGGAGATGACGTTGGCGGCCTTGCGGCTCATGTCGTCGTAGTCGGTGGTGCGGATGATCCTCATGGCGTCCTCCCGGTGCTCTCGCATCTATGCTCCCTGATGACGGTACTCCATTGCGATACCGAAAACATGCATATTATCTTGATACCAGTTGGTGTGGAACATCTGTGCGCCTGGTATGTGGAACGAAGGGTAGGAGGTGAGGGGAGCCTATCGTCCCTATGTCACATCTTCGCTTTTCGTCCGATTCGATATAGTCTTAGCTGCACATACACCCTGACCGTTCCCCTGCGTTCGGCGAGCGGTGCACCGGGCGTGAGCGTTTCCCGTGCCGTTCCCAGTCGGCCCGAAGAAGGGCTACAGTTGGTATGTGGTAGTAACCAGTAAAGTCAGAGACTATCCAAGGGGTGGGCCATGACCAAGCTATCCGGGAAGCAGCCCCTGTACAGCCAGCTATTCGATGTCCTGCGGGACGGGATCCAAAGTGACATGTCGCCCGGTGACCTCCTGCCCTCGGAGCGGCAGCTCTCCGAGCGGTATGGCCTCTCACGTACGACCGTACGGCTCGCCCTCGAGAGACTGGAGAGTCGGGGGCTCATCCACCGCCGGCATGGCAAGGGGACCTTCGTGGCCGACGCAAGGCACTCCGCAGCGGACCTCTCCCTGTGCTACAGCTTCACCGATGAGATGCGCGCGCTGGGAAGGGTGCCGTCCACGCGCATCCTGGGCTTCGCCGAAAAGGAGGCCAACAAGGCCGTGAGCTCCGCGCTTGGCCTGCACCTGGGTACGCACGTCTACGACCTGTACCGTCTGCGCCTGGCCGATGGCGTGCCCATGCTGGCGGGTCACACCTACCTGCCCATGCGGCCGTTCCCCGGCCTCAGCCAGAAGATCGCCTCGGAGCGTCCCCTATACGACATCCTGGAGCACGAGTACCACCAGCAGATTGCGACGGCGGAGGAGGAGATTCGCGCGGGATGCGCCCGTCCTTCCGACGCGGAGCAGCTGGGCATCCCCGCCGGCGCCCCCATGCTGGAGATCGCGCGCGTCACCCGCAACGTCGCCGGGGATGTCATCGAGTACACACAGAGCGTCGCACGGGCGGACAAGTTCAAGTATCACGTGGTGCACAGCAGGGTCTAGAGGCGAGCGCTCCGGTGCGGGCACGAGCCTGTGGACGAAGCCATGAGGAGGCATCCATGGAGGCATATGCGGTCAAGGCGGATCGGTTCTTCCTGCCGGGCAGGGTGAGTGGGGCGGGCTATCTCACGGTGGAGAATGGCAGGTGTGGCCGCTTCACGCGGCAGCGACCGGACTGCAGGGTCGTTGACCACACGGGCAGGTGGGTCGCGGCCGGTCTGGTGGACACCCACATCCACGGCTTTCTGGGCTATGACGTGCTGGACGCTGACTCCGAGGGCGTGGGCAGGGTCGCGCGCGGTCTCACTGCGCACGGCGTGACGTCCTGGCTTCCCACGATCCTCACGGCAAGCGTGGGGCAGATGGGCGATGCCTGTGCCTCGGTGGCCGCGGCCGATGATGTGGGTGGTGCCCACGTGCGGGGCATCTTCCTGGAGGGGCCCTTCTTCACGGAGCGGCACAAGGGCGCACAGAACCCCAGATACTTCCAGGATCCCTCGGTGGAGGTGTTCGACGGCTGGCAAAGGCGTGCCCGGGGGCTCGTGAGGAAGATCGCCATCGCACCCGAGCGCGCAGGGTCCATGGCGTTTACCGAGGCCCTCGCCGCACAGGGCGTGCACGTGGCACTGGCACACAGCGACGCCAGCTACGAGCAGGCCATGGCGGCCGTGGACGCGGGCGCGGACGTCTTCGTGCACACCTACAACGGCATGAGCCCGCTCCATCACCGCGAGCCGGGCATGGTGGGCGCGGCCATGACCTCCCGTGGCACCTATGCCGAGGTCATCTGTGACGGCCTGCACGTGAGCCCGACGGCCGCGGAGGCGCTCGTGCGGGCCAAGGGCACCGACCACACGGTGCTGGTGACGGACTGCCTGCGCTGCGGCGGCATGCCCGACGGCGACTACTACCTGGGCGAGTTTCCCATCGTGGTGCGGGATGGCGTGGCGCACCTCAGGGACGGTGGCAACCTGGCGGGCTCCACCCTCACGCTCGACCAGGCCGTGCGCAACGTGGTGGACTGGAACGTCGCGACGGCGGAGCAGGCCCTGCGCATGGCGAGCGAGGTTCCCGCACGGTCGAGCGGCCTTGCCGACGTGTGCGGCTCCCTGCGTCCCGGCCTGGACGCGGACTTCGTGGTGCTCGACCGCGACCTCACGGTAGAGGAGACCTACGTGAGCGGGAGCAGGGTGTATCAAAGAGGGGAGTAGGGAGGGTACGCGCGGTTGCACCTCCCGTACGACCCGCACCCGCCTTTCGCAGCCTGTCTTTCGGAGTCGTATGCAATCCGCTCGCGTGTCGTTCCGAGTCGTATGCAATTCTGACGGCTGTTTGTCGGAGACATTCTCCATCACGAGACACCATGGCGAGAGGAACCGCAGGTATATGAGGTGAGCTGCAAGTGCCCGTCATTCCCTCACGACACAGGAATGCATACGACTCGCATGACCCCCGGGCAAAAGTGCGAACGACTCGTCGTGAAGCGCATCCAAGGGCTTTGCCATCCGTCTCTCATGGGAAGATAATGGCATGGCTGTTCCTACACTGAATTGGGGGATCCATGCCCACTGACCAGATTCGTATCGTCACGTTCGATGACGTGCTTAGCTATCTCGCTTCCCATGAACGTATCACGCATGACAAGGGCGACCTATGGGAACGCGTAACGGCGTGGTATCTGCGCAACGACCCTGAGCTGCGTCAGGTAGTGGGGCATGTCTGGCGATGGGACGACATGGAGAACCCTCTGCGCACGGGACGTGACGCCGGTATCGGCATCGTGGCCGAGCGTCTCGATAGGCCAGGGACGTATTGGACCGTACAGTGCAAGAACTACGACGAGCGCCACAAGCTCACTTACAAGGAGCTGGGCACTTTTTTTGCAGCTGCCGAGGCAGACGAGCGCTATTCGGGGCTGATCGTGGCTACCGTGGGCGAGGAGCTCTCGTCAAACGTGAATGCCCACCTACGGCCCTGCAGCAGAATCGCGGCATGGCGTCGATGGTGTTCACGCCCTCTGACATGGCCCAATCGAATGTGGATTGGGCCCTGCTCATGCAGGGCAGCGTCCAGGATGCGGGGGCTCGCTGGGCGAGGACCTTCGGCCCGGGGCCGTACCAGCAGGCTGCCATCAACCAGATACAGGCATGCTTTGAGTCGCATGACCGTGCCAAGTCGATCATGGCATGCGGTACGGGCAAGACCCCCATGTCGCTGCGCCTTGCCGAGGAGCGCTTCCGTGACAACAACTGCCATGATGTGCTCTTCTGCGCACCGTCAATCGCGCTCGTCGCGCAGGCGATGCGCGAGTGGACCAACCAGTCGCGTGTGGAGCTCAGGAGTCTCGTGGTGTGCTCCGATGCCAAGGCGTCGAAGGTCGGTGAGGACGATGTGCTCGATGACGTGGTAGGCGTGACCTTCCTGGCGACCACGGACTCGGCGAGCCTGCGCCAGCGCTATTAGTGGACGCGCGAGAACTGTCCCGATGCCATGATCGTCGTGTTCAGCACGTACCAATCCATGCAGGTGGTTCAGGGCGCCCAGGAGGCTGGCCTGCCGGGCTTTGGCCTGTGCGTGTGTGACGAGGCGCACCGGACCGCCGGTACCAAGTACGCCGACGATGATGACGTGGCGAGCTATCAGATCGTCATCGATGGCACGCGGATTCGCGCCGACAAGCGCCTCTTCATGACGGCGACCCCCAAGGTCTATGGCGACAACGTCAAGACGAAGGCTGGCGAGGTTACAGCCGAACTCTACTCCATGGACGATGAGGACAAGTATGGCCCTATTGCCTACGAACTCACCTTTGCCTCGGCTGTCGAACAGGGGGCTGCTCTGCGACTACCGCGTGGTCGTGCTTGCGATAAACGAGGACGCCGTGCCCGGATCGAAGCTCGTCGTTCCCCATGGCAGCAACGATACAGAGCTCGACGTGGGCGATGCCGCAAAGATCATCGGTTGCTGGAGAGGCCTGGCCACGCACGGCGAGGAGGCCTAGAGGAGGCTTGATGCCTACGAGGGCGACGAGGCTGCCGTGACGACTGACTTCCTCCTGGTGGACGACTTCGACGAGTGGGACGTGGATCGTGACGCCCTTTCGCTCGATGACGAGGGCAAGCGTATCGAGCCACTACACCGTGCCGTGGGCTTCTGCTCCACCACTCAGGCCTCGAAGGACATCGATTACGCCTTCAAGCAGGTGGTGAAAAACTACGTGTGCAACACGGGCGAGTCGGGCCCCGACTGCGAGCTCGACCACGTGGACGGCTCGATGGATTCCAAGCTGCGCGTGAAGAAGCTTGGGTGGCTTGCGGAGAGTGACGGCAGGAACGACTGCCGCATCCTCACGAACGCGCGCTGCCTGGCCGAGGGCGTGGACGTGCCGTCGCTCGATGCCGTCATCTTCTTTAGCCCCAAGCGCAGCAAGGTGGATGTCCTTCAGGCCGTCGGCCGTGTCATGCGTACGTTCACGAACAAGCGCACGGGCGAGAGCAAGCAGCTTGACTATATCAGGTCTTTAACAGTTGAATAAAAACCCGTTCAGCAGGGCGACTGAAAGTCAGGTTCTTTATTCAACTGTCAAAGACTCAATTATGGCTGGGACCTCCCATGACTGCGGTAAGCCGACTGCGGACAGCTGAAACCTAACTCAAGCTGTCTCCAAGAGGGCCTTCTGCTTCACAAGCGAGGCCCCAGCCACCTCGCTCCATATCGTCTAGATGACCTCAACGTTGGCGCGCGCGCACGCCTTGAGAAAGTCTTGGGGCAGACCCCCGTCCGATACGACGATGTCGAGGTCTGGGATGTCGCAGATCATGAACGTGCCCCTACGCTCTATCTTGCTGGAATCCATGAGGAGAATAATCTCCTCCGAGCGCGCCATCGCCGCCCTCTTGAGGTGTGCCTGCTCGTCAAGCTCACAGGTGAAGCCTCCCTCCGCATACGCCGTTGCCCCTAGGAACATCTGCTCGAACCTCATGTCACTGATGCCGTCAATCGCTCGCGAGCCCTCTAGGCACATGCTTTCCTCGTTGAGGGTGCCGCCAGGCATGATGGTGGTGACCTTCTGAAGGCTGGCCAGCTCGTTGGCGCAGCTCAGGCTGGGAGTGAACACGGTGTATCTTGCGTCGGGTAGCACGCGAGCGAGTGCGGTCGTCGTGCTTCCGGAGTCGAGAAAGATGGTACCGTTTCCGCTCACCAGCGATCGGACCTTTGCAGCAATGGCGCGCTTGGCCGCGGCGCTGCGCGCAATCCGCTGGTTGATGGGGATGTCCACGCCAATGGCGTAACGTATCGAACGGGCCCCACCATAGGTTCTTACTATCAGGTGGTCGGCGTCGAGCTGCTTGAGGTCACCTCGTAGGGTGACCTCCGAGAGGGTGGGGAACCTGTCCCGGATCTCTCTGAACGAGATGCTTCCCTTTGTGTCTATGAGCTGAACGATTTCTTGTCTGCGCTGATCCTTCATCGACATGTGGGCATCCATTGCTCTCGGAACCAGAGACTTAAGTTGTCTTGCCATTCACAGTAGTCTAGCAGGGGCATGGGGCGTGCGTCCCATCCACGCGCGACGGGCTGTGCTGCCGTTACGACATTACCGATTGTAGCCCAAGCCTGCAATCCAGCATCCGTGCACGGCTCTAGGTAAACCCGCCGCTCAGGGCGCTTCCCTTACCTTTTGCAGAGTAATTTTCTCTCCACTGCTATTTTTGGACATGACTGCCAGAACTCTGTATTACTATGCTCATAACTTACGAAATGAAAGAAAATCTATCTAAGATTAGTAAGTTCTTATTTTGAAAGATAAGATTGGAAGACGGGGATTGGTGTGACACAGATACTTTTGGTTGCACACGGGAGGCTTGCCCAAGAGATGAAGGCCTCTTGTGAGATGATCTGCGGCGTGTGCCCGCAGATATCTTGCGTGACGTTTCTTCCGCAAGAGGGGTTCGACACGGTCAAACAGCACATCCTGGCCACCCTCTCCGCACACGAGGAGACTCTCATCATCGCCGACCTGTTTGGCGGAACTCCCTTCAATGTCGCATGCGCTGTGGCCATGAAAAGGGAGATGTCCGGGATAGAGGTTCTCTCGGGCATGTCTCTTGCGCTCGTCCTGGAGGCAGCGTTCTCCTCGGACGAGATGGGGGCGACGGATCTCGCCCAGGCGCTCATTGACCAGGCTCCGCAGGTCGTCCGTAGGTTTGTCCCTGAGGCCATCGACGAGGACGATGACTTCTAGAGCCAGTTGCGGGAAGTCAGCAGAAAGGAGAGGGACATGCAGATTAGGTTGGCAAGGATCGATGACAGGCTCATCCATGGGCAGGTCGTCACGGTGTGGTCCAAGGAGGCACAGGCCGAGCGAATCCTCATCGTGGACGACGGGGTTGCCAAGGACGACATTCGCAAGGTCCTGCTGAAGCAGGCGGCGCCTCCGGGAGTCAAGGTCAACGTCGTGAACGTGGAGAAGTCAATCAAGGTCTTCAACAACTCCAAGTATGGCCCCGAAAAGGTCATGTTCCTGTTCACGGGGCCCTCGGCTCCCCTGCGCATGATTAAGGCCGGGGTGCCCATCACGTCGGTCAACATCGGCGGCATGCAGTTCAAGGAGGGTAGGACCCAAGTTACCAAGGCCTGCTCAGTCGATCACCAGGACGCAGCTGACTTCAAGGAGCTCATGAATCTTGGTATCGAGCTTGACCTGCGAGTGGTTGTCTCTGATAAGAAGGAGGACTTTGGCAAGAAGCTGAGCGCGGCCGGACTGGTGTAGCGGTCGAGAGAGTGCCACGCGTCGGCTCGCGCGCAGACACGTGGCATGTTGGACTACAGACAGGAGAGAACCATGGCATTACCCCTCGGTACCATCATCCTCATCTTCATATGGTCTGCCATCACAGGTATGGGCAGCGTTCTGGACGAGTGGCAGACCCATCGTCCGCTTATCGCCTGCTCCATCACGGGCCTTATCCTTGGCGACCCCATCACGGGCATTATCCTGGGAGGTACGCTCGAGCTTATCGCGATAGGCTGGATGAACATTGGCGCCGCGCAGTCGCCCGACTCCGCGCTGGCGTCCGTCATCTCCACCATCCTCGTCGTCGTCGGCCACCAGGACATTCAGATGGGCATAGCCATCGCCCTGCCCGTTGCCGCGGCTGGACAGGTCCTGACGGTCATCTGCCGCACCATCACGGTCTTCTTCCAGCACGCCTCTGACGTTGAGGTCGAGAAGGCAAACTATCGGGGCATCATCACCCTGCACTTCACGGCCCTTATTGTCCAGGCGCTGCGCGTCGCCATTCCCTCCACCATCGTCGCGGCGACCGTGAACCCCGAGATGGTCAGCGCGATGCTTGCGGCCATACCTGATGTCATTACGGGCGGCCTCGCGGTGGCGGGCGGGTTCATCGTGGTCGTCGGCTATGCCATGCTGCTCAACATGATGAACATCAAATACCTTATGCCCTTCTTCTTCCTGGGATTCTTGCTCGGCAGCTACCTGACTGACATCAGCCTGCTTGTCTGGGGTGGCATCGGAGTCATCCTTGCAATCATCTATGTGCAGCTCAACCCGAAGTTTAATGTCTCCGCGCCATCCGTCCAGGCAGCGCCTGCAGAGCTGCCCGATGACGAGCTTGAGGATTAGGAGGACAGCCCATGGCAGAGAAGAAGATTACGAAGGGCGACCTTTTCAGGACCTTCGTCTACGAGAACTTCCAGCAGGCTTCATTCAACTACGAGAGAATGCACGCCCTCGCGTTCTGCGTCGACATGATCCCAACCATCAAGCACCTCTATCGCGACGATAAGCAGGAGGCGACGGCTGCGCTCGAGCGCCACAACCAGTTCTTCAACGTGACGCCCGCCGTCTGCGGTATCCCCGTCGGCGTCACCATCGGCCTGGAGGAGGCACGGGCAAACGGGAAGGAGATTGATGCGGAGACCATCCAGTCTCTCAAGGCCGGTCTCATGGGGCCCCTGTGCGGCGTTGGCGACCCCCTGGTCTGGGGCACGCTACGCCCCATCACGGCCGCCCTCGGCGCCTCGCTCGCCACCCAGGGCAACGCGCTCGGCCCCACCCTGTTCTTTGCCCTGTTCAACGTCATCCGTCTGGCGTTCAAGTGGTACGGCCTCACTTATGGCTACAAGGCCGGCCTCGGCATTGTCAAGGACCTCTCCGGCAACGTGCTGCCCAAGCTGACCGAGGGCGCCACGATACTCGGCCTCTTTGTCATGGGCGTCCTCATCACCAAGTGGACGACCATCAACATTCCTGTCATCGTGTCCCAGACCATGGTCGATGGCGTCACGACCACTACGACGATCCAGACCATTCTCGACGAGCTGTGCCCCGGGCTGCTCGCGCTTGGCCTTACGCTGCTATGCATGAAGCTGCTCAAGAGGAAGTTCAGCCCCATCGTGCTCATCTTTGTCCTGTTTGCGGTCGGCATCGTCGGCTACGGCCTTGGCTTCCTCGCCTAGGGCCATTGAGAGGGACACGGACGAAAGGCTTGAAATTTAGCGATGAAAACCAAGGCAGTGCGCATCTATGGCAAGCACGACGTACGGCTTGAGGAGTTTGAGCTTCCCGATATCAAGGATGACGAGATTCTGGCCAAGGTCGTGACGGACAGCATCTGCATGTCCACCTGGAAGCTCGTGGAGCAGGGAGCCGACCACAAAAAGGCGCCGTCCGACCTTGCGACGCGCCCCGTCATCACGGGCCATGAGTTCTGCGGCGAGATTATGGCCGTCGGCGATGCACGGAAGGGGCAGTTCGAACCAGGTCAGCGCTTTGTGATACAGCCCAACCTACAGCTCCCGAACGCCCCGTGGTGCCCTGGGTACTCCTATCGCTATTGCGGCGGCGACGCAACTTATATTGTGATTCCCGCAGACGTGATGGAGCATGGGTGCCTGCTGCCGTATAAGGGTGAGACCTTCTTCGAGGGGTCGCTGCTGGAACCGCTGTCATGCGTGGTCGGGGCGTTCAACGCCACCTATCACGTTCCACTTGGGACCCACGACCATCGCAGGGGCATCAGGGATGGTGGCAACCTGCTCATCCTTGGCGGGACGGGGCCCATGGGCCTGCTTGCCGTTGACCTTGCGCTGCATGGGAAGAACAATCCGCGCACCATCATCGTTACAGGCCGCAACCAGGAGAAGCTCGAGCATGCGGCTAGGCTTTACCCAAGCGAGGGGGGCACGCGTGTCCGCTACGTGAACACGTTTGGCGCGGAGGATGTCGTGGGCCTGTTGCGGTCGGCGGCGTCCGGGCTGTATGACGACGTCCTTCTCATGGTGGCCGACCAGCAGATGATTACGGATTGCTCTCTGCTGCTTGCCCCGGACGGATGCCTTAACTTCTTCGCAGGTCCCCTGGACAAGCAGTTCATGGGCACGACGAACTTCTATGACATCCACTACAACGGCTCGCATTACGTGGGGACGTCCGGCGGCACGACGGGCGACCTCAGGGAGTCAATCCGGCTCGTGGAGGAGAAGGTCGTCAACGTGGCAAAGGTGGTGACCCATGTCCTGGGGCTCAATGACTGCGCCCGCGTCACGGAGGAGCAGCGCCAGATTGGCGGGGGAAAAAAGCTCGTCTACACGCACAAGCACCTTGCACTGCGTGAGCTGTCTGACATAGACCCAGCCTCCGAGCTGGGAGCCATCCTTGCGAAGACGCATGGCGTCTGGAGCAAGGAGGCGGAGGACTACGCGCTTGCCACGGTGCCGGAGCTTTGACGAGCACGGGTGATTGGGGTGCCATGAGCGGAACAGCCACCACGATTGTGCTGGTCGCGGTCTTTGTGGGCATCATCGTCTATGACCTGGCGACGTCATTGCTACGCCACGTCGTTAGGGCAAAGGCGGATGCCCTCTTTGCGACGGGAGACTTCGACCTCCTCGATCGGTATCTCCAGAGGGGTCTCCCATCGTTTGTGCTCGGGCGCTACGGCACGGGGATTGCCCGCTTCAACGCGTACGTCCAACGGGGCGACGGCGAACGTGCGGAGCGCCTCATCACGGAGCTGCTTGGTGCACGGGTTCCCGTGCGCCAGCGCCATGAGCTGATCGTCAAGGCATTCAACTTCTACCTGGAGCAGGGTGACTACACCTCTGCCAAGGAGCTTCTTCCCGAGATTAGGCAGACCCTGCCGCAGGAGACGGGCAAGAACTGCGAGATGAGCTATAACATCCTAGCGCGTCACAGTCACTCCTACATTCAGGAGCTGAAGGACGAGTTTCCCAGAGCATCCAAGATGAGGCAGCTCGAGTTTGCGTATCTCCTCTCGGCCCAATATCGCAACCTAGGGAATCACGCAAGCCAAGAGACATGGCAAAGAAAGTTTGAGAGGCTTGCCAAGGATTTGGGGACGCAGGGGCCATCGCGCGGCTGAAGCCGTCGCACGGCCGAGGGCACCGCATGGCTGAGCTGGCCGCGTGGCCGTGCCATTCGTCCAGCCGTTTGCAGCATGGCTACGAAGGACAACGCTATTGTGCGGCAACGTCGCAGGTATATTCACAGATAAAGAGGCTCCCGGACAAAGGGGCCTTGCACGAGGCACATCAAAGAGGAAGGAAACGCACCGTGGAAAAGCAGTGGCTTGAGCTTGAGGAGAAGGTCGCAATCGTGACGGGCGCGGCGTCGGGCATCGGCAAGCACGTGGCCGAGGTGCTCAAGGCGGCGGGGGCCACGGTGGTGGTTGCCGACCTCACCGTCGAAACAGGCAAAGAGCTCGAGAGCATGTACTGCGTCAAGTGCAACGTCGCCGACCCCGATAGCGTCAACGCCATGGCGAAGGCCGTCATCGACAGATACGGCTCCATTGACATCCTGGTCAACAACGCCGGCCTCAACAGGCCACGCCTGCTCGTCGACGTCAAGGGCGAGCGGCCCGAATACGAGCTCAACGTCAAAGACTTCGATCTCATGTTCAACGTCAACGTCAAGGGGCTCTTCCTCGTCGCGCAGGTCTGCGCGCGCCAGATGATCAAGCAGGGCAAGGGCGTCATCGTCAACATGTCGTCCGCATCTGGCAAGGAGGGCTCGGTCGGCCAGTCGGCGTACTCGGCGACCAAGGGTGCCGTTGATTCCTTCACGAGATCCTGGGGCAAGGAGATTAGTCCGCACGGCGTCCGCGTCGTGGCCGTTGCGCCCGACATCATGGAGGCCACCAGCCTCAGGACGCCCGCCTACGAGGAGGCGCTTGCCTACACGCGTGGCACCACGCCCGACAAGCTCAACACTGACTACAAGAAGTCGATTCCCGTCGGCAGGCCCGGCAAGCTCGACGAGGTGGGTTGGACGGTCGCCTTCCTGGCATCCGACCGCGCAGGCTACATCACCGGCACCACCATCAACGTCTCGGGAGGAAAGTCGCGCGGCTAGGCGTCACGTTCGGCGGAATCGTGGCATAGAGCACGTTGGCGTGCGCATGTGAGGGGGTGGCGGCTGTGAGCACGATAGTCAACAATCGCATCGTGGCCATAGCCGGCCACTTCGCCAAGAGCTCAACGGGAACCTTCAAGGAGCTTGCGGCGCGTCTGGGCGCGAGCGTCCGCTCGGTGCGCGATGACGTCGCGCGGCTGAACGAGCTGCTTGATAGCACGGCATCGCTGGAAGCGCACCAAGGCGTCCTCAGCATGCTCGTATATAACTCGCAAGGCTACGCGTCGAAGCTGGCGGGCCTGCTCAAAGCAGGGGAGTCCGCCCGCGAGGATAGTGCGCAGTGGCGAGAGGGTAGGCTCTTTGGCCTGCTCCTGCATGCCACCGGTCCCGTCACCACCGGAGGAGCTTAACAACAAGCTCCACATGAGCAGGAGTACCCTTGCGATCGTCACATGCCAGCTGAAGCAGGACGCGACGCCCTATAGCATCTCCCCCGCCGTCTTGCCACTCTCTGTGCCAGCTGGCCAGCTGAACGCGACCGGGGCGCCCGAGCTCCCGCATGGCTGCCGCGGCCTTGGGGCCGTACCTGACGTAGAGCTTGGCCGCCCTGATCTTCCCCTCCTTGCTGTACACCCTGCCCTCCGAGCGTCACCGTTTGGTACGGACCTTCAGTACCAGACCCAATCCGTAAGACGGACATTATCAAACACAGCATTCAGGACGCATATGGCACCGGAATCCTCGCTCGTCCACGACCTGGAGCCATCCCACCGCATCCTCGTCGGCCGCCTGCATCTGGAGAGCGAGGCACACAACGCGAAGGCATGCCTCAGGCTTCCCGACGACCGGGACTCGCTCCGCAGGATCGACGAGGGGTACGGGCTGCTCAAGAAGTCCCTCGGGGCACATGGCGGCTTCAGGACTTCCGACATCCAGGGGTGGCTCGACCTCTGGTGGGTGTCGCGCAACGTTGGCGGCAGCATGGCCGAGAGGGTAGCATGGCTGCCGGACCGGGCAATGAGATGCCGGGCGACGCTTGGATGCCGGGACTACCATCAGAAGAAGGCAAGCTCAGGGAGCTGATGCCCCCGCCAGCCAGCCCAGCTATACAAATTGGGCTTGAATGGCTATTTAGCGGCGTAGACTGCCTGCTGTCATCACTGTATTTGACGCAACTCATGTAAGGCAATAATATATAGACGTCTTACATTGGAGGTAGTTATGGCGTCAGTAACAGTGCGTGTGGACGATGAGACAAAGGCAGAGGCAACAGCGATTGTGGAGGACTTCGGCTTTGACCTCTCGTCGGTCACGAGGGCTTTCTACCGGCAGATCGTCCGGGAGAACAGAATCCCTCTGAACCTCTCGTACGGCGAGCCCAACGAGGAGAGCCTGCAAAGCGCAAAGGATGCCGAGGAGATCTTGGCAAAAGGCGGGCATGGGTACCACAGCGCCCGCGAGATGCTCGACGCGGCACTGAAAGACTAGCGATGAGCAGGCTTGAGCCGGATTACACGCCGGCGTTCTCCCGCGACGTGAAGAGGCTCGCCAAGCGGCACGTGAACCTCGACCCGCTGGAGGTCATCATCGAGCCTGTGTGTCAGAACGACTCCGAGGCGCTTGACGAGCTCAAGCGCAGGCACAACATGCACACGCTCAAGGACGGCTGGGCGGGCAGCCATGAGTGGCCACGTAGCTAACGCGGACGACTGGCTACTCATCTGGCGCTCGAGTGACAAGGTGGCAGCCTTCCAGAGAACCGGCATCCACGACGAGCTGTTCCGTAGGCAGGCTGCTCGACTTTGAAGACGTCGATCTCGCCGGACATGAGCTTGGGGAGCAGGGCGTCACGGAGGGAGGCAAGACTTACGTTCTCGCGACTGCACGCCCCGATAGTTTTGAAGCACGAACCTATTTGTTGCAGTAACTGGCTGTCATAACCGCTGGTAGGAATAGCTACAGAAACTTCCGCCAGATCAGATGGCTTAACCGAGGGAATAGTCGAAGCGCTAGTTTCGGCAAGCTGCTGGAGGGACTTCAGCACATTTCGTTCAGTCAGTGCCAGGTAGATAAGAGGTGAAAGGTCGGGACTGGTCCTGATAACCGTGAAGGCAGTTGAAACCAGCGTGTCGAGTGGAAGGCTGTTGACGATTTCGAAGTGACATTGATTTGGTCTCACGGTTGAAAACAGCACATCTCCATCTTTGATTTTGCGGCGCGCTCGACTCGGAAGCTTCTCCTCATTCGGACTGATGCTCTGCAGCTCGCTAAAGATGTTGTCCGCTAATGACCTGGTATCGAGATAGCTGACATGATTTCATCTCTCTTTAGGCGAGTAGATCTCTAGATTGATTGCCGCTATTGCCCCGACCTTGGAAATGGAGGCATTATCCACTTGGAGTCTGGCGTACAGCTGTCTTGCCAACTCCGCCAAATAGCCATTTGTGCCTTTTCGTTCATTAGGTTATGGATGGTATCTGTGATGATTGGGCCACATTCATTTCCCCAATCAGGTCATCGACCAAATGCTGCATACGCCTTGTCTGGTCCTCCAGAACGCTTAGGGGTAAAACGATGACCGAACGATGACAGACGACTCCGCAGGAGCACTCCTCTTGATATGCCCCATCGTTGTCGTGCAATCTCTTGCCATAGTGATGAATGGCTGTATATGGTGTTTTATCCACATCCAATAGAACCAGTTCGGTCGCTTCGAAGATGTCACCCTTTTAGTATCGGCAAGTCAGCATGCGGACAGCCCCGCGGAGCCACCGCTACTCGGATGGTCGCCTAAAAGTGCGCGTTTCCGTCGTCTCGAGGGCCCGGACGATTTCTCGGACAGGCTAAGCAGCGATGCCCAGCCTCTTCCCTCTGCTTGCAAGGCCATAGAAGCATCTAATTCACTTGCAATCACCTCGCCGCGAAAGGCGGAAGGCATCCGCACTGGCCTGGTGCCAGCGCCTGACCTGCGTCCTTGGCATCGCCTTCAACGAAGATCGTCCGGCTGTACGGCAGCCAAGAGCCGCGACGGCCATGCGGCGCAGGCCTCGCCGGACACGTCACGACCACTTCCATCGACTTGCCGGCCACGAGCGGCCTCATCATGGCGCTACAATCGAACCCGAACGTGCGTCCGCGACACACGTTGTTGAGCAGCGTGTGGGTTCGACCTGAGCATGCCGCGTTGATGCGTGGGACTACGGGAATGGGTGGGTCGCCCCGCTCGGTGGCCTGTTCCTTGCGCTCACGTTTGGGAGGGTGAGACATCATGGACATGTTGAGGGCACGCATATTCCTGGAGGCAATCAGCTCTGGAAGCCTCTCCCAGGCTGCCAGGCATTACGGATACACGCCCTCCGGCGTCAGCCATATGATGGATGCGCTGGAGAGCGAGGTGGGCTTCTCCCTTCTGATTCGTACGAGGAAGGGCGTGGCACCCACGCCGAACGCAGAGAGGCTCATTCCCCTCATGCGGGATGCCTGCAACAAGGATGAGCAGCTCTCCCAAGCGATCTCCGAGGTAAGGGGCCTTGCCACGGGAACGTTGAGAATCGCCGCCTATGCCAGCATGGCAAGCAGATGGCTTCCCAAGGTCATCGCCTCGTTCCATAGGGACTACCCGCAGATCAGAATCGATCTGTTCGAGGGGGTGTGGCAAGAGGTTGCGAGCTACCTGTCCAACCAGAAGGCGGACATCGGCTTTTACAGTTACTTTCCCACCATTCCATATCGGTGGGTCTTTTTGAAGAAAGACCCCATGGTGGTCGCCGTTCCTCCCAACCATCGTCTTGCCGAACGATCCTTCGTGCGCCTTGAGGAGCTGGTCGACGAGCGTCTCATCTTTCCGGCCTATGGCTCGGACGTAGACGTGCTCCACCTGATCGAGGGCACCGACATCAAGGCTGACTACCAGATCTCGACGCTTTACAATTACTCGGCCTTCAGCATGGTGGAGGAGGGCCTGGGCATCGTGATCACGAACCGATTGATCACCGAGGGGCTGGCCACACGCATCAAGCTGTTGCCCTTTGACCCACCGCGGTCAATTGATCTGGGTGTTGCCATCCCAGAGGAGAGTGAGCGCACGCCTGCCGTGCGCCGCTTCGTGGAACATGCGAGCAAGATCGTGCCCGAGCTGCCTTGATTTTTGCATCTCCTGTCGCATGTCGAATCACGTCGGACCCGTTCAAAGTAAGAACCTTACCTTTGACCGAAACGCCAGCTAAGCCAAAGCCCCAAGATGGGGCCCTTATGCTGTGGCATTGCGACCTGTTATGAGCCTGTCTCACATCATCTTGAAATTGTCGCAATTGTGCGGTTGCCTTCTTGGCCTAGATTCTTACATGAGATAGAAAGACATAATCGCAATTTGATTATCTAATTTCGTTGGTGCCTCTGCTTTTGCCCATGCCAGTCTCATGACGCTGAGGAGGAGGTGGAAATGACGGTCATAACCAACAACCCCCATCTGCGGGGAGCGGCAAACGTGCAGTTCGTGGACGGTAGCTTCAGGGATGTCCTCATCAAGGTCAGGGATTTGGTCTATGTCGGACACGAGCTTGTCAGCCACCCGCTGTTCGCGTCCTTGGGCATGATGTTCTCTCCCTATCGCACAGTCATCCTGAGCGAGCGCAAAGATACGCCCTCTGCCGAGCACGCACGTGTCGTAGAGGACTCGATTATCTCCTATGACCATGCGACGCAGGAACGTCAGCACGTCGGGCGCAATGACGAGGACTACGCACGGATGGACCTTGAGCTCTACAGATCTGCCTGTGAGGAGTGCGGGACGGCGCTTCGGGGACGTGAGGTATGCGAGGGGCTTGGGCGATAGCCTTGCGGGTATGGCGAGGCACGCGCCTCGCCTTACAGTGTCCGGGAGCCATGCGCACCGGATGACACGAGGTCACAGAAGGGGATGCTGACCTATGAGACTAGAAGAGGGTTTGATTCACATCAAAGACGTGGGTGCCGGTGACAGGACGGAAGTGAGGGATGGCATACTGACGGTCAATGTCGACGAGCTGAGGCAGTTGGTCATGCGGGACTCGAAGGTGGCGAGCGTCTCCGTTGACTTCGCCCGGCCAGGCGAGAGGGTTCGCATCATACCCGTCAAGGACGTCATCGAGCCACGCTACCAGGTGGATCGTGATGGCAACGGCTTCCCTGGAGCGACGTCGAAGTACGTGCAGTGCGGCAACGGGAAGGTGAACGTCCTCAAGGGTGCCGCCATCGTCACCATCGGTGACATCGTCGGCTTCCAGGAGGGCGTCATTGACATGTGGGGCGAGGGCGCCAAGTGGACGCCGTTTTCGAAGACCCTCAACATCGTCGTGGACGTCTCCGCGGTCGATGGCCTGGAGCCACACGAGCGCGAGACCGTCATGCGGACCGCAGGCCTGACGGCGGCGGAGTACGTCGGTGCGGCGGCAAGGAACGTCACCCCCGACGAGACCAAGGTCTTCGAGCTAGGTTCCCTCGACGAGGAGGCGGCCAGGTATCCCGACCTTCCCAAGGTCGCCTATGTCGAGATGACCATCTCGCAGGGGCTGCTGCACGACGTGTACCTGTACGGCTGTGATGCGAAGCAGCTCATACCGACGTGGCTGCATCCCAACGAGGAGCTGGATGGCGCGGTGGTCTCGGGCAACTGTGTGGCTGCCTGTGACAAGATAACGACCTACCAGCATCAGAACAACTCACTGATCGAGGATCTGTATGCCCAGCATGGCAAGACCATCAACTACGTCGGCAACATCGTCTCGCCCGAATTGACGACGTTGGATGGAAAGTTCAGGACCTGTGACTACACGGCCAAGCTTTGCGAACTGCTTGGTGCGGATGGCGTCATCGTCTCTGAGGAGGGCTATGGCAACCCTGACTCCGACCTGGTCATGATCAGCCAACGGCTCGAGAGGAGGGGCATCAAGACGACGCTCGTCACTGACGAGTGCTCCGGTTGGGACGGCAAGAGCCAGCCCTTGGCCGACACCGCACGGGAGGCTGTCGCGGTCGTATCCACCGGTAACGTCAGCAAGGTCGTGGAACTGGGCGTGGCTGACAAGGTGCTGGGCAACGCGGAGGCGGTTCAAACCCTCGCGGGTGGCTGGCAGGGCTGCATCGACGAGGCGGGCAACATCAAGGCCGAACTGAACGCCGTTATCGGCTCCACCTCCGAGATCGGGTATCACAACTGCACCGTCGAGCTGCTTTAGGGGGACGTGCCATGAGCAATAAGCGGATAGTCTATTACGTAAACCAGTTCTTTGGCCAGCTCGGTGGCGAGGAGAAGGCCGATCTCGGCCCCGAGTACCGGGAGGAGGCCGTCGGGCCCGCGGCAGGCTTCCAGGGGCTGCTCAAGGACGAGGCGGATGTGGTTGGCACCATCATCTGCGGCGACAACTACTTCAACGAGAAGAACGACGATGCCCTGGCCTTCATCCTGAACGTCCTGCGGGAGCAGAAGCCCGACGTCGTGGTGGCGGGGCCGGCGTTTCTGGCCGGTCGCTATGGCATGGCGTGCATCGGCGTGTGCAAGGCAGCCAAGGGCGAGCTGGGGGTTCCCGTCGTTACGGGCATGCACGAGGAGAACCCCGGCGTCGACCTGGGCAGGGGGGATGCCATCATCGTCAAGACCGGTGGCTCTGCCGCGGACATGCGCAGGGCCCTGCCGAAGATGGCGCAGGTCGTGCGGAAGATCTGCAGGGGAGAGGCCATCCGTCCCGATGAGGACGGCTACTTTGCGCAGGGAATTCGTGATACGGTGTTCGCGGACAAGCGCGGGTCCGTCAGGGCCGTGGAGATGCTGTTGGCACGACTTCACGACGAGCCCTACAAGACCGAGCTCCCCATGCCTACGTTCGACAGCGTGGATCCAGCTGCGCCCATAGCCGACCTGTCCCATGCGACCATCGCCCTGGTCACCTCCGGTGGCATCGTTCCGAACGGTAACCCCGACCACCTCCAGTCGGCGTCGGCACAACAGTGGAACAAGTACGACATCACGGGTCAGAAGACGCTCAAGGGCGGCTACTGCACGATACATGGAGGCTTCGACCCAGTCTATGCCAACGACGACGCGAACCGCGTCATCCCACTGAACGTCCTGAGCGAACTGAAGGATCAGGGGGTCATCGGTGACATCTACCAGTACTTCTACACGACGACCGGCACCGGTACGTCGGTGGCCAACGGCCTTAGGTTCGGGCGGGAGATAGGCAGGGAGCTCAAGGAGGCCGGTGTGGACGGCGTGCTCCTTACCAGCACTTGAGGCACCTGCACTCGTTGCGGTGCAACGATGGTAAAAGAGATCGAGCGCTACGGCATCCCTATCGTCCACATGGCCACTATTACCACGATCTCCGAGTCCGTGGGGGCAAACCGGATCGTTCCGACCGTCGCGATTCCCTATCCCGTGGGCAACCCCACGCTGACGCCACAGGACGAGCATTCCGTCCGTCGCGCGTTGGTGGAGCAGGCCCTGAGGGCCCTGACGACGGCTGTCGACGGGCCGACGCAGTTCGAGTGACGTCGCGGTCTGAGATCGCGGCCAAACGCTCCTGGGAGGCCATGGCGGCTGGCCGCTCTGACAGCCCTGGTTGCCCGGGGATGCTCGTCATGGGCGTGATCCTGGTACGGGTGGTCAGCCCCTGGCCATATGTTCAACGATTCTGATTCGTGATGGGAATGACATGAAAGACTCGAGCTTCCTAAGGATCATCGCGTTCTGTGGATCCTGCATAGCCTTCTACATCGGCGCTGGGTTTGCCACGATGCAGGAGGTCATGCAGTACGAGGCATCGTATGGTTCCCTCTTCATGGTGGTCATCGCGGTGGCAGCCGCAATCTACGTGTACACCAACCTGTCCTTCACGACAAACGGCAGCAAGCATCGGCTGACCACCGGTTCCGACGTCTTCACGCTGTACTGCGGCAGATACATCGGTGCATTCTACAAGTGGTTCGCCACCATCTTCTGCTACATGTGCTTCATCGTCATGTGCGGTGGCGCAAACTCTACCGCCATGCAGCAGTGGGGCCTTCCCAACGGGGTGGGTGCGGTGATTCTCACCGTGGCCGTCGTCGCGACTGCCGTCTTCGGGCTCGATGGCATCCTGAATGCCTTGGGCAAGATAGGCCCCGTCATCATCGTCTGCTTGCTGGTCGTTGCTATCATCTCGGTAGTCACGGGCATGCCGGACTATGCCGCGAACCTGCAGAAGGTCGACAGCGGTGTCTTCGACCTGAAGCAGGTGGGCGGCAACAACCCCTTCGCATCCGGCGCGTCGTATGGAGGGTTCGTCATCATCTGGTTCTCCACCTTCCTATCCGAGGTAGGCGCTAAGAATAACGTGAAGGAGGTCAACAGGGGCGTGTTGCTTTCGACCCTCTTCATCTTTGCGACTGCTGCCATCTGCTGCATCGCGCTCGTCGCGCACATCGACATCACGGCGACCGCGGACATTCCCACGCTGATGCTTGCGGACAGGATCAACCCCCTGCTCGCCCAGGCATTGGCCATCATCATCTTCTGCGGCATCTACACCACTGCGGTCCCGCTGCTGTGGACGGGCATCAGTGCCATCTCCAAGGAGGGCACGCCACGCTACAAGCTGCTCACGGTCATTGGAGGCGCGATCGGCTGTCTGGTGTCATCGTTCCTTCCTTACAAGGACCTGGTCAACGTCCTGTACGGCCTGAACGGCTACCTGGGGTTCATCCTCATTGCCTTCATGATCGTACACGACGTGCGTCACGCACTTGCAACGAGAAGGTCGACCGTACAGTAAGCAGGGCTGGGGCCTGCCCACGGCAGGGCCCGGGACCCAGGTTGCAAGAAGGGAGATGAGGGACCGGAGCAATCGACATGCTTCATCCAGGGGGTCCGCGCGCGGGCCCGTCACGCCACTTCTACGAGGAGGATCTCACATCATGGCCAAGAGAATCGCAACGGACGGCGCCCCGGCGGCTATCGGACCCTATTCGCAGGCGATCAAGGTCGGCAAGACCCTCTACGTCTCGGGGATGATGCCGATCGACCCGGAGACGGGAGCGTTCGCCGGCACCACCATAGAGGCGCAGGCCGAGCAGATTATGAAGAACATCGGCTCAGTGCTGCGGGAGGCCGGCTTTGGCTTCCAAGATGTGGTGAAAGCCACCTGCTTCCTCTCCGACATGAATGACTTCGCAAAGTTCAACGAGGTCTACGCCGGCTACTTTGTCAGCCTTCCCGCGCGTTCCTGTGTGGCAGTGAGGCAGATTCCCAAAGGCGCCCTTGCAGAGATCGAGGTCATCGCCGTCAAGGAGCAGTAGCGTCCGTGCATGGATCGCACCTGTCTGGCTCGCGTCCTTGGCAGGGGTGCTGCGGCCAGCAGCGGTGGACGTGCTATCCTGTTAATCCACCTGTCGATACATGAGCCGTACGACCCAAGGCCGTACGGCTCACAGCTATGAAGGGGCCATCGTGGAAGAGATGCCAAAGACCTACGACCCGGGTGCCGTCGAGCCCGAGCTCATCGAAGCATGGATGAACGCGGGGTGCTATCAGCGCTCCAAGGGCACAGGCGACTGTACTGTCACCATACCGCCCCCCAACGTCACCGGCATCCTCCACATGGGCCACGCCATGGATGACACCATCCAGGACACCTACGTGCGCTACAGCCGCATGCGCGGCCGCTCCACCCGTTGGATCCTGGGTACCGACCACGCCGGCATCGCCACGCAGACCAAGGTGGACAAGAAGCTCAAGGAGGAGGGTATCTCTCGTCTTCAGATGGGGCGCGAGAGGTTCCTCGAGGCCTGTTGGGACTGGCGCCGCGAATACGGAGGCACCATCGTCAACCAGATCAGGCGCATGGGCTGCTCCATCGACTTCGACGACGAGAAGTTCACGATGAGTCCCGAGTACGCCCGGGCCGTGCGCAAGGTGTTCTGCGACTGGTACCATGATGGCCTCATCTACCGCGGCAGGCGCATCGTCAACTGGTGTCCCAGCTGCAAGACGGCCATCAGCGACGACGAGGCCGAGTACCGGGGCGAGAAGGGTCACCTCTGGTACCTGCGCTACCCCTTGACCGAGCCCGTTGACGGCATCGATCACATCACGGTGGCCACCACGCGACCCGAGACCATGCTCGGCGACACGGGCATCGCCGTCTCGCCGGAGGATCCGGAGAAAGCCAAGCTCGTGGGCAAGACCGTGATGCTTCCCATCGTGAACAGGGAGATTCCAATCTTCTCCGACTGGCATGTGGACGTGGGCTTTGGCACCGGTTTCGTGAAGGTCACGCCCGCGCACGACCCCAACGACTATGCCATGGGCCAGGCGCATGACCTGCCGCAGATCAACGTCTTCGATGCAACCGCCCACGTAGTCGAAGGCTATGGCGCGTTCAGCGGCATGGATCGCGACGAGGCGCGTGACGCCATCGTCGTCTGGTTCGACGAGCATGGCCTCCTGGAGAGGGTCGAGGAGCTCGACCACTCCGTCATGCACTGCTACCGCTGCGGCACGGCGCTGGAGCCCTGGCTCTCCGAGCAGTGGTTCGTTGCCGTGGACAGGCTCAAGGGCCGCGCCACCGAGGTCGTGCGCTCGGGGGAGGTCACGTTCCACCCCACGCGCTGGACGGACACCTACCTCACCTGGATGGACAACCTCAAGGACTGGTGTATCAGTCGCCAGCTGTGGTGGGGCCACCGCATCCCCGTGTTCTACTGCGACGACTGCGGCTGGCAGGACGCCCTCATGGAGGATGTCGACGCCTGCCCCAACTGCGGCGGTCACCACGTGCACCAGGACGAGGACGTGCTGGACACCTGGTTCAGCTCGCAGCTGTGGACCTTCGCTACGCAGGGCTGGCCCGACCACCCCGAGCAGATGCGGGGCCATCACCCCACCAAGGTCCTCGTCACCGCCCGCGACATCATCGCGCTGTGGGTGGCGCGCATGATCATGAGTTCGCTCTACTTCACCGACGAGATCCCCTTCCATGACGTCTACATCTACGCGACCATCCTCGCCAAGGACGGCAGCCGCATGAGCAAGTCCAAGGGCAACGGCGTGGATCCCATGGATCTCATGGAGAAGTACGGCGCGGACGCCATGCGCCACAACCTGCTGACCCTCATCACCAACAATCAGGACGTCAAGTTCGACGCCAACCTGGACAAGAGGACCCATGCCCTCATCGACAGCCCCCGCACCGAGCAGGCCAAGGGCTTCGTGACCAAGATCTGGAACGCGAGTCGCTTCGTGCGGATGAACCTCGACGGCTACACGCCCGGCGAGCCCAAGGCCGAGACCCCCGAGGACGCCTGGATGCTCTCGCGCCTTGCAAGGGTCGTGGCTGAGTCCACCTGCGAGCTCGAGGACTACACCTTTGGTGACTACGCCCGCGGCCTGCAGTCCTTCTTCTGGAACGAGGTCTGCGACTGGTACATAGAGCTCTGCAAGGGACGCCTGCTGGACGGCACGTCCAGGGAGCGCCTGCAGGTGCAGCGCAACCTCGTCTTCGTGCTGGACACGTCCCTGCGCCTGCTGCACCCCATGATGCCGTTCGTGACCGAGAGGGTCTGGGACGCGCTGCCCGAAAGCGTTCTTGGTCGCGCGTTGGCAGACGGCGAGGGGGAGGCCCGCTTCCTCATGCTGGCGGCCTGGCCCGAGCCCGACGACTTTGACCAGTTTGAGAACGACAGGGCCGAGTACGACTTTGACCTCGCCAAGCGCGTGATCTCTGCGGTGCGCTCCACGCGCGCACGCTATCGTCTGTCTCCCAAGGCCGAGCTCGACGTTGCCGTGCACAGCTCCGTGGACGACGTCCCCGCCCTCGAGGCGCAGCGCGGCTTCATCTGCTCCGTGGGTCACGTGGACCAGCTCGCGCTCGGTGCTGCGCAGGACAAGCCCCAGGGCTCCGTCTCCGTGTCCGATGGCACGCTGGAGGTCTTTGTGGCCCTGGGCGGCCTCGTCGACCTCGCTGCCGAGACCAGGCGCCTGGAGAAGGAGCTCGAAAAGGCGCAGGGGGAGCTTGCCAGCGTGACGCGGACCCTCTCCAACGAGGGCTTCATCGCCAAGGCGGCGTCCGAGGTCATTCAGAGGAAGCGTGGCCAGAAGGCCGAGCTCGAGCGGGCCATCGCCCAGCTCAAGGCCCAGGTGGCCGACCTGGCATAGCCGCCGCGCGCGTGGCCGAGGCCCACCCCCCGCTCGGTGGGATGGGCCCTTGCGCTCCATGGGACCATGTCGGGCGGATGATTGGCCGCCGTGGGTCCTATGCGGTACGGTTGACAGGGGAGAGGAGGGACCATGGCAAGCGCAAAGGAGGAGCTGCGCGGGCGGCTGCTTCGACAGCGGGGTGCGCTGGCGCCACGCGAACGCTCGGCAATCGACGACGCCATCGCCCGACACGTGCTCTCCCTTCCAGAGTTCCATGACGCTAGGGTCGTGCTATGCTACCTCTCCATGGACTCCGAGGTGGAGACGCGCGACGTCATCGAGGCGTCGTGGCGGGTGGGCAAGGTGGTCGCACTGCCGCGTGTGATGGGGGCACATAGCATGCGCTGGTATCGCGTGGATGGCCCCGATGGGCTTGCCGCGCTGGAGCGTAGCCCCTTTGGGGTGCTGGAGCCGGTGGCGGATTCCGCACGGGAGGTGGCACCGGACGCCGTGACGCTCGTCCTCGTCCCTGGCCTCGCCTTCGATCGCGTCGGCCAGCGCCTGGGCTATGGCGGCGGCTTCTACGACGTGTTCCTCGCGGACTTCGTGGGCCCCTCCATCGGCCTGTGCCGAAGCGCCGCCCTCGTCGAGACCCTGCCGTGCACGGAGCCACACGACCTTCCCGTGCAGAAGGTCGTGACGGAACGCGGCGTCGTGGGGGCCTAGCCAAGCCGCAACGTCGTGGAGGGTCGTGCGCCGCGGAACGCAGGGATCCCGCACGCAGCTCGCCTCGCGCTAGCCCGTCTCCCGCAGCTTTGCGATCATGCCGCGTAGCCAGGGTAGCTGGGTGGGCAGGTAGGCCTGCAGCGTGTACTTGTCGAGCACGGTCGAGTCCACGAACTCGCAGTCCTCGAGCTCGAGCATGTCGGTGAGGCGCTGCAGCTCCTCCAGGCGCTGCTTGGGAGTGAGCTCGTGGAACTCTCCCCGACTCACGAGCGCGGCGAGGGGCGTGTGAGGCCACACGAGCAGGCGCGAGATCCACAGGCGCTTGGGTTGCGTCCTGTTGAGAAAGACCGCCGAATGGTAGGCGTGCTCGGGCGACATGTTCTGCCCGCCCAACCCCGAGATCATCGTGAAGGTGTAGTCGATGCCATGCTCCCTGAGCTGCTTGCAGGCAAGCTCTGCGGCGGGGATCCTGACGCCCTTGTCCATGTAGTCAAGCAGGTGCTGGTAGCCCGTCTCCATGCCGATGTGCAGTTCCTTGAGGCCACACTCATGCAGGAGCTGGAGCTCTTGATCGGTCTTGCCCAGCACGTCGGTGTAGCGGGAATACATCGAGAACCCTTCGATCCAGGGCATGTACCTGAGCACGATCTGGATGATCTTCAGCAGCTTGACGGCGGTGTAGTGCATGGGGTTGGCACCCAGGAGGAACATGCGGGCCTTTCCCTGTGCATGGGGCGCGAGCTGCTGCGCCTTCAGCTCGATCTCCTCAAGGGGGAGCTCGCGATAGCCGTCATTGGGGAAGTCGCAGAACTTTCAACGTCCCCAGCTACAGCCAATCTGCACTTCGAGCAGGGCGCTGTCCTGCTCGAAGATGGGCCTGTACACCTCTTCGCTCGAATAGAGGGGAACATTTGCGATGTCGCCCATGATGCCCTCCCGCCACGTGGCCCTGTGAGTCAGGAGGGAGTATACCCAGGCACGTCCGCCGCCCCAGAAAGCGGATGCCCCACGTCGACAGGAGGGAACGAGTGGCTGCAGAGTGCTCTGTCAGGTACACAGAATTTTGTGAAACTGTGAGCTTGTCTCACGTTTGTCCAGGTGGTGGATGAGAGGCGCACATAGATTCAAGAATCTGTGAGCACGCGCACCCAGGCTTGGGAGTGTGGTCTGCATCGCCTTGCCCCTTGCGGACATTCTCCCGCATTTCGGCATTCCGTTGCAGCCTGTCGCATGATCCTCCCCATCATGGTGCCAACGGAATCATGCGGGGCCATGCGTGTGCCCACATGGGGAGGGAGAACACATGAACAGCTTGTTTGACCGTACCAGCTTGGGAACCATGAAGCCCAAGAACCGTATCTTCATGTCACCTATGGGCACGACGGGGGAGTCCGATGGCTCCTACCGCGATGAGGGCATCGACTACTTTGAGGAGCATGCCAGGGGAGGGGTCAGGCTCATCATAGCGGGCGCCAACATGGTTTCCACCAAGTGCGAACCGTTTCCATACCATTGACGAGGAAAAGGAGATGGCATGGGTTCTCGAGGGGGCTGGTGTGGCTGCATTGCATGTGGATACGGGTCGCTATGAGGAGTGTCTCCAGGCCATTGCGACCATCTATCCCAAGCCGGGTCACAAGCTTGACGTGCAGCATGCTATCAAGGAAGCTGCTAACGTGCTCGTGATCGGTGGTAGCCCCGCCGATGTTGCGGCGGCCATCACCGCACGCAGGCGCGGCTACTATGTCGAACTTTGGGAGAAGGAGGACCGACAGGGGGATAACCTCTGGGCTGCGGGTGGTCCCGTCTTCAAGACCGACATCCTCAAGCTCATCAGGTATCAGGTCCTGCAAGGTAACAAGCTGGGCGTCAAGCTGTGCCTCAATCGCTCGGCCGATGAGCACAACGTGTGCGGGGGCATCTGGGACAAGGTTATTCCTGCCGCAGGCGCCTCTCCCGCCCTGCCTCCCATCAAG
Source organism: Olsenella profusa F0195 (assembly GCF_000468755.1). Taxonomy (GTDB): domain Bacteria; phylum Actinomycetota; class Coriobacteriia; order Coriobacteriales; family Atopobiaceae; genus Olsenella_F; species Olsenella_F profusa. Next base: position 160,588 of record NZ_AWEZ01000045.1, read on the forward strand.
GGCGTTGTCATCACCGGTGGTGGGCTGGCGGGCACCGAGGCGGCGTGCGACATCGCAGCTACGGCGGAGAGCGTCACCATTCTTGAGATGCTGCCAGATATCCTCCTTGCGTCGGAGGGGTGCCCCAACAGCGGCCAGCACCTGCGCACGATGGCCGGGAATCGCGACATTCACGTGATGGTCGGCGCCACGGTCGGGGAGATTGGCCCTTCGGGCGTCACCTCTACGAAAGGGATGGCGAGATCCATACGATTGCCTGTGACACTGTGCTCAATGCTGCTGGCTTTCGGACGGGAGACCAGCTCGAGGATGTGCTTGAGGATGCCCATGATGACGTGTCCATCGTGGGAGATGCTGTCCGCCCGTGCAAGATCCTTGATGCCGTTCACGAGGGATGCCACGCCATCCGCGTTATGGGGTAATCTGCTATCGGATGCGGCGGGCGGGCTGGACGCTTGATCGATTTGGCGCGGTCTTCCACGATTCCCGTGCGCTTTTGGTCATTTCCAGACCTTTTGCAGCTTGTAAGGGCTCTTCTCACATACAATGGAAGAGAGTAAGAGAATGAGATATCAATAAATTAGGGCAGGTAGAAATGGCTGGCTATACCGAGCGCGAATGGTGGGGCAAGCGGGAGGACAAAGACATCTACGGCAAGCTCTTCCTGCCCGAGGGCATCGAGGATGGCCGTCCGCGCGCGACCGCGGTCTTCTCACATGGTCTGTCGACCAACCACGGTGACATGGAGCCCTATGCGCGAACGGCCGCAGAGCGCGGCATGGTCACCTACGTGTTTGACTTCTGTGGCTCCGGGCGATACAGCCGCTCGAGCGAGCAGCCGGGGGGCATGTCCCTCTTTACCGAACAGCACGACCTCGAGTCCGTCACGTGGGAGCTCTCGCGCGAGCCCTTTGTGGACGAGAACAACATGTTCCTCATGGGCGCGAGCCTGGGGGCCACGATCACGCTCATGGCAGCGCGCGCCAACGCCGAGCTGGTGCACGGTTGTGCCTTGCTGTATCCTGCCTTCAACCTCTACGATGCCGTGCATGCGGCGGTTCCCAGCCGCGATCAGCTGCCCGACGGCTACCAGATCATGTCGGCCACGGTGAGCAAGGCCTTCCTCTGCAGCTGCTGGGACTACGACTTCTTTGATCACATCGGCTTCTTCCCGCGCGACGTCATCCTGTTCCACGGCGACGCGGATCCCAACGTGCCCCTCGAGTACTCCGAGCGTGCGGCCAGGGTCTTCCCCCACTGCGAGCTGCACGTGATCCATGGCGGCGGCCACGGCTTTGAGGAGCCAGCCTACAGCGAGGTCGTCAACACCACGGCGGATTGGCTGCTTGCGCACATCCAGCACTAGGCCCCGCTCACACTTTGCGGGAGGCATGCGATCCTTGCTCGCATTTGACCAGGTCGTGAGCGGAATGTTCAGGCATTGCCACGGAGCTGCGAGGTCCGGTCGGCTCCGGAGTGGCCGCTGAGATGTTCCTTCAGAATGATGCCAGCGGACGCGTGCCAAGTGAGCCACAATGGGGACCAGGTCAGTCGTCCCGTGAAACCCGGTAACCTTTGGCGCGGTTGGCCAACCGCGCCATGAAGCGAAGAGGAGAGCCCAGCCATGGTCAAGCCCGACATCGAGATTGCCCAGGAAGCCACGATGCTGCCCATCACCGAGGTGGCGAGCAAGGTGGGGCTCACGCCGGAGCAGCTCGAGCTCTACGGTAGTCACAAGGCCAAGGTCGACATCCATACGCTTGCGGACAGGCCGATGCGCGGCAAGCTCATCCTCGTGACCGCCATCAACCCCACGCCTGCGGGCGAGGGCAAGACCACCACGTCGGTGGGTCTGGCGGACGCCATGAACCTCCTGGGCCACCAAACCATGCTGGCCCTGCGCGAACCGAGTCTCGGTCCCGTCTTTGGCATCAAGGGCGGCGCGGCCGGTGGCGGCTACGCCCAGGTGGTGCCCATGGAGGACATCAACCTGCACTTCACCGGGGACTTCCACGCCATCGGAGCGGCCAACAACCTCTGCGCGGCCCTGCTCGACAACCACGTCAAGCAGGGTAACGCCTTGGGCATCGACCCGCGGCGCATCGTGTGGAGGCGCTGCGTGGACATGAACGACCGCCAGCTGCGCGACATCGTGGATGGCCTCGGCGGCGTGGCCAACGGCATGCCGCGCGAGGACGGCTTCGACATCACGGTTGCCTCCGAGGTCATGGCCGTGTTCTGTCTGGCGACGGATCTCATGGATCTCAAGTGCCGCCTTGGCCGCATGGTGGTTGCCTACACGTACGACCAGAGGCCCGTCACCGTGCACGACATCAAGGCCGAGGGTGCCATGTGCGCCCTGCTCAAGGATGCCCTCAAGCCCAACCTCGTGCAGACGCTCGAGGGCAGTCCCGCGTTCGTGCACGGCGGCCCCTTCGCCAACATCGCCCACGGCTGCAACTCCGTGGAGGCCACGACGACGGCGCTCAGGCTCGCGGACTACGTGGTCACCGAGGCTGGCTTCGGTGCGGATCTCGGTGCGGAGAAGTTCTGCGACATCAAGAGCCGCATGGCCGGCCTGCACCCGGATGCCGTGGTGCTCGTGGCCACCGTGCGTGCGCTCAAGTACAATGGAGGCGTCCCCAAGGCCGAGCTCACCACGGAGGACCTCGAGGCGCTCAGGGCGGGCATGCCCAACCTCATCCAGCACGTGGGCAACATGCGGGACGTCTTTGGCCTGCCCGTGGTGGTGGCCATCAACGCCTTCCCCACGGACACCACGGCGGAGCTCGCGCTCGTGCGCGAGGAGTGCGAGAGGGTTGGCGTCGGCGTGGCACTCTCCGAGGTGTGGGCCAAGGGCGGTGCGGGTGGCGAGGCGCTTGCGCGCGAGGTCATTCGCCTGTGTGACAAGCCGAACGACTTCCGCTTTGCCTATGACGCCGATGCCCCCCTCAAGGACAAGATCGCCGCCATTGCGACCAAGGTGTACCACGCGGATGGTGTCGACTACACGCCCATGGCGGAGCGGCAGATCAGGCAGCTCGAGGACAATGGCTTTGGCGGTCTGCCCATCTGCGTGGCCAAGACCCAATACTCGTTTTCGGACGACCAGGCCAGGCTCGGGGCGCCGCGTGGCTTCCGCATCACGGTGCGCACCGTGCGGGCGTCTGCGGGCGCCGGCTTCGTGGTGGCACTCACGGGCAGCATCATGACGATGCCAGGCCTGCCCAAGGCCCCCGCCGCCGAGAGGATCGACGTTACCGAGGACGGCGGGATCGTCGGGTTGTTCTAATTCCTTGGGCCCCGTCATTCTCGCTGAGTCACCTCGCTTCGCCCAGAAGGGCCTCTTAGAGAGTGACGGAGCCCCATGTCGCAACATCCGGCCTGCATGTTCGTGGCGTCGATCCCTTCGGCGCACTATGGGCAGGCCATGTGCGGGGGATGGAGAAGGTCAAGGTCACTGGGATGCTGGGAGGTTGTGAGGCGTTGACAGAGGATACTCGCGAGGTCGTGCTGCCGAGGGAGAGCATGACCTACTTTGCCGATGAGCTGGCGGCGCGGAAGCCCACTCCCGGTGGCGGTGGCGCCGCTGCCTATGTGGGCGCCCTCGGCGCAGCCCTCGCCTCCATGGCGGGCCACTTCACACTGGGCAAGCCACGCTATGCGGATGTGGAGGATGACGTCCGCCGCCTGCTGGGAGAGGCGGAGGAGGTTCGTTGCGCGCTGCTCGACCTTGTCGATGACGATGCCCGCGCCTTCCAGAGGGTGACGTCGGCCCTGTCCATCCCCAGGGGGAACCCCCGTCGCGCCGGTGCGCTCGAGGCGGCCACGCGTGGTGCCTGCGAGCCACCGCTCACGATGATGGACTGTACGACGGAGGTCATCGGGATCCTCGAGGAGCTCCACCATAAGTGCTCGCGCCTGCTGCTTACGGATGTGGGCTGCGCTGCCGTGCTCTGCTCCGCATCGCTCAGGGCGGCCAGCCTCAACGTATACGTGAACACACGGTCCCTCTCCGACCGCGCGGCGGCCCGTGAGCTCGATGGGCGCTGTGACGCCTTGCTGGCGAAGTGGGTGGGCCGCGCCGACGTCCTTGCCGAGGGCATCACGGCTGACGTGAGGGGTGAGTCCTAGCATGGCCCGTCTGCTCAAGGGGGCGCCCGTCACCAGGAGGCTCATCGAGTCGCTTGTCCGTCGTGCCGCGGCGCTGCGAGATGGGGGCATCGATCCCACGCTGGCCATCGTGCGAGTGGGCGCGCGTGAGGACGACCTCGGCTATGAGCGTGCCCTTGCCAAGCGCTGCGACGCGGTGGGCATTGGGATGCACGCCGAGGTGCTGCCCGCGGACTGCTCCCAGGCCGCCCTCAAGGAGACGATCGCGCACATCAACGGGGATGCCGGCGTTCATGGCTGCCTGCTCATGAGGCCCCTGCCGCCGCAGCTCGACGAGCGTGCCGCAACGGGCCTCATCGCGCCTGGCAAGGACGCGGACGGGGCGACGGACGCATCGCTTGCCGCCGTGCTCACGGGCACGGGGGTGGGCCATGCCCCCTGCACGGCCGATGCCGTCATGGAGTTGCTGCGCTTCTACGACGTGCCGCTTGATGGCGTGCGTGCGTGCGTGGTCGGTCGCTCCCTGGTCGTTGGCAGGCCGGTGGCGCTGCTCCTGCAGGCGGCAAACGCCACCGTGACGCTCTGCCATAGCCATACGAGGGACCTGGCCACGGAGTGCCATCGTGCGGATGTCGTGGTGGTTGCCACGGGGCGCCCCGCCACGCTTGTGGCTGCGTGCACCCGGCCCGGCCAGACCGTTGTCGACGTGGGCATCCACTGGGACGAGCGACGACAGCGCCTTGTGGGCGACGTGGACTTCGATGCCGTGGAGCCCATCGTGGGGGCCATCACGCCCGTGCCGGGTGGCGTGGGTTCGCTTACGACCGCCATCCTGGCACGCCATGTCATCGATGCGGCGGAGCGCGCGGCTGGAGGGACGATGGGCGCATGACATATCGGCTTCCCTTTGAGGTCCCCGAGCTCACCTACGGGGCAGCGCTCGAGACGCTGCATGCCGCGCTCACGTTTGGCATCCAACCGCTGCTGGAGACCGTGGTGGACATGCTTGTCGAGCTGGGTGGCCCCGACCGGTGCTTCCGTGCCGTGCAGATTGCGGGCACCAACGGCAAGACGTCGACGGCCCGCTACACGGCGGCCGTCCTTGCAGGAGAGGGGTTGCGGTGCGCCCTCTACACCTCGCCCGAGCTCGTGAGCTATACGGAACGCATCGAGATAGACGGCCATCCCGTGGGCGAGAGTGCCTTCGCCCACGGCATCGCAGCCGCTCACGAGGCTGGGCTGCGCGTGAACGCGCGGCGCAGCGCGACAGGGGAGCGGCCCTATGACGTGACGGAGTTCGACACGCTCACGGTGGCAGCTTGCGTGCTCTTTGCGGAGGCAGGCGTGGACGTGGCCGTGCTCGAGTGTGGCATGGGCGGGCGCTGGGATGCCACGAGCGCCGTGGGCTCCATCGAGTCCGTGGCTGTGACGGGCGTGGGGCTCGACCATACGCGCATCCTGGGCGACACCCTCGAGGCCATCGCGGGTGAGAAGGCCGCCATCATCAAACGGGGACGAGGCTGCGTGCTGGGCGTGGGTACGACGACACCCGCCTCGGTGGAGGACGTGTTCCTGGGGCAGTGCGCCTGCGAGGGGGTGGTGCCCACGCTGCTTCGCCCCGAGGACCCTGCGGATGCGACGGGGGAGATGCGGCCCGGTGCGCCTCGCCCGCACGCCAAGCTTCCCCATGCGAGCTACCGCGTGACGAGGCGTCCGCGTCGCCTGGGCTTTCCTGTGGAGCTCACGGTGACGACGCCGCGTACCACCTATGCGGGGCTTGCCGCCCTCAAGCCCACCTACCAGGCCGCCAACATCGCCTGTGCCGTGGCGCTTGCGGAGGGTTTCCTGGGTCGGGCACTCGACCAGGACCGCCTGTACGAGGGTGTCGTTGCCTGTCCCACGCCAGGGCGCTTCCAGCTCGTGCGCCCCGATCCGCCCCTCCTCATCGATGCCTGCCACAACCCCCAGTCGGTGGCCACGTTCCTCTCGTCGCTGGAGGAGATGGCTCCGAGCGTGCAGGAGCGTCCGGCGCTGCTCTGCGCCGTGCTCGCCGACAAGGATGCCGCGGGGATGGCGGAGCTGCTCGCACCGGCGTTCCTGCGAGTGTATGTCACGCAGACGACCTCGCCGCGCGCCCTGCCCGCCCGGGAGCTTGGCCTGCTCTTTGTGGCGCGGGGCAGGAAGCCCGTCGATGCGTTCCCGTCGGTGAGCGAGGCGCTGCGTGCCCTTTCCCACACGCCCCTCGTGGCTTGTGGCTCCATCACGCTGGCTGGTGAGGTTGCGGCGCAGCTCCGATAGATTTGCTACAATCGCAAGAGGTTATCTGTCCGTGATGTCAGGCTGCGGCGCCTGAACCGATAGCAAAGGAGCACGCGCTCTATGTCAGACCTGCTTGATCAGCTCATCACCCCTGAGGTCCGTATGGTGCTCTACCTCATGGTGGCAACGGTCGTGATGCTCTATGTGCTGTCCATCGTCTATGTCATCCGCGACGCCCAGCGTCGCGGCGCAGAGCCCTGGTGGCTCTGGGCGCTCATCTCGGTCATCCCCATTGTGGGCCTGCTTGCCTATGTCATCCTGCGCCCCAGCTCCTACCTCGTCGATCGCGAGGAGCAGGACCTGGACATCGCCCTGCGCGAGCATCAGCTCTCGCACTATGGCATCTGCCCCAAGTGCGGCGCGCCCATCGACCGCGACTTCGTGGTCTGCCCCGTCTGCAACACGCAGGTGCGCAACGTGTGCCCCACCTGCCATAGGCCCCTCAACGCGGACTGGAAGGTGTGTCCCTACTGCCGCACCCGCATCCAGTAGGGTAGGGGCGTGTGGGTACGCACGTCCGGCATAAGCCGTTCCCACGCATCCCTCACCCCCACGCCCATCGTTTCCGAGCCGTCCATTCTCGCGTCCTGTGTCAGGCGCACAACGTATGCATCGCGTTGCGTGCCTTTCGGGTACGGTCTATGTGAGGGTCCATCCCTGCCATGTGGCTCGTCATTGCCTGGCGTGACGCCCTGCCAAGGTGACGGGTAGGGTGGCTGTCCCCTATGCTGTGCCATCGTTGCAGGTAGCTGCGGTAGCTGCCGCTACAGTGTGCAAGCTGGCGCCCCGCCCCGACGAATCGTAACGTGTCCTCGTCCATCTCCTGCCTGAGAGACCGTGCGTGTTAGACTGACCTGGCTTCTGGACATTGGCAGGAAGGGACACGACATGTTTTGTCCGCACTGTGGCAGGCCCGTCGCGGATGGTACCAAGTTCTGTGGCAACTGCGGTCAGCCCCTAGGCGCGAGGGAGGTCCCGACGTCTGAGGCCCAACCGGCCGCGGCTCCTGCGACTGAACCCGGGCCTGCTCCCACGGCCAGAGCTGAGCCGGAGGGCGTCCAGTCCCAGTACCAGCCGCAGCCCATGCCGATGGTGCCTCCGCAGCAGCCGGGCTGCCTCGGCAGCGCCTGGCACGACATCACCTCGTCTCCCAATTGGGTGAGGTGGGTCCTTTTGCTCATGGTCATGAAGTGTGTGCCCATCCTGGGGTTCCATGTGACGGGCTATGGGCTCGAATGGTCGGCCGACGCGGCGCGCGGCAGCGTTTCGACCCAGCTTCCCCAGGGCAACTTCAGCACGAGGACCTTCCTTACGGGCCTGTTCACCGCCATCCTCGGCCTCCTGTTCGGCATCGCGAACGTCTGGCTGTTGGCGCTGGCAGCGATTCCCGTTCTCGGTTGGGTCATCCCCATCGCCGTCCTCGTCTTCGGCAGCGCCCTCTACACGCTCGCCTGCGTCCGCATGGCGTTGTTCGGTAGGTTCGGCCAGGCCTTCCAGCTCTCTGACCTGTTCTCGGCGTACAAGAGGGGCGTCGGCTCCCTGGTGGCCGCCGTCGTGCTACCGGTCGTCATCGTGAACGCCATCTACTTCCTGATCGTCCTGCTCTTTGGCGACGGCACCGCCGTCGGCCTGTTCCTGACGTCCCTGCGTGGTAGCACCTATGGTGCCGCTCACATGGCGTCGCCTGTCGGCACCCTCTTCGGTCTCGGCGCGCTGTTCGTCGTGCTGTGCCTCATCGGCCAGTTCCTCAACGGCTTCGCCGAGATCTGGTCCTTCCGAGCAGCCGGCATCTGGGTCAGGCGCAACGCCCCCGAGTGGGCCAGCGAGGCCCAGGGCATGGCCCGACGTCGGTGCTCGAGACCGCCATGGATGTGACCGTGCCACCATGCCCATAGTCGCGCATCGTGGCACGACCTGCCCCATTTGTCGCCTTTTTGGTGGCGAGCGGTCAAGGCGGCGAATGTTGTAGACTAGCCGTGCAGTACGAGCATGGTATGGTCGCGGCGACCTGAGCCACACGAGGCCCAGGTCGCCGCCCGTATGGGCCAAAGAGAGGTCGATATGAAAGCACTGTTCAACGATGGCCGCGTCGACGAGATCCCCGAGGACGAGGAGCTCCATGTCATCCGCCACTCCGCGGCCCACATCATGGCCCAGGCCATCAAGCGCCTGTACCCAGAGGCTGACTTCGCCTATGGCCCCGCCACGGAAGGCGGCTTCTACTACGACATCGACCTCCCCGAGGGCACCAGGATCTCCGAGGACGACCTCCCTGCCATCGAGGAGGAGATGAGGAGGATCTGCAAGGAGAACCTCAAGTTCGAGACCTACGAGCTCCCCCGCGAGAAGGCCCTCGCCCACATGCGGGAGCGTGGCGCGAAGTACAAGGTGGAGCACATCGCCGACCTTCCCGCCGATGCCCGCATCACCTTCTACAGGCAGGGCGAGTATGTCGACATGTGCGTGGGCCCCCACCTGCTCTACACCAAGGCGCTCAAGGCCTTCAGGCTCACGGGCGTCTCGGGCGCCTATTGGAGGGGCGACAAGGCCAACAAGATGCTCACGCGCGTGAGTGGCGTGGCATTCCGCAGCAAGGCCGAGATGGACGAGCACTTCAGGCTGCTCGCCGAGGCCGAGAGGCGCGACCACCGCAGGATCGGTCGCGAGATGGAGCTCTTCATGACGAGCGACGCCGGCCCGGGCTTCCCGTTCTGGCTGCCCAACGGCATGCGCGTGAAGAACGCCCTCATGCAGTACTGGCAGGAGATGCAGGACGCCTACGGTTACGAGCAGGTGCAGACCCCCATCATCCTCTCGCGCAGCCTCTGGGAGACCTCCGGCCACTGGGACCACTACAAGGACAACATGTACACGACCCGGATCGACGACGAGGACTTCGCCGTCAAGCCCATGAACTGCCCAGGCGCCTGCCTCATCTACAGGAGCCGGCCGCGCTCCTACCGTGACCTCCCGCTCAAGCTGGCGGAGGCGGGACTGGACCACCGCCACGAGCTCAAGGGAGCGCTCCACGGCCTCTTCCGCGTGCGCGAGTTCACGCAGGACGACGCCCACCTCTTCATCACACCCGAGCAGATCACCGATCAGGTCACCGACACCGCGCACCTCATCACCACCTACTATCACCAGTTTGGCTTCCCCTACAGGGTTGAGCTCTCCACCCGTCCCGACGACTGCATGGGTTCCGACGAGGACTGGGAGCGGGCCGAGGCCGGCCTCAAGGAGGCCCTGGAGTCCATGGGCGTCGCGTACACCCTCAACCCGGGCGACGGCGCGTTCTACGGCCCCAAGATCGACTTCCACCTGCAGGACTGTCTGGGGCGCACCTGGCAGTGCGGCACCATCCAGCTGGACTTCCAGCTGCCCGAGCGCTTCGAGCTCGAGTACACCGCATCCGATGGCAGCAAGCGGCGTCCCATCATGATCCATCGCGCGGGCTTCGGTAGCTTCGAGCGCTTCTGCGGCATGCTCATCGAGCAGTACGAGGGCAAGTTCCCCACGTGGCTCTCGCCCTGCCAGGTGAAGGTGCTGCCCGTCTCCGAGAAGAGCCTTGCCTATGCCGAGGACGTGGGCAGGAGCCTGCGCGCTGCCGGTCTGCGCGTGAAGGTGGACGGGCGCAACGAGAAGATCGGCTACAAGATCCGCGAGGCACGTTCCATCGACCGTGTCCCCTACATGCTCATCCTGGGCGAGAGGGAGGTTGAGGCGGGCAACATCTCCGTGCGCGATCGCTCGGGGGAGACCGTGCAGCGCAGCCTGGACGACTTCATCGCAGACGTGACGGCGGAGGTCGCCGAACGCCGCGGCTAGGGCATCACACAGAGCGATTGAGAGGGGGCTTCCATGGGTGCGTCCGTGAGGCATGCTGGTTCGGGAGACTCCCCGCGCCCCGCTCCCGACCGGCTGTTGGCGCGGGCGCTGGGCGCACATGCCAAGGTGTGGCTCGTGCCGGCGGCGGACGTGGCCACCTGCGTCGAGATGCTGGGGCTGGATGCCGGGGATGTGGTGGCACCGCTCTCGGGCAGACCCATCGCGATGCACGACGTCCGCGCGCTGGCGCGCCAGCGCGCGGCGGCGGGCACGCCCCTTGTGGTCGACCTTACGCTCACGACGTTCTTTGGCTGTGCCGCTACCCGCCTGGGGGCTGATGTCTCCCTGGCACCCGTTGGTGAGGGGGGAGAGGCCGCATCCCTCGTCGCCGTAGGGCTCAGCCGTGACGCAGGGCAGGGTGCCCATGGCTGTGCCGGCCTTGCGGCGCGCCTCGACGCCCGGGCCACGCGGCGGTGCGCCCCCACTGCGGACACGCTCCATGCACTCGACGCGCGCCGGCGTGCGGCCGGTGATGCCGCGCAGGCGGTCGCGTCGTATCTGTGCTGCCATCCATGCGTGGGGGAGGTGCGCTACCCCGGTCTGAAGACGGACCCCAGCTTCCCCGTTGCCTCGTCCCAGCTCACGGGCGGCTTTGGCCCCCTCGTCGATTTCCGGCTGCGCAACGAGGATGGCTGGCGTCGTATCATCGCCGTACCAGAGAATGCAAAGTTCCAGGTCATGGATCTGGAACGCAAGCTTGCACGCGAGTGGGCGCATGCGTGAGGCGATGTCTCCCCACACCAGAGGTTCGCTCCCAAATCCACCGACGGAGCCGAGACTATGGCCTATAATGAAATGCGGCAGTCACTGGTCGCCTTTTCCGCGAGTGGTGCCCAAAGAGAATTGAGCGTGCGGTTCTCCTCGGCAAGCGGTCGATAACGGTGCCACGCTGCCGCACTGCCTGTTGTTCGTAGGCTCGTCTTCCCGTTTGGTGTCTGTCATGCGTGCTTCCAAGAGGGGCATATGTCAGGGACGGGGGGCGTTCGTGTCAGATGCGAGTACGTAGGGGGAGCACATGGATCAGACAGCAACCAGGATCGACAGCGTCGAGGCGCTGGCTACCCGCATTCAGGAGATGCGTGCAGCACAGGCTGAGTTTGCAACGTTCAGCCAGGAGAAGGTCGACGAGATCTTCTACCAGGCTGCTCTTGCTGCCAACAAGGCCCGTATCCCACTCGCCCAGATGGCGGTCGACGAGACCGGCATGGGCGTCATGGAGGACAAGGTCATCAAGAACCATTACGCCTCCGAGTACATCTACAACGCCTACAAGCACACCAAGACCTGTGGCGTCATCGAGGAGGACAAGGCCTACGGCTTCAAGAGGATCGCCGAGCCCCTGGGCATCATTGCGGCAGTCATCCCTACGACCAATCCCACCTCCACGGCCGTCTTCAAGACGCTCGTCTGCCTGAAGACGCGTAATGCCATCATCATCAGCCCGCATCCCCGTGCCAAGGCATGCACCATCGAGGCCGCGCGCATCGTGCGCGATGCGGCGGAGGCCGCCGGGTGTCCCAAGGGCATCATCGACTGGGTGCCATCTCCCACCATCGAGCTCACGGGTGCCCTCATGGGTTCCGTGGACTGCATCCTGGCGACGGGTGGCCCTGGCATGGTGAGTGCCGCCTACAGCTCCGGCAAGCCCGCCTTGGGCGTGGGGCCGGGCAACAACCCCGCCATCATCGACAGCTCCGCCGACATTCAGCTCTCCGTCAATTCCATCATCCATTCCAAGACGTTCGACAATGGCATGATCTGTGCCACCGAACAGAACGTCATCGTCCTGGACGACGTGTACGATGCCGTGAAGGCCGAGTTCGAGCGCCGTGGCTGCTACTTCCTCAAGGGCGACGAGATTGCCAAGGTCGGCAACACCGTCATCGTCAACGGTGGCGTCAACGCCAAGATGGTCGGCCAGAAGGCCCCCTACATCGCCGAAGCGGCAGGGGTTTCCGTGCCCGCCAGCACCAAGGTGCTCATTGGCGAGGTGACCTCCGTCGACCCCTCCGAGCCGTGGGCTCACGAAAAGCTCACGACCATCCTGGGCATGTATCGTGCATCCGACTTCGACGATGCTCTGGCCAAGGCCTCGCGCCTCATTGCCGACGGCGGCTATGGCCATACCAGCTCGCTCTTCATCGACACGCACGAGAGCGAGAGGATGGCCAAGCACGAGAGCGCCATGAAGACCTGCCGCATCCTCATCAACACCCCGGCAGCCCAGGGTGGCATCGGCGACATCTACAACTTCATGCTCACCCCATCGCTCACGCTGGGATGTGGCTCCTACGGCGGCAACTCCGTGAGCGGCAACGTGGGCGTCAACAACCTCCTGAACATAAAGTCCGTTGCTGAGAGGCGTGAGAACATGCTGTGGCTTCGCACCCCCGAGAAGGTCTACTTCAAGAAGGGCTGCATGCCCGTCGCGCTCCGCGAGCTCAAGGAGGTCTATGGCAAGAGGCGCGCCTTCATCGTCACGGACAAGTTCCTGTTCGAGAGCGGATTTACGCGCAAGATCGAGGAACCCCTCGACAAGATGGGCATCGTGCACTCCAGCTTCTGGAACATCTCGCCCGACCCCAAGCTGCAGGACGCGCTCGAGGGCGTCAAGCAGCTGCGCGCCTTCGCCCCTGATGTGATCATCGCCATCGGCGGTGGGTCGGCCATGGACGCCGGCAAGATCATGTGGTCCATGTACGAGAACCCCGACGAGCGCTTCGAGGACATGTCCATGGACTTCATGGACATCCGCAAGAGGGTCTACGACTTCCCCAAGATGGGCAAGAAGGCCTTCTTCGTCGCCATCCCCACCAGCTCCGGCACGGGCTCCGAGGTCACGCCGTTCGCCATCATCACCGATGCCGAGACGGGCGTGAAGTGGCCCATCACCGACTACGAGCTCATGCCCAACATGGCCATCGTGGATACCGACAACATGATGACGCAGCCCAAGGGCCTCACCTCCGCCTCCGGCGTGGACGTACTCACGCACTGCCTTGAGGCCTACGTCTCCGTCATGGCCTCTGACATGACGGACGGCTATGCCCTGCGCGGCATGAGGCTCGTCTTCGACTATCTGCCTCGCGCGTATGACAACCCCAACGACGTCGAGGCACGCGACCACATGGCCAATGCCTCCTGCCTGGGTGGCCTTGCCTTTGCCAGTGCGTTTCTGGGCGTCAACCACTCCATGGCCCACAAGCTGGGTGCCTTCCACCACATTCCGCACGGTTGGGCCAACGCGGTCATCCTGCGGCGCATCATGCGCTACAACGCGGCCGAGCGCCCCTGCAAGATGGGCACCTTCCCGCAGTACGACCATCCCAAGACCCTGGCCCGCTATGCCGAGGCCGCGCGCTACTGTGGCGTCACGGGCACGGATGATGCCGAGGTCTTCGAGAAGTTCCTCGACAAGATCGGCGAGCTCTTCGATTACGTGGGCGTCAAGCACACCATCGCGGAGTATGGCGTGGACGAGGACTACTTCCTCAAGACGCTGGACGAGATGAGTCTCCAGGCATTCAACGATCAATGCACAGGCGCCAACCCCCGCTATCCACTTGTGAGCGAGATCAAGGAACTCTACCTTGATGCCTACTATGATCGCCCCGCAAGTTCCTACGAGGATTAACCGCTACGCTCAATTGGGAGGAAGCACAGGATGGAGCTATCAGGCAACAAGGTTGAGCTTGTCACCCGACACAACAAGGTCGTCTATCGTGATGGCGACAGAATCGTAAAGGCATTCGTTCCCACCAAGCCCGCCAGCGACGTCTTCCGCGAGGCGCTCAACCTCGCACGCGTTGCCGAGGGTGATCTTCCGGTTGAGACGCCCGAGGTCATTGAGGTGTCTCGTCTCAAGGACGGCAGCTGGGCACTTGCGACGGATTGCTTCGAGGGCACGACGCTCGCGGAGCAGCTGCTGGATGCAGGGGGTACGCCCAGGGAGGGCGAGCTGCTCGACCAGTTCGTTGACCTCCAGATCAAGGTTCAGCAAGCCCCCGTGCCCGCCGCGCTCACCCATCAGTCCGCGAAGGTCGTGCGTATGATCGGGCGCGTGGAGGGTCTCGACCCCAGTGCTCGCTACGATCTGCAGATGAGGGCCGACCGTCTGCGCTCCGGCAGGGCCATCTGTCATGGCGACTTCAATCCCTCCAATGTGGTCGTGGGGGAGCAGGGCGTCTGCGTCTGCGACTGGACGCACGTCACTATTGGCTTGCCCGAGGCGGATGCGGCCATGACCTACATCCTCTTCAAGCTTACCTTCCCTGCCCTTGCGGACGCCTATCTCGATGCGTACTCCAGGTACGCGGACATGCCCAAGCAGAAGGTTCGCTACTGGCTGCCCGTCGTGGCCGCCGCCGAGCTCTCGCGTGGCCGCAAGGGGAACGAGGAGTTCCTGCGCTCCATGGTGAGCGAGTCAAACGACTACGAGTGAGGCCGGGCATCACCCTAGCGCTATCGGGCCGGGTCCTGTGGGACCCGGCCCACGCCGCGCCGGTGTCACCCTCTCATTCGAAGGGGTGGCGATACCGTCTCGTGAAGTACTCTATGCGCACAAGAGGCTTTCTCTGCCATATGCATGGGGGAGGAGACATGAACGCACGAAGCATGATGCGACGCATGGTGACCGTGGCCGGCGCCGCCGCCGTCGCTGCCGACATGACCGTGGGACTTTCTGCCTGTCAGAACGACCAGGAGCTCATCGAGTCTTCCACGAAGGACGTGACGCATGTAAGAACCCCACCGAGGAGAGAACCTCAGGCCCTACATGGGTAATGTCGGCCAGTCCGATCTGGATGGGATGGAGCGGCATGGCATCGACCCCTACGAGTTGAGGGGTCATGTGCTCAAGCACTTCGACTATGAGATTGAGGACGTCAAGGTGGAGGGTGACAAGGCGACGGTCTCGCCGTCAGTGACTAACGCCAACGTCAAGGATGCCGCTGAGAGGCCATCAAGGAGATCGAAGAGGGGGTACGACGCGTGGCATGAGGGGGCTTCCGGCTGATGCCGGGAGCCCCCTTCTTGCTCGTGGATGTGTCTGGGCGTCATGCGCCGCGACGATAGGTGACGTACTCGAACGTGACGCCGTCATCCGTAGTGCCGCCCGAGCTGCGCCGCACGACCTCCCATGCGGCATCCTCGTCGAGGTCGGGAAAGAAGGCGTCCGCGGGGATGCACGTGTCATTTTTGGTGACCTCCACCTCACTGCAGGCCGGGAGCAGGGCGCGGTACAGGCTCTCGCCCCCTATGAGCCACACCCGGTCGGCGCCGTCGCCCGCGACGGCCGTCAAGGCGTCCTCGAAGGAAGTGCACACCTCATAGCCAGGAACGTCACCCGAGCCCGTTCGCGGGAACCCGGTGCGCTCGTAGGTGCCGTTGTGGGAGACGATGACGTTACGCCTTCCCCTGAGGGGCCCCTTGGGAAGGCCCTCGAACGTCATGCGTCCCATGAGCACGGTGCAGCCACGTGTGAGCTCCACGAAGTGATGCATGTCCGCCTTGTTGGGCACCAGCAGCCGCCCATCTCGGCCAATGCCCCAATCGTTCGTCACGGAGACGATTGCCCTCATGGTCTCTCCTCGATGCTAGATGGCGATGGGAATGTCCCTCACCTGCGGGCCGTGCTCGTAGCCCTCCACGATGAGGTCATCGGTCGTGAAGTCGTAGAAGTTCGTGACCAGGGGGTTGAGGGCCACGTGCGGAGCGGGGTGGTGCGGTCGCCGGACGAGCTCCCTGACGATGTCCACATGGCGGTCGTAGATGTGGGCGTCGGCGATCATGTGCACCAGCTCGCCGGCCACCATGTCTACGGACTGGGCCACCATCATGAGCAGGAGGGCGTACTGGCAGACGTTCCAGTTGTTGGCGGCGAGCACGTCCTGGCTGCGCTGCACGAGCAGCATGTTGAGGGTGGGCTTCTCGACCCCGGGCTCCTGCGTCACGTTGTAGATGGCATTGTAGGCGCAGGGGTAGAGGTGCATCTCGGAGAGGTCGGAGAACGTGTAGAGGTTCGTCATGATGCGACGGCTATAGGGGTTCTCGCGGAGGTCCTTGAGAACGCGATCCATCTGGTCGAAGTCCCCATCGGGGTAATGGGAGACCTGACCCACCTGATAGCCGTAGGCCTTGCCGATGGAGCCTGTCTCGTCTGCCCACTCGTCCCAGATGTGGCTGTTGAGGTCGTGGATGTCGTTGGACTTTCGCTGGTAGATCCAGAGGATCTCGTCCATGGCGCTCTTGAGGGCCGTACGCCTGAGGGTGAGGGCGGGGAACTCCTCCCTCAGGTCGTAGCGGTTGCAGATGCCGAAACGCTTGATGGTGTAGGCAGGGGTTCCGTCGGGCCAGTGAGGACGGACCCTTTGCCCCTCGGTTGTGACACCATGCTCGATGATGTCCGTGCACATCCGCCCGAAGATGTCATCGGCCCTACTCAAGGAAGTCTTCCAAGGTCAGGCTGGCGTCCTGGTGCTGTCGGGAGTTGTCGCCATTGTTGGTGCCATAGGGGCTGGTGTTGCGCTTCTTGGGGGCATCGCTGTCGTCCTTGTCCCTGCTCTTGTCCCTGCTCTTGTCTCTCGTGCTGGTGCCCTTGTCACGGGTGGTGGTCGTGCTTTCGCCGTTCCTGCCGGTGGGACGGGAAGGCGTCACTTGGCTGCCGAAGGTCATGGCCAGTGCTACGACGAACACCACCAGTGCGGCTATCACGACGCCGATGATGGCGTACGCCCGCCTGTTTGAGCCGGTGCTGTTGGGTGGGACCGTGGCGGAGATGGGCTGTGTGGGCATCTGGGGCGTGCGGGGCGGCTGGTAGGCTGCCTGCTGGGGTGTCGGCTGTGGCGCCTGCGCCTGCTGGTACGGGGCCTGCTGCTGGGGTGTCGGCTGTGGCGCCTGCGCCTGCTGGTACGGGGCCTGCTGGGGCTGCTGCTGGTTGGGCGTGGGGTCCATGACGCTTCCTTTCTTTGTGGTTCCTGTCATCTTATCGCTTGTGGACGGTGTCGCGCCACCTCTCGAGATTCACGATGGCATAGGGATTGCCCCTCTTGTCCATGAGCCCAACGGTTCTGTCGCCGGCCGTACCATAGAGGCGCGGGTGAATGGTGTCACCGAGAAGAGCCATGCTTCTGTACTGCGCGTAGATGCGGTGGGGGATGTGATACCCATCGGCATGCGCTGCGCCGTCGAGCGCCATCTGGATGTAGTTCGCATTGTTGACGTGACGATTCGTGTCAAGCAGCCGCTCCGACACCACGATGGGGGCCAGCTCGACGAAGGGACCCTCCACCTGCGCCCTGCGCCGTGTGGGCGGTAAGTCTATGCGAGGCTCGCCGGAGACGTAGGCCAATTGGCTCGGGGGCACGCGTATGGGCATGCCCTTCTGGGTATCGAACACGAACCACAACGAGTCGGCCCTTACGAGTACCGTGCCCGAGGACGAGGTGATGGTAAAGCAGCGCACGGCCTGTGAGCGCCTGAGGCCTGGGCACCATGTGCCCGTGGTGATGGTCTCACCCAGGGCCGGCAGGCCCTCGATCTCTATCTGCCAGGCGGCGACGAGCCAGCTGTAGTGGTTCCGCCTCATGTGCTCGGGTCCCAACCCCAGCTCGATGGCATGAAAGGTGGAGCAGTCCTGGAGGTAGTCGATCATCCCCCGTATGGAGAGGCTGCCCGTTTCGTCACACTCGCTGTAGCGGATCCTGCTCTCGAAGGAGTACACCGCTACCTCCCCCCGTGGACGTCGACGGTGCCACGTACGAGGCGCGCGCTGGTGTGATAGGGGCTGGCATGGTCGATGGTCAGGCGTGTTGAGGCAGGACGCACCTGTGCGGAGAAACCGTGCGTGCATCCCTCGATGACCTCGCCATCAATCTGCATCGGCATGGAGCTGTCGGACTGCACGGATATGCGTCTGCCCCTGAAGTGCTCGATGTGGGGTCGGCCGATGCTTTTGCCCGTACGGTCGAGCACGCCCGCAAAGATGGGGCGCAGGAGCCCTGCGGCCTCCGATGCCTCGAGCACGATGACGTCAAGCTTCCCATCGTCCATGCGGCAGTCCGAGACGATCTCGATCTCGCCCTGCATCATAGCGTTGTTGGCGACCATGCAGGAGATGCCGTCACGCTCGCAGACGGTGCCATCGCAGTCGATGGTGAAGTGCAGCATGGTTGGATGGAGGTTCGAGAAGGCGGCGGCGAAGTAGGCAGCCTCGCCCATACGCCGCTTGTTGGGCAGTGCCGCTCTCATGAGCTGCGCGTCAAAGCCCATGCCCGCCATGAGGGCAAAGCCCCGGGCATGATCGGAGCCACCATCCGTGTGCCAGCTCATCGTGCCCAGGTCGCCTCGGAAGCAGGTGAGCTCATGGCAGGCATGCGCCATGGCCTGCGGCTCCATGGCGTTGCCAAGGTTGGCAAAGAGCAGGTTGGCCGTGCCTGACGGGAAGATGCAGGTGGGAATGTCGCGTCCTGCGAGGGCGTCCAGGGCGTTCGCGACCGTCCCGTCACCCCCTGAGAGGATCACGAGGTCAAACGAGGAGGCATCCCGCAGCGCGTGCTCGATGGCCTCCCCCTCGTCCAACACCCGCAGCACGCACTCGTCGCCCGGGCGGACAAGGAAGCGCTCGAACTCGAAGATGGCATCCGAGCCAAAGCCAGAGCGATTGTTGTGGACGATGAGGCTCCGCACACGCAGGTACCCTTCATTCGCTATGATAGTTGGCATTGCGCACACAGCTCGTGCTCCCATGATACTCCATGGCGGCCCCTGCGCCGCTCACAGACCGAATCGAGACCTCGTGTACATATCCGATCCTGTTGGACTGTCGTCATTTTGCGAGAGGGCGCGGCATCACAAGGTGTTGGCCGTCGACACGGAGTTCATCAGGGAACGGACATATTACCCTCAGCTCTGCCTCGTCCAGGTGGGGACGGGAGAGGAATGCGCCTGCATCGACCCCATCCTCCTCGATGACCTTGCCCCGCTTGCCGACCTCCTGGCTGATGACGACATCATCAAGGTGTTCCATGCGTGTACGCAGGACCTGGAAGTCATCCATACCACCCTGGGCATCGAGTGTGCGCCGGTGTTTGACACGCAGGTGGCGGCGGCCTTCCTGGGCCTGCGTCAGCAGATTGGCTACGGTGCGCTCGTCGAGTCCTACTGCAAGGTGCATCTGCCCAAGGCGGAGTCGCTGTCCGATTGGTCGCGCCGTCCACTTGATGCCGACGAGCTGCAATATGCCGAGGATGACGTGCGGTATCTGCCGCACATCCACGAGCGCATGGTGGAGGACCTCGCCCGCCGCGGGCGGCTCTCGTGGGTCGAGCCCGAGATGGCGCTCGTGACGGATGCGAGCCACTACGTCCGTGATCCTCGCAAGGCCTACACGCACCTCAAGCGTGTGAACTCGCTCACGCGCAAGCAGCTTGCCGTTGCCCGAGAGCTCTGTGCCTGGCGTGAGGAGCTTGCGGCACAGCGGGACATGCCGCGCAAGTGGGTCGTCTCCGACGAGGTCGTCGTGGAGGCCTGCAAACGTCTGCCGCACTCGCCCGAGCGCCTGCGACGCATTCGCGGTGCCGAGCAGCTCAAGGGCAGGGACGCCCAGGGCGCCCTTGCCGCCATCGAGCGCGGTGCCAAGGCACGTCCCGAGACATATCCCAAGAGGAGCCACCACGAGCGCCCCTCCCAGGAGGTGGAGGGCGTGCTCGACCTCATGTATGCCATGCTCAGGGTCGTCTCCAACAAGAGTGGCATTGCGTCACAGGTCATTGCCACCAAGGATGACCTCCTGGACTTCATGCAGGGGCGCAGTGAGGCGCGCATCCGCACGTCCGGCTGGCGCTACGAGCTGGTGGGCAGGCAGTTGGAGCGGCTTCTTGCGGGCGAGACGGGGCTCACCGTCAAGGAGGGACGCGTGGAGCTCCTCTAGCCTAGGGTCATGGTTCGTTGTTGTAGCATATGCATGGTATCTTCCCTGTATGGGTGGTCTGCGCTGCGCAGGGGGTACACATCACCCAGTATCTCTACGTCAGGAGGCCTTCCATGCATACCTCTCTCTTGTACGGAGACATGAGCTACTGGCTCATCATCATCGTCTCTCTCGTTCTGGGCGGTCTCACCCAGGCATACATCAAGCGCACGTACGCGCGCTGGTCAGCGGTTCCCGCCTCATCGGGGCAGACGGGGGCGGAGGTCGCCCGTCGCATGCTGGATGCGGAGGGCGCGTCCTTCGTGGGCATCGGCAGCGTCGCCGGCCACCTCACGGACTACTTCGACCCACGTGACAGCATGCTGCACCTCTCGCCCGAGAACAGCGGCGGCGGCTCCGTCGCGTCCGTGGCCGTTGCCTGCCATGAGGCGGGCCATGCCGTTCAGACGGCCCGTGGCTATCTGCCCGGCCGCATCCGCACGACCCTCGTGCCCGTCGTCAACTTCACCAGTAATGCCTGGGGCGTCGTTCTTCTGACGGGCATACTCCTCAACTTCCTGGGACTCATGCGCCTAGCCGTGTTCCTCTTCGCGTTCACGGTGCTCTTCCAGCTGGTCACGCTGCCGGTGGAGATTGACGCGTCCCGTCGGGCCGTCGCTTTTCTCGGCAGCAATGGTGGTGGCATCGATCAGCGGGGCGCCCGTCAGGTGCTGACCGCGGCGGCCCTCACCTATGTGGCATCGGCTCTCGTGTCCGTGATGCAGCTGCTCTACTACATGGGCCGCGTCAACAGGAGGAGCTAGCATGGCGAACGAGCGAGTCCTCAGCGTCAGCGAGGCCGTGCGCATCGCCAAGGGGGCCGTATCCGCCATCCCGACCCTTGTGGTCATCGGCGAGGTGAGTGGGTTCAGGGGACCCAACGCACGCTCGGGACACTG
The DNA here is from genome assembly GCF_000468755.1 of Olsenella profusa F0195. Classification (GTDB taxonomy): domain Bacteria; phylum Actinomycetota; class Coriobacteriia; order Coriobacteriales; family Atopobiaceae; genus Olsenella_F; species Olsenella_F profusa. The sequence continues at coordinate 181,774 of NZ_AWEZ01000045.1, forward strand.
CTACTTTGAGGTCAAGGACGCTGAGTCATCCCTGTCGGTCATCGTGTGGCGTGGCATCTATGCAGGCTGTGGCTTCGAGCTCAAGGATGGCCTCAGGATTCAGCTGACGGGCTCGTTTGACGTCTACCAGGGATCGGGCCGTCTCTCCTTCATTGTCAAGAGCCTGTCCCAGGAAGGCGAGGGGCGTCTGCGTCAGCAGGTTGCCAAACTCGCGCGTAAGCTTGAGCGCGAGGGGCTTATGGATCTGGCACGCAAGCGCCCCATACCGCGCTTCTGCACGCGCGTGGCCGTGGTCACGTCCCTCTCGGGCAGCGTCATCGAGGATGTCAGGCGCACGCTCGCACGCAGGAACCCCCTCGTGGAGATTCTGGAGGTGGGCTGCTCCGTTCAGGGGTCCGAGGCTCCCGCAACCATCATGCGCGCGCTTGATGTGGCCGCCGCCGCGCACCCCGATTGCATCCTGCTGGTGCGTGGCGGAGGCTCCTTCGAGGATCTCATGACCTTCAACGACGAGGCACTGGCTCGTGCGGTTGCTGCCTGCCCCGTTCCGGTGGTCACAGGCATCGGTCACGAGCCCGACACCTCCATCTGTGACATGGTCTCCGACCGGCGCCAGTCCACGCCTACGGCGGCGGCGGAGTCCGTTGCGCCGGCATTCGACGAGCTGGTGAGCATCACGCAGACGCGCGCAAGTCGCCTCGCGCATGCCTTTGGACAGACGGTGGCGCTCGGGAAGGAGCGCGTGGGGGTGCTCTCGGCCGAGCTTGCCAAGGCCATGCGGGGCGGGCTTTCCTCCCGTGCCGCACAGCTTGACGCCTATGCCGCACGCCCCTGTCTGACCGACCCTGCCGCGCAGCTTCACGCGCGGGAGAGTGACCTCGCGCAGACGGCCGAGCGGCTGCAGGGTGCCATGCCCCGCATGCTGAGGCAACAGGGTGCCACCCTTGCCCAGAGCGAACGGCACCTGCGAGCGCTTCCCGGCCGTATCCTGCGTCCCTTCGAGGCGGTGATGGCGCGCAGTGCCGGCACGCTGGAGGCGCTCTCGCCCCTCAAGGTGCTCGCTCGCGGCTATGCCATCGTGCGGGATGGGAGGGGCCGCGTGGTGTCGCATGCCGCGTCGCTCGCTAGGGGCCAGGAGGTCTTCGTCCTGTTGGGGCAGGGCTCGTTTGTGGCACAGGTGAGTGGTATCAAGACAGGGAATGCCGACGGGGACGTCAGCACGGGAGATGGGAGCCATCGTGGCTGAGACGTTTGACAGGAAGATCGAGGACATGAGCTTCAAGGAGGCGTCCGTGGAGCTCGAGCGCATCGTTCGCGAGCTGGAATCCGGAGACCTCGAGCTCGAGGACTCGCTGGCCTACTACGGCAGGGGGGTGGAGCTCCTTGCCAGCCTCCGTGCACGGCTCGCCGAGGCCGAGCAGAAGGTGCAGGTGCTTACGGGTGACGACGACGTGTCGGCTGACGTTCCCGACACCACCTCGGCGCCTGCGGCATCGTTCGTCGACGAGTAGGGAGGGTTGCCATGGCCACCAAGGACGACTGCATCTTCTGTAAGATCGCGAATCACGAAATCGAGTCTGAGTACGTGTACGAGGACGACAGGGTTACGGCCTTCAAGGATGCCCACCCCCTTGCGCCCGTGCATGTGCTCGTGGTTCCGAAGAATCACTATGAGAACATCACCGATGGCGTCCCTGCCGACCTGCTCGAGGCGCTCGTACATGGTGTTGGCGAGGTCGCGCGCATCACGGGTGTGGACAAGACGGGGTTCCGTGTGATCACCAACACCGGCAACGATGCCGGCCAGACGATCCATCACCTCCACATGCACGTCCTTGGCGGGCGGATCATGACCGATGGTGGTCCAGAGGGCGCGGGCACTGTGGAGTAAGGGTCACGGAGGGCTATCATGTCCACGTCTACGCAGGCACGGGGGGCACAGCCCGCGAGAGGAGAGTCATGAGGGTACTGGTCATCAACGCAGGCAGCTCGTCGCTCAAGTATCAGCTGCTCGACACCAAGACGCAGGAGGTGTACGCGAAGGGCAACTGCGAGCGCATCGGCATCGACGGCTCCTTCGTGGGGCATGAGGAGGACGGTGGCGAGAGGCAGAGGCTCGAGGTCGCGCTGCCCGATCACAAGCATGCCATCAAGCACGTGTTCGAGATTCTCGATGCCGCTGGCTTTGACGAGGGCAAGATCGAGGGCATCGGGCATCGCGTGGTGCAGGGCGGCTGGTACTTCCCCGAGTCCAAGGTCGTCACGGACGAGACGCTGGGCTGGGTGCGCGAGGTGGCCCCCCTGGCGCCGCTGCACAACTATGTGGAGGCCGACGTCATCGAGATCTGCCGCGAAATGTTCCCCTCCATCGGCAACGTCATCGTTGCCGACACGTCCTTCCACTACGGCATGCCCGAGAAGGCCTGGCGCTACGCCCTGCCGCGCCATGTGGTGGACAAGCTGCACATCCGCAAGTATGGTGCGCATGGCACCTCGCATCGCTACATCTGGAGGCGCACGAGCGAGTTCCTGAGGGGGGACGTGCACAAGCTGGTGTCCTGTCACCTGGGCTCCGGGGCATCGCTCTCTGCCATCCAGGATGGTCATGACATGGACACCACCATGGGGCTCACGCCGCTCGATGGCCTCATCATGGGCACCCGCTGCGGCTCCATCGACCCCGCCACGGTGTTCTACCTCAACCGCGTGGGCGGTTACTCCATCGACGAGATCGACACCATGATGAACAAACAGTCCGGCCTGCTTGCCCTCTCTGCCGTCTCCTCCGACTCTCGTGACATCGAGGAGGGCATGAACAGGGGGGATGCCAACTGTACGTTGGCACTGGACATGTTCTACTACCGCACGGGCCAGCTCATCGCCGAAATGGCGCAGGCCATGCATGGCTTTGACACCATGGTCTTCACCGCGGGCATTGGTGAGAACTCATCAACGATGCGCATGGGCATCGCCCGGGAGCTCGCGTGGCTCGGCGTCAGGGTCGACGAGACCAGCAATGCCGTCCGCTCCGATGAGCCCTATGCCATCTCTGCGGACGATTCCGCGGTCAAGGTGCTCGTGGTTCCCACGAACGAGGAGCTCATGATCGCCCTCGATGTCGAGGAGCTGCTTGGTTAGCGGCCCTGTGCGTGATGAAGGCACGCACAGGGCCGAGGCCCGTCCGACCCAGTGCCGGGCGGGCCTCGCATGCCTCTGGGCGCGTTGCCTAGAACGGACGGATGGTGAAGGCATGGGACGCCGTCTCGCCGGGGGCGAGCGAGCTCATGCCCCGCTTGTGCTCGAAGACGTCGTCCTCGTCGGTGGCGGTGGCACAGCCCGTCCACGGCTCGAGCGCCACGAAGGGGGCATCGTGCGCGGCGGACCAGACACCCAGGTACTGGAAGTCCTCGAACGAGACCTCGATGCCATGACCCGCATCGGAGAGCAGGGTGACCGTGCATTCGGGCACATCCTCGAAGACGAGCGTGTCCACGGAGAACAGTGCGTGCGTGAGTGCGAGCGTGTCGCTGTCATCCAGGAGCGGCAGGCGGTCGGAGAAGTCCAGCAGGCCCGTCTTGGTGTCGATGCGTGGGGTGGCATAGGTCCAGGGACGGGCGAACTCCAGGCGATAGGAGGAGAAGTCGTTCTCGCTCTGGGGTGTGGGCACGTTGAAGGCGGGGTGTCCTCCCACGGCATAGGGGAGGGCGACCGTGCCGGTGTTGACGATGTCGAAGCGCTCCTCGAGTGTGCCGGCATGAACCGCATAGCTCACGTTGAGACGGAAGTCATAGGGGTAGAGCTCGTGGGTCTCCTCGGTGCTGACAAGCTCGAACCTGACGTCATCCTCGGAGGAGGAGACGATTGTGTGATCGAGGGTGCGTGCGAGCCCATGACGTTTGAGCGACACCTTGCCTGCGGCGCTCAGGGCATTGTCGCCGCGCAGGCTCCCCACGATGGGGAAGAGAACAGGGGATCGACGGGGCCACCAGGTGGCGTTCCCCTGCCAGAGGAACTCGTCTTCCGCAAGACGGATGCTCTGCAGTTCGGCCCCATGGGGGCTCACCTCCGCGGAGAGGCTCCCATTTGCGATGGTTACGTTCTCGGCCATGGCGCTCCTTTCTTTGGTGGATCTAGCTTACCGTGAGTTGCCAGCGGGGTACGTGAGAACGCAGCATTGTTACAAGTTGTGCGCTTGTGGCGCAATCGGGTTACCCTAATAAGGCTAGAGAAGGAACCAATCACTCAGGGAGGTCCAATGATTCACGACGAACTCAAGGCGTGTGGACTCGGGGAATGCCATGGCTCCATCTTGGTGGATGCCTCGCCGGCGGTCCTGGTGGAGAAGGCGCTCGCGTCGAACGAGGGCAGCCTCACGGAGACGGGTGCGCTCGCCGTCAAGACCGGGCGCTACACGGGCCGCTCGCCCCAGGATCGCTTCATCGTCGACACGCCCGACGTACACGACCAGATCGCCTGGGGGTCGGTCAACAAGCCCTTCTCACAGGAGGGCTATGCCAAGGTGAAGGAGGCCGTCTGTGACTACCTTGAGGCGCGCGACCTCTACATCGTCCATGCCATCGCAGGGGCGGATCGACGGTGGGGTCGCACGTTCCTGGTGGTGTGCGAGCGGGCGAGCCAGGCACTCTTCGCCCGTCAGCTGCTCGTTCGTCCCTCTCGTCGCCAGCTCGTGGACTTCGATCCCCAGGACTTCTCGGTGCTGGTGGCTCCGGGCCTCAAGCTCGATCCTGCGGTCTATGGCACGCATTCCGAGGCCGTGGTGCTGCTCAACTTCCAGGAGCATGAGATCCTCATTGCGGGCACCAAGTACTCCGGAGAGATCAAGAAGTCCATCTTCTCGGTCATGAACTACCTCATGCCCATCGAGGAGAACGTGCTGCCCATGCACTCCTCTGCGAACATGGACCCGCGTACCGGTGAGTCGGCCGTGTTCTTTGGCCTTTCGGGCACCGGCAAGACCACGCTCTCGGCGGATCCCCAGCGCACGCTCATAGGGGACGACGAACATGGGTGGGCCGAGAACAGCATCTTCAACTTCGAGGGTGGCTGCTACGCCAAGGCCATCCGCATCTCCGCGGTCACGGAGCCGGAGATCTTTAACGCCATCCGCTTTGGCTCCATCTGCGAGAACGTGGTCGTCGACCCCGTCTCGCGTAGGCCTGACTACTACGATGACGCGATCACGGAGAACACGCGCGTCGCCTATCCCATCGACTTCATTGATAACGCACAGATCATGGGCCAAGGCCGCTACCCCAACGTCGTCATCTTCCTTACCTGCGACTCGTTTGGCGTGCTGCCTCCCATCAGCAGGCTCGACACCAATGGCGCGATGTATCACTTCCTCTCGGGCTTCACGAGCAAGGTCGCAGGCACCGAGCGCGGCGTCACCGAGCCCACGCCCACGTTCTCGACGCTCTTTGGCGAGCCCTTCATGCCGCTCTCGCCGCTCCTGTATGCCGACATGTTCGGTAGGAAGATGGATCGTGTGGGCACGCGCGTGTACCTCATCAACACGGGGTGGACGGGCGGTCCCTACGGCACGGGCAAGCGTATGGATCTCGCCTCCACACGTCTGATGGTGAGCGCCGCGCTCAACGGCTCGGCCGAGAACACCCAGTACGTGCACGACCCCGTGCTCAACGTCGACGTCCCCCAGCACATCGAGGGCGTCGACGAGCACGTGCTCAACCCGCGGGACACGTGGGCGGACAAGGGGGCATACGACAGGTCCGCGCGTTCCCTCGCGCAGATGTTCGTGGACAACGCCGCCGAGAAGTACCCCGACATGGCCGATGAGGTGCGCGCGGCTGGTCCCCACCCGGACGCCCAGCCCCCTTCCGCCGCGTAGCGCCTCGGCGCGCGCGCCGTTCCCTGTCCCTTTGGTCTGGTCGGCGATGGCGTGGTTTTTCTTTCTTGATTGCGTGCGGCCTTTTGGCGAGTATTCTGTGGATGGTGGATCCATAGGCCCACCGCGGCTACGGCCGCGACCATGTCCACGCCCACTGGGGCGCTCTGAAGGGAGACCCATGTCCAACGGCCCATCCTCCAGCCTTACCAGGCGTCAGTTCGTTGGCATTGCCGGCGCGGGCACAGCCCTCTCGGCCCTTGCGCTCGCAGGCTGCGGCGGCTCCCCGTCGGGCGCCGACGCCAGGTCCATTGACACGCTGCACATCGGGTTCGTGCCCTCGAAGGATCCCGATGACATCATCACGACTACCGAGCCCCTGAAACAGATGCTCAAGGACGGGCTCTCCAACCAGGGCTACACCGTCAACGACGTGGACATCACGGTGGGCACGAGCTATGAGGCCGTCGGGGAGGCGCTGAGCTCGGGCACCACCGACGTGGGCTTCATTCCCGCCGGCACGTACGTGCTCTACTCCGATGGCTGTGAGGTGCTCCTCACCGCCACGCGCGATGGCCTGTCCATCGATGCCGACGACGCCAAGGACTGGAACGACCAGAAGCCGACCCAAGCAACCTCCGAGCAGGTCGCGTCCTATCGTGCCCTCATGATTGCCGGCCCCTCCGACAAGGGCGTCGCGCTTGGGGCCAAGGTCAACGATGGCGAGGATCTCACCTGGGATGACCTTGCGGACGCCAACTGGAGCATCATGAACTCCTCGTCGTCGGCGGGCTATATCTACCCGTCCCTCTGGCTGAAGGACAACTACCAGAAAACGATCCTCGACCTGCCCCATGCCGTACAGGCCGACTCCTACGGCTCTGCGTTCGCGCGCCTTGCCTCGGGCCAGGTCGACGTGCTCTGCGTCTATGCGGACGGCAGGCGCGACTACGAGTCCAAGTGGCAGTCCGACTACGGTCGGAGCGCCAGCATCTGGGAAGAGACCAACGTGATTGGCGTCACCCAGGCCATCCACAACGACACGGTGAGCTGCAGCAAGTCCTCGCCCACGATGACCGATGACTTCAAGCGGGCCTTCTCCACGGTCATGATCGACATCGGCAACACCGACGAGGGCAAGCAGGTCATCGCCATCTACAGCCACAAGGGCTACGTGGAGGCCAAGGACTCCGACTACGATGGGGAGCGCGAGGCCCAGGAACTGATCAAGCAGCTCAAATCCCAGGGTAACTAGCATGCGACCCGAGGCCCGGCGCGGCGTCCAGCCCACCGGGCCTCTCTCGTGCACGCCTGGCACATCCGCCATCCATCATCGAATGGGACGCACATGATCGAGTTCTCCCACATGTATATGAGGTATCCCAATGGCTTTGAGGCGCTCAAGGACGTCGACCTCACCATCGAGGACGGGCGCTTCGTGGCCATCATCGGCCGTTCGGGCGCGGGCAAGTCGACCCTCATCCGCACCGTCAACCGCCTGAACCCCATCAGCCAGGGCACGATCGTAGTCGATGGCACCGACGTGGGAAGCCTGCACGGCGCCTCGCTCAGGAAGTTTCGGCGCAACATCGGCATGATCTTCCAGTCGTTCAACCTCATCACGCGCACGACCGTCATCAAGAACGTGCTCACGGCATTCGTGCCCGACGTTCCCTGGTGGCGTTCCGTCCTGGGCATCTTCACCAAGGACGAGAGGCTGAGGGCGCTGGAATCCCTCGACAAGATGGGCATCCTGGATAAGGCCTACGTCCGCGTGGACCAGCTCTCCGGCGGCCAGCAGCAGCGTGTGGCACTGGCGCGCACGCTCACGCAGGATCCCACGATCATCCTGGCCGACGAGCCCGTGGCCTCCCTCGACCCCATGACGGCCCGGCGCGTGATGGGCGACCTCAAGCGCATCAACCAGGAGATGGGCATCACCGTCCTGCTCAACATCCACCATGTGGACCTGGCCCTGGAGTACTGCGACAGCGTGCTGGGCATCAGTGCGGGCGAGGTCGTGTACTGGGGTGACGCCAGGGACGTCAACCAGTCCGTGCTCGCGAGGATCTATGGTGCGGACGAGGCGGCCCACCTGCTGGACGAGAGGATCCCCGAGGGAGGGGAGGGCGCCGATGGGAACGAGTAGGGGCGGGGGGCCCACCATCTCAGGCGGCATCCGCCTCACGGCCTTCGACCACATCTTCAGGCCGACGACCATCACGCTGCCCAACGGCTCCACGGTCACCAAGCGGGCGAGCAGGGTTCCTTTGGCCGCCCTGTTCATCCTGGCGCTCTCGGTGCTCTCCATACGGGTCACCAAATTCGACCCCGCGGTGCTCGCCGCCAGGGGCTCCGCCTTCTTCGACATCCTGAGGGCCATGGCTCCCCCCAACTGGTCGTACATGGGTGACGTGTGGCAGCCGCTGTTCGACACCATCAAGATGTCGCTGCTGGGCTCGTTCGTCGGCTCGGTCCTCGTGATCCCCTTTGCCGTCGCGGCCTCCACCAACATCGTGCACAGTCGTGTGGTCGTCGCCATCATGCGCCTGCTGCTGAGCATCATCCGCACGCTGCCTACCATCGTCACGGCGCTCATCGCCACCTACATCTTTGGCCTGGGCACGCTGGCGGGCACGACGGCCATTGCGGTCTTCACCTTTGCCTACGTGGGCAAGATCCTCTACGAGGAGATCGAGGTCGTCGACATGGGCGCCTTCGAGGCCATGGAGGCCATGGGCGCGGGCAAGGTACGCGCCTGTCGGTGGGCCATCCTGCCGCAGATTGCGCCGTCCTACCTCTCCAACTGCCTCTACTGCTTCGAGGGCAATGTGCGCTATGCCTCCATCTTGGGCTATGTGGGCGCCGGCGGCCTGGGCCTGCTCCTCAACGAGCGTCTCGGCTGGCGCATGTATCCCGACGTGGGCATGGTGATCGTGGCGCTGTTCGTGACCGTGTTCGTCATCGAGACCGTCAGCCGTGCCGCGCGCAGGCGCCTGAGCTAGGGGGTGGCCCATGAATGACAGCATCCGGCGCGCCTACGAGGAGCGCCCGCGTCCGTGGGTCTTCGAGCTTGCCGTGACGCTGGTGGTCGTGGCGCTGCTCGTGTGGAGCGGCAGCGCCGTCGAGGCGGCGGGCACGGGGCAGAACGGCACGCAGATAGCCCTCAACATCCTGGGCGGCATCGCGCACCCTGACCCGTCCCTGCTGTTCAACCTCACGACGCAGGGCGTTCCCTACCTGCTCCTCGAGACCATCTGCATAGCGTTCCTCGGCACGGTCGTCGGGGCCATCATCTCCATCCCACTGGCGTTCTTGGCCTCGTCGAATCTCGTCTCCCAGCCCATCGCCCTCATCGCCCGCCTCCTCATCATGGCCGTGCGTACCATCCCACCCTTCGTCTACGGCCTCATGTTCGTGCGCGTGACCGGTCCGGGGGCCTTTGCGGGCCTGCTCACGATGTCGCTGTGCTCCGTGGGCATGGTGTGCAAGATGTACATCGAGTCCATCGAGGACCTCGACAGGCGCGTGCTGGAGTCGCTCGACGCCGAGGGTTGCACCACCTGGCGCAAGATTCGCTTCGGCGTGATTCCCCAGCTGGCCTCGAGCTTTGTCTCGACGGCCATCTACCGCTTTGACATGAACCTCCGCGACGCCACGGTGCTGGGCCTCGTGGGTGCCGGCGGCATCGGCGCGCCGCTCATCTTTGCCATGAACAGCTACCGGTGGAACCAGGCGGGATCCATCCTCGTGGGGTTGGTCGTGCTCATCCTCGTGGTGGAGTGGGTCTCCACGCGCATCAGGACCAGGCTCACGCGGGGGGCGTAGCCCATGGGCCGCACATCCCTGCGCGTGGTGTTCACCTCGGACACCCATGGGCACCTCCTGCCGGTGGACTATGCCACGGGCGCGCGCCTGGGTGCGGGCGTCTCGGCGATTGCACGCTCGGCATGGGAGGGTCCGGAGGCATCCGGCGTGCCTCGCGGCGACACCCTGGTGATCGATGGGGGCGACAGCCTGCAGGGCACGCCCCTCATGCGACGGTGGATGCAGCGGGGCGCCCTGGGCACGAACCCCGCCGCACGCGCGTTCAACGCCCTGGGCGTGGACGTCTTCACCCTGGGCAACCACGACTTCAACTTTGGCCGCGACATCCTTGCGGGCTACCTCCAGGACATGGATGGCCAGTGCGTCTGCGCCAATGTCACGGACGCGCGCCGGGAGCTCCCCATCGTGCCCTGGGTCATGCGGACGCTGGAGAGCGGCCTCGTCGTGGGCATCACGGGCATCGTCACGGACTACGTGAACGTGTGGGAGCGTCCCGGGAACCTCGACGGTCTCGTGGTGGGCGACACCATGGAGGCGGCGCGTCGCGTGGCGCACGAGCTTGCCGGCGCGTGCGACGTCTCGATCTGCATCTACCATGGGGGTTTCGAGGAGGATCTCGAGACGGGGCGCCGGCTCTCTCCCACGCGCGAGAACCTGGCCTGCGAGATGGCGCGCGGCTGTGGCTTCGACCTCCTGCTCACGGGGCACCAACATATGGCCGTTCCCGGCGTGCGGATTGGCTCCACCTGGGCGGTGCAGCCGGCAGCCAACGCGCTGCACTACGTCGACGTGCGGGGTACATGGGATGATGGGGCGGGCATGAGCTGGACGTCCCACCTGGTGCCTGCGGGAGCCTCCGTGGACGGGCGCGTCGTGCGTGCGCTCTCCTCCCTCGAGGAGGATGTCGAGCGATGGCTTGATGAGCCCGTGGGCAGGCTGGTCGAGGCCATCCCCTGCGAGGGGAAGCTGGATGTGGCGCTCTCGGGCAGCCGCGTGGCCACGCTCGTCAACGCGGCGCAACTTGATGCCACGGGTGCGGACCTGTCCTGCACGGCGCTGCCCAACGGGGCCGTGGGCCTGGGCGAGGTGGTCACCCAGCGCGCCATCTGCGTGGCCTACCCCTTCTCCAACCTGCTCATGGTGCTGAGCGTGTCCCGGGAGGCGCTCAGGGGTGCCCTCGAGCGCTGCGCTTCCTACCTGGAGCTCGACGAGTCAGGCTCGCCACGCGTGAGCGACCTCTTCCTGCGTCCCAAGGAGGAGCACTACAACTTCGACCTCTATGAGGGCATCAGTGCCGTGGCGGACCTGAGTCGCCCCGTGGGAGAACGCATCGTCTCGCTCGCACTGGCGGATGGTGGCCCTGTGCCCGACGTCATGCGGCTCGCCTGCAACGACTACCGTGCCACGGGCACGGGTGGCTACGGGATGCTGGGGGAGTGCCCGGTCGTGGGCACCGTCGCCGTCGAGGTGCCCGACCTGCTCGCCCGCTTCCTCGAGGGGCACTCGCCCTGGGAGCCTTCCCGTCACCGGGGCCTGCGCTTCGTGTGGTAGGGCATCTACCGTCGCGTTTGCCGATGACACGCTTCCTCTAGCCGCCTCGGGAAGTGAAGCCGCCCCTCCAGCCCATGTGTGGGGCTACCATCTTCTCTTGGCGTACGTCTTCCGGGGCGCGCGCCTCCATAGGGGGCCGCGCACCGTGGGGACGATGTGGGCCACCGGAGGGGAGAGGAGTGCCATGGCGCGCATGCATGTCATGGAGCGCAGCGAAGAGCAGCAGATCATGGATGAGCTGCACGCGGCGCTGGGACGGAGGCTGGCCGTCAGCTCGCTGGCGCCCTGCCCGGTGGAGTTCACGATGGCGTTCGTGGACATGTGCTCCACGCAGAGCTGCGGTAAGTGCACACCCTGCCGCGTGGGGCTGAGGACACTCAGGCACCTGCTGTCGGACGTGCTCAACGGCTCGGCCACGATGGATACGCTTACGGAGATCGAGCGCCTCTCGAGGAGTGTCTACCTCTCGGCGGATTGTGCCATCGGCTTTGAGGCCGGTGCCATGGCGCTGCGGGCGGTCAAGGGCTTCCATGACGACTTCATGCACCATATCACCCGTCGCTCGTGCGGCTTCGAGCAGTCGAGCCTCGTGCCCTGCGTCTCCGGGTGTCCCGCAGGCGTGGACATCCCGGGTTACATCGCCCTTGTCGCCGCCGGTCGCAATACGGATGCCGTGCGTCTCATCCGCAAGGACAATCCGCTGCCGCTTGTGTGCGGCCTCGTGTGCGAGCATCCCTGCGAGATCAACTGCCGCCGTGGCATGATTGACGATCCCATGAACATCCGTGCCATCAAGCGCTATGCCTGCGAGCACATGGAGGGGAGCTACATGCCTCGGATGGCCGAGGGGACCGGAAAGGAGATAGCCGTCGTTGGTGGCGGGCCTGCCGGCCTCAGCTGTGCCTACTACCTCACGCTCATGGGGCACCATGTCACGATCCTCGAGCAGCGCAAGCACCTGGGCGGCATGCTGCGCTATGGCATCCCGGCCTATCGTCTTCCGCGCGAGCAGCTCGACGGCGAGATTCAATGGATCCTCGGCCGCGGCATCGATGTGGTGCGTGAGACACGGGTGACGGACATCGCTGCGTTGAGGGACGCCCACGATGCCGTCTATATCGCCATTGGTGCGCATGCTGATCGCAAGCTTGGACTCGACGGCGAGGATGCTGAAGGCGTTGCCTCTGCCGTTGACATGCTGCGCGCCATAGGGGACGACGAGACGCCGGACTTCTCCGGCCAGCGCGTGTGCATCATCGGTGGTGGCAACGTGGCCATGGACGCCGCACGCTCCTCGGTGCGCTGTGGGGCTGACAAGGTCACGATCGTCTACCGTCGCCGCGTGGCGGACATGACCGCCCAGGACGAGGAGATCGGGGGTGCCGAGGCGGAGGGCTGTGAGCTCCTGCAGCTCAACGCACCCGTGCGCATCGAGACCGACGAGGCGGGTGCGGTGTGTGGCCTTGTCGTGCAGCCACAGGTCATTGGTGCCTTCAAGGGTGGGCGGCCGGCGCCACGCCCTGCCGATGCCTCCGAGGTGACGCTGCCCTGCGAACGCGTCATCGTCGCCATCGGCCAGGCCATCGACTCCGCGCCCTTCGAGGAGGGGGGCTTTCAGACCAAGCACGGCAGGTTCGTCACCAAGAGCGACGCCTCGGCGCTGGGATTCGACGACGTGTATGTGGGTGGCGACTGCCAGAGTGGCCCTGCGACGGTCATCCGGGCCATCAACGCCGGCAAGATCGCTGCGGGCAACATCGACAACTACCTCGGTTTCAATCACAAGATCGAGCTTGACTTCGACATCCCTCCCATACAGTTTCGGGATGTGGGTCCCTGTGGCCGGTCGGAGACCACCCTCAGGGAGGCCGACGAGCGCGTGCGCGACTTTGACGAGATAGAGGTGGGCCTCTCCAAGGAGGAGGTCATGCAGGAGGCATCGCGATGCCTGCACTGCGACCACTTTGGCTATGGTGCGTTCCGCGGGGGGAGGGTGTTCGAGTGGTAACACAGCTCACATCACACATGAACGAGGGCGAGGCGGAGGAGCCGGTCACGCTTGTCGTTGACGGTACGCGGGTGACGGTGCCGCGCAGCGCGACCATCCTCGAGGCATGTCGCCAGGCAGGGCAGGATGTCCCCACGCTCTGCTTTCTCAAGGGCATCAACGAGATTGGCTCATGTCGCATCTGCATGGTGGAGGTCGAGGGGTCAGAGCGTCTGGTGGCCTCGTGCAACAACTATGTGGCCGAGGGTATGGTCATCCACACCAACTCACCCAAGGTGCGTCTCGCGCGCCGCGAGAACACGAGGCTCCTGCTCTCCCAGCATGACGTCGAATGCCCCACGTGCACGAGGTCGGACAGCTGTCACCTCCTGGACATCGCCACGAGCTTGGGCGTCATCGGCAAGCCACGGCAGCAGATGCTCATGCACTCCCCATGGCCCCAGGGCTTCCCGCTCATCCGCGACAACGATAAGTGCATCCGTTGCATGCGCTGCATCCAAGTGTGTGACAAGATGCAGTCCTCGCATGTGTGGGACATCACCAACCGCGCCACCCACACCTTCGTGGACGTGGCACGTGGCGCCGACATCAACGACGTGGACTGCACGCTCTGCGGCCAGTGCATCACGCACTGCCCCACGGGCGCCCTACGCGAGCGCGACGACGTGGAGCGCGTGTACGACGCGCTTGCGGATCCCACGGTGACCACCATCGTGCAGATTGCCCCCTCGGTGCGCACGAGCTGGGGTGACTTCTGGGGCCTTGATGACGAGCAGGCCACCATCGAGCACCTCGTGGCGGCCCTGCGTCCCATGGGCTTCGACTACGTCGTGAACACCGACTTCTCGGCCGACCTCACCATCATGGAGGAGTCCGCCGAGCTGCTCGTGCACATGCGGAGGAACGCCTCGGGCGAGGGCTCCGGCTACCCCATGTTCACCTCGTGCTGCCCCGGGTGGGTGCGCTTCTGCAAGGCGCACTATCCCCAGCTCGTTGATGGCCTCTCGACCAGCAAGAGCCCTCAGGGCATGTTCGGTGCCGTGGTCAAGAGCTATTACGCCGAGCGGCTTGGCATAGACCCGCATCGGATCTTCTGCCTCTCCATCATGCCGTGTCTGGCCAAGAAGGCCGAGGTCGCCTATCCCAACCTCAATGATGCCTGCGGTGATCCGGACATGGACTGCTCGCTCACGGTGCGCGAGATCGTACGCATGCTGCGGGCCGATCATGTGGATGTGTTCGCCCTGAAGCCCGAACCGTTTGACGAGCCCTTAGGCTACGGCTCGGGCGCCGGCATCATCTTTGGTGCCACGGGCGGCGTCATGGAGGCCGCCCTCAGGACCGCCTACCACGTCGTGACGGGGGAGGCGCCCAAGAGCGACATGTTCGAGGACGTGCGTGGCCTCGAGGGATGGAAGGAGGCCACGTTTGACATGGCGGGCACCGAGGTGCGCGTCGCCGTTGCCTCGGGCCTCGGGAACGCCCGCAGGCTGTGCGACGCGATCGTCGCCGGTGAGGCCTCCTACGACTTCGTGGAGGTCATGGCCTGCCCCGGTGGCTGTGTCGGCGGTGGTGGACAGCCCATCCACGAGGGCGAGGAGCTTGCCGGCGCACGCGGCCAGGTCCTCTATGGCCTCGACCGTCACGAGACGTACCGAAACTCCTACGAGAACCCCTCCATCGTCCAGTGCTACGAGGAGTACTTCGGAGAGCCCCTCAGCGAGCGGGCCGAGGAGCTGCTCCATACGGATCAGCACGGCTGGCTCATGCCCGCGGAGTGGATCCGCCAGGCAGAGGAGGCGCCCACCGCAGAATAGCTGGCCCCAGACGCCCGTCATGCCAGGGGGGCGACGGAACCGTCCGTCGCCCCCGTCCATGGGTGCATGTGTGAGCGCCTTGCCTATGCCCCCTCGGCCATCTGGGCCTGGACGGCCGTGATGGCCACGACGCCCACGATGTCCTCGGCGGAGCATCCACGGGAGAGGTCGTTGACGGGCTTGGCGATGCCCTGCAGGATGGGGCCGTAGGCGTCGGCCTTGGCAAAGCGCTGTACGAGCTTGTAGCCGATGTTGCCCGCCGCGAGGTTGGGAAAGACGAGGACGTCTGCGTGACCGGCAACGGTGGAGCCAGGGGCCTTGAGGGCGGCAACGCTCGGCTCGAGGGCGGCATCAAGTTGGAGGTCGCCATCGAGGGCGAGGCCGGGATCCTTCTGATGGGCGAGCTCGGTGGCCTCCTGCACCTTGGTGGGCACCTCTCCCTTGGCCGACCCCTTGGTGGAGAAGGAGAGCATGGCCACCTTGGGCTCCACGGACATGAACTGCCTCCAGGTGTGGGCCGTGGCAAGGGCGATCTCGGAGAGCTCGTCGGCGGTGGGGTCGATGTTGAGGCCGCAGTCGGCGAACATCAGGGTACCATGCTCGCCGTACTCGGAGTGGGTGCACATGACGAAGAAGGCGGAGACGAGCTTGGTGCCAGGGGCCGTCCTCAGGATCTGGAGGGCGGGACGCAGGGTGTTGGCCGTGGAGTGGCAGGCGCCCGAGACGAGGCCGTCGGCGTCGCCCATCTTGACCATCATCGTGCCGAAGTAGGTGGCGTCGTCCATCTGACCGCGGGCCTGCTCGATGGTGACGCCCTTCTTGGCGCGCAGCTCGGCGAACCTCTGGGCATAGACCTCGTGTCGATCGGAGGTCGTGGGGTCGATGACGGTGGCGCCCGCGACGGAGATTGTGTTGGGGTCACCAAGGATGATGAGGTGTGCCAGGCCCCCTGCCACGATCTGCCGGGCGGCCTCGATGGTGCGGGGGTCTTCGCCCTCGGGCAGGACGATGGTCTTCCGTGTGGCCTGGGCCTGCGACTTCATGCGTTCCAGAAAGCTGCTCATGTATCCTCTCCTCGAGATGTCGTGAATGACCCGCCACGGATGCCGTGGCACTGGGCGGTGCGGGGCCGTTTATGGCTCACAGGGCCCATTATATGTGCGCGTGGTAGAATTGCCCGAGGTATTCTTCCTGTGGTACCGTCAGTGGTGCCGCCAACATCCGAGGAGTCATCCACATGAGCATCTCTCACGGTCTGCCCGAAGGCTTCGATCCCCTGGCCTACGATGCCGTCGTTGTCGGTGCAGGCTATGCGGGTGCGGTCTGCGCGCGCCGGTTCGCGGAGGCATGTGGCTACAAGGTCGCCATCCTCGAGCGGCGGAACCACATCGCGGGCAATGCGTACGACTTCAAGGACGAGGCAGGCATACTCGTCCACAAGTACGGCCCGCACATCTATCACACCACCAACGAGCGCGTCCATGAGTTCCTCTCACGCTTCACGGAGTGGACGGCCTATGATCACAAGGTGCGTGCCAGCGTGCGTGGCACGCTCGTTCCGGTGCCCTTCAACCATCAGTCGCTCAGGATCGTGTTTGGCGACGAGAGGGGCGAGCACCTCTACCGGAAGCTCGTTGCCACCTTTGGCGAGAACAAGAAGGTTCCCATCATGGATCTCAGGGAGAAGAACGACCCCGAGCTCTCCGAGGTGGCCGATTACGTGTACGAGAACGTCTTTTTGCGCTACACCATGAAGCAGTGGGGCAAGACGCCCGACCAGATCGACCCTGCCGTCATGGGGCGCGTGCCCGTGTTCGTGGGCGATGACGACCACTACTTCCCGCAGGCCCCCCACCAGGGCATGCCTGCGGAGGGCTATACCAGGCTCTTCGAGCGCATGCTCGATCACGACCTCATCGACGTCTTCCTCGATGTGGACGTGCGCGACCTCGTCTCGGTGAGCGGCACGCAGGTGAGGCTCTGCGACAGGGTCTATGGCGGCGAGCTCGTCTACACGGGTGCGCTCGACGAGCTCTTTGGCTTTGATGCGGGTGCGCTGCCGTATCGCACGGTCGACATGGTCTTCGAGACCCTGCCGATCGATCAGTTCCAGCCCGTTGGCACCGTCAACTACACCGTCTCGGAGAACTTCACGCGCATCACGGAGTTCAAGCACATGACGGGCCAGGAGGTGCCGGGCAGGACGACCATCATGCGCGAGTACTCCCGCACGTATCTGCCGGGTATGGGCGAGACGCCCTACTATGTCATCAACGAGCCTGCAAACGTTAAGCTCTACGAGGGCTACCGCGAGCGCGTCGAGGGTGTTGTGAACTTCCACGTGGTCGGACGCCTTGCGGAGTATCGCTACTACGACATGGACGGTGTCGTTGCCTCCGCCCTCGAGCTCTCGGATGATCTCATCCAGAGCCATTAGCCCGTCACCGTCCTCACACGACCCCGTTCCGTAGGAGCGTTCTCTCCATGCACAAGATCATCAGCTTTGCCATCCCCTGCTACAACTCTGCCGCTTACATGGACCACTGCATCGGCTCCATCCTGGAGGGGTCAGGCTATGCGGAGGACGTGCAGGTCATCGTCGTGGATGACGGGTCGGCCAAGGACGACACCCTTGCCAAGGCGCAGGACTGGCAGAGGCGCTGCCCCACCATCGTGAAGGCCGTGCACCAGGGGAACGGCGGCCATGGCATGGCCGTGCTCAAGGGCCTCGAGAACGCCGAGGGCACGTACTTCAAGGTGGTTGACTCCGACGACTGGGTCGATGGCGCCGCCCTCAAGGCGCTGCTGGAGAAGATTCGCCACTTCGAGCGGCACGAGGAGCGCGTGGACCTCATCATCAGCAACTACGTGTACGAGCATGTGGAGGACCACACCCAGAAGGTCGTGAGCTACGGCTTTGCCCTGCCCGTGCACCGCGTCTTCGGCTGGAACGACATCGGGCACTTCCGCATGACGCAGTACCTGCTCATGCACGCGCTCTGCTACCGTGCCGACGTCCTGCGGGACGGGGGCATTCCCATGCCGGCCCACACGTTCTATGTGGACAACATCTATGCCTACGTCCCCCTGCCTCGCTGCAGGACCTTGTACTATCTGGACGTCGACCTCTACCGCTACTTCATCGGCCGTGAGGACCAGTCGGTCAACGAGAAGGTGCTCACGAGCAGGATCGACCACTACTGGCGCGTTGCCCGTCTCATGATGCATGCGTACCATCTCTATGATGACATCGACTGTGCCAAGCTCAAGGGCTACATGGTGGGCTACTTCACCATCATCATGGCCATCTGCTCGGTGTTCTCGCGCCTCTCCGATCATCCTGACGCCATGGACGAATGTCAGAGGCTGTGGGACGAGCTGAGGGCCTATGACAGGCGCATGTATCGCCGTGCGCGCCATGGCTTCGTGGGTACGGTCACCAACCTGCCCACCGCTGCAGGCAGGAGGGCGACGGTCAACGTGTACCGCCTGGCACAGAGACTCGTGAAGTTCAACTAGGGCGCGGGCGCCGTGCCTGGCTAGGTGATGTCTCCGCCGATGGCCACGTAGGCCTTGATGAGGCTGGTGCGGCGCTTGGTACCCGGGGGACAGAGGTAGTCAAACGCTGGGAAGACGCCCTTGAAGATGACATTGACCTTTGCCCGGTTGGCGCGCCCCTCCATGCTCTCGCGCGAGTGCTCGAGGCGGAGGCCAAGCTCGGCCGCAAAGGCGCTCCTGGTGGCAAAGTCCCAGAAGACATCTGCCATGTCGCAGCCGGGATAGTCCCACGGGCGGTCGTCGGGCCCGGCGTAGTGAATGATGGCGGGGCTGGAACGCGCCTCCTCGTACTGGGCACGCACATCCTCGGGCGCCTGGGCGATGATGTGCTCGCGGCGGAGGTGCTTCCAGTCCATGAGCGTGTTCCATCTCATGGGTACCTGCACGTATTCGCCATCTGCCAGCATGTTGAGAATGTCCTGGTCGAGCCAGCGCCACATGCGCTGACAGGAGAGTTCGAGCATGTCGGCGATGGCGAAGATGGAGCGGAACGCCTCGAGGTTGAGCAGCACGACCCCCGCCTGAAAATAGCGGGTGGGGTCCGCAAGGCCCAGCTCTTGGGAGAGGTAGGGCTCCACGGTGCCGTCGTAGCCGCAGATCTGTCCCATCATGTCGGCGTCGCGCGTTGCGGCAAGCAGGTACCCCTCGACGTTCGTGTCGTAGAGCTTGGCGATGTCATCGAGCACCACCAGGTCGCTGTCAAGGTAGACGGCCTTGCCGACGTTGGGCAGCAGCCATGGTGCGAGTAGGCGGAAGAACGTCTCGGGGCGAAAGTGGCCGTGGCAGGGAAGCCGTGTCCCCCGGAGCGCGACCTCCGCATCCAGGAATCCCACATGGACGTTATCGTATGCCTCAAGATGCCGCTGGAGCGTGGCGATGGTCGAGGGCACGATGTCGCGCGTGAGGACGATGACGTCATAGGTACGCTCACGGCTTGCGTTCTCAACGAGCGACTGAAGCGCGACGGACATGTAGGGCGCAAAGTACTCGTTGCTGGCAAACACCACGACGACGTCCTCAAAGCCCAGACCAAGCTGATCGGCGCTGGTGGCAGGGGGGGGTGTCCGGATGCTTGCCGTGGCGGCGTCTTCCATCAATTGCATGCGCCTCGTTTGCTCGTTTCGGAAACAGGGGACGAGCCCGATGGCCGGGCTCGCACGGCCCCTCATTCTACCAGACAGCCCATGGGTGCCAGAGGCCAGGAGCGCACCTTAGGGAAGGTCGCATGCCGCCTTGAGCCCAAAGGCCCCCCGTGCGCTGCGTACCCCGTCGGCAATGGCGCCCTCGAGTGCCTGCGTCGCGAGGATGCCAATGGTGTCCACGCCTGCCTCCACCTCACCCGTCGCCATGACGAAGATGGCATCGCCGTCGTTGGTGGTGTGGGTGGGATAGATGGTGTGTGCATAGGCATCGGCGGAGATCTGGGCGACCTTGGTGGCCTTGGCCTTGGTGAGGCGGGCGTTGGTGATGACGCAGGAGATGGTCGTGTTCGTGCGCAGGGGAGGGGTGGCGTCCAGCGCGGTGGCCAACGCGTCCATCGGAGCGAGTACGCTCGCTCCCTCTTCGTCAAGCATGCCTGCGATGGGCGCGCCCGTGATGGGGTCGCGTATGCTCCCGCAGGCGTTGACGGCGCTCACGGCTCCGCAGACGAGTCTGCCGGCCTGTCGGACGGACTGTCCCAGCCCGCCCTTCATGGCGCGCAGGGGTCCCGCCAGCTTACCGACCGTGCAGCCCGCGCCCGCACCAACGTTGCCGGAGGCGAGGGGTGCCGTGTCATCGAGCGCGGCCGCCGTCGCCGCCGCGCCCATGGCAGCCGTCGGCCATGCCGTGGCACTGCCGCAAGCGAGGTCGAACACGCAGGCACCGCTCACGATGGGGACCCTGCCCACGCCCACGTCGAGGCCGATGCCCCGACGCTCGAGCTCCTCGGCGACACCGCAGGAGGCCGCAAGGCCAAAGGCGCTGCCACCCGCAAGCACGATCGCGTGAAGCTCCTGGACGGTCTCCTCGGGACGCAGCAGGTCGGTCTCGCGCGTGGCCGGTGCACCGCCCCGCACGTCCACGCCACCCATGGCACCCTGGGGGCAGAGGATGACCGTGCAGCCGGTACCTGCCTGTCCGTTGGTCGCATGGGCAGCATGGATGTGCGGGATCTGGGTGATGTTGGTGACGTCGCTAGGCATGGCGGCCTCCTGTGAGGGCAGTTTCGCAGAGCGTAGGTGCAGTGGGACAGAGCCGATCCAGCTCGCGCACGACGCGCGCCAGGGGTAGACCGACGACGTTGTCGTAGTCGCCCTCGATGCCCCTCACGAGGAGCGAGCCCAGGCCCTGGATGCCATAGGCGCCCGCCTTGTCCCGAGGCTCGCCCGAGGAGGTATAGGCGGCGATCTCTCCCTCGGTGAGCTCATGGAACGTGACCGTCGTGGTCTCCACGAAGGATGTCTCGCGGCCGTCTGGCGCTATGAGGGCGACGCCGGTCGAGACGTGGTGGCTCCTGCCGGAGAGACTGCGCAGCATGGCCCTGGCGTCCTTGGTGTCCCGGGGCTTGCCGAGGACGGTGCCATCGGTCCAGACGACGGTGTCGGCGGCAAGCACCACGTCATTCACGGGTCCTGCCATGCCATCCCGACAGGCGTGCGCCTTGCCCCGTGCCAGCCGCACCACGAGCTCATGTGGCGCCTCGTCCTCCCGGCGCGTCTCGTCGATGTCCACTGGGCGCACGATGGGTGCGATGCCGATCCGCCCCAGCAGCTCGCTGCGCCGGGGTGACCGTGACGCCAGGATCATGGGCATGTCCCTTCATAGGGCGGCGGGCCCGCATGCGGGCCCGCCGGTGACAGTCTGTGCTCGGATGAGCTATGCAAGCTCGATGGCGCCAACGGGACAGTTGTCGCATGCCTCCTGGGCGGCGTCCTCGTTCTCCTCGGGAACCTCATCGACGGTGACCTCGGCGATGCCCTCGTCACCGATGACAAAGACCTCAGGACACGTGGACTCGCAGAGACCGCAGCCGATGCACTCGTCGCTCACGGTAGCCTTCATGATAGCTTCCTCTCACTTATGATACTTGGGCCCCTTACCCAAGCCTGTCTTGAACCTTTTTACTATTAATGGGTGCAAAACGCTAGTGGCAATTGGGCAGATGACGCATTTTCGAGACGCCCCCGCCACCCGCGCAGACGCCTAGGCGGAGCGTCGGCCTCGTGTCCGTCCGAGTATCGTGACCGTCTCCACATGGAAGGTCTGGGGGAAGAGGTCGACGGGCGTCACCGAGCGGGGCACGAATGCGCCCGCCCGCTCGAAGCGCCCGAGGTCACGTGCGAGCGTTGCCGGGTCGCAGGACACATAGGCGATGGCGCGTGCGGGCTGGCTCGAGAGCTTGGCCACGACATCGGCGGCCAGGCCTGCCCGTGGGGGATCGACCACGATGACGTCTGCATCGGTGTCGGGAAACTCGCGCCCGACGTCACCGCCCACGGCGTCCACGTTCCCAAGGTGCGCACCCTCGAGGTTGCGTCGGAGGTCACGTATGGCGGGGCCGTATGACTCGA
Organism: Olsenella profusa F0195; assembly: GCF_000468755.1. Classification (GTDB taxonomy): domain Bacteria; phylum Actinomycetota; class Coriobacteriia; order Coriobacteriales; family Atopobiaceae; genus Olsenella_F; species Olsenella_F profusa. Next base: position 203,953 of record NZ_AWEZ01000045.1, read on the forward strand.
CGGCATTGACCCAGCCCACGCGACGCGCCAGGGGCAGCGTGAACGTGCCCGCACCAGCATAGAGGTCCATCGCCGCATCGTCCTCGCGAGGGGAGAGACCCGCGAGCACGAGGTCCATGAGCCTCTCCGCCCCCCGTGTGTTCACCTGGAAGAAGGAAGGTGCGCTTACGCGCATGCGCTCCTCGCCCACGAGCTCTCCCCAGGAGCCCTTGCCCCAGAGGCGCTCCACGCCCACGATGCGTCGCGCCTTGGCCGACCCCTTGGTGAGCACGCGCACGACGGAGGTGGCCCCGGTGCCTTCGTGCACCACCTTTGCCACCTGTGCGCGCGGGAAGGGCCCGGGCTCGGTCCAGAGCGCGACCTCGACCTCGCGCGTGCGCGCGGAGCTGCGGATGCCGATGCGCTCGAAGGAGAGCCGGTGTGAGTTGGCCAGGTAGGAGACGGCACCGGACACCGCCTTGGCAAGCTTGGCGGAATCCCCCTGCAGCAGGGGACATGCGCTCACCTTGACGACGTCCGTGCCGGCGCGGTCGTGCATCCCCATGAGCGCCCTGCCGTTCCTGTGCGCGAAGGCCAGCTCGACCTTGTTGCGGTAGCCCCAGGGCTCCGCCGGGGCGATGCAGGGGGCGACGAGCCTCTCCGCGCGCGCCGCGTCCATGTGCCCGATGCGCGTGAGCGCGTCCATCACGTTCGCGCGCTTGGCCTCAAGCTGGGCGCCATAGGCCATGTGGCCCCAGGGGCATCCACCGCAGACGTCCACAAGGGGGCAGGGGGCCTCGACGCGGCTGGGCGAGGGCTCGAGGATGCGCTCGGCGACTGCCCTGGAGAAGCTCCTGCCATCGTCCGTGGGGCGCGCCTCCACCACGTCACCGGGGATCGCTCCCGCTACGAACACGGTCTTGCCCTCCTCGGTGTGCCCTATGCAGTCCGCACCATAGGTGGCGCGCTCGATGGTGAGCCTCGAGGTGTCCATACGCCCCCTCCCTGTCGGGCCGGCATGATCGGCCTTTGATTCTAACAGGCGCCGCGCCCCCGCCCCGTATGCATGATGGGTGAGGCCGGGCAAACACACATACAATGGGGCAACGAGCAAGGCGTCTGCGACGAAGGTGAGAGGGGACGGGCATGGCCAACCTGCTGTACGTGCATAACGAGATCGGGCGTCTACAGAGGGTGCTTGTGCACAGGCCTGGCAGGGAGCTGCTCAACCTCATGCCGCGCGACCTCAACAGGCTGCTCTTCGATGACATTCCCTTCCTCGAGGTGGCACGCGAGGAGCACGACCAGTTTGTAGAGCTGCTGTGTGCCGAGGGGGCACAGGTGGTCTACCTGGAGGACCTGTGCGCCGAGGCACTTGATGCGGCGGGGTCGCGTGGCGAGTTCACCGACGCCTGGCTCGACGAGTCGGGTCTTAAGGGCGGGCGCGTGCGCGCCGCCGTGCACGAGTACCTGGATGCCCTTCCCACGACGCGCGCCCTGGTGGATCGGTGCATCGCCGGCCTGCGCAAGAACGAGCTTGACCTGTCTGGTCATGCAGGCACGACGCTCGCGAGCATCGTTGGGTACGACCGGGACACCGAGACGGACCTCCTCATCGAGCCCATGCCAAACGCCTACTTCACGCGCGATCCCTTCGCCGTGGTGGGGAGGGGCGTTGCGCTCAACCACATGTACTCCAAGACCCGGCGTCGCGAGACGCTGCTGGGCAGGTTCGTCTTCCGGGATCACCCCGACTATCGCGATGCCCCGCTGTGGTATCGCCGCGACGCCACATACCACATGGAGGGTGGTGACATCCTCAACCTGGGGCCTCGCACGCTTGCCATCGGCATCTCCCAGCGCACCGAGGCAGCGGCCATCGACGACCTCGCCCAGCATATGCTCTGGGCGCTTGCCGAGCACTGCGAGATAGAGGCCATCTATGCCTTCAACATTCCGGTGTCGCGCGCATTCATGCATCTGGACACCGTGTTCACCCAGATAGACGTCGACAAGTTTACGGTGCATCCCGCGATTCTCGGCAACCTCCAGGTGTTCAGGCTCACGCGTGGCGTACGCCAGGGCGAGGTGCGCATCGAGGAGATGAACGATCACCTGGAGCGCGTGCTCGCCCACGCGTTGGGGCTCGACTGCGTCACGCTCATCAGATGCGGTGGGGGAGACCCGGTAGCCGCGGCGCGCGAGCAGTGGAACGATGGCTCCAACACCCTGGCGGTCGCACCGGGGCGCATCTGCGTCTACCAGCGAAACACCGTCACGAACGAGGCGCTGTACAGGGCCGGGCTCGAGCTGATCGAGGTGCCCTCGGCCGAGCTCTCGCGGGGCAGGGGCGGCCCACGCTGCATGAGCATGCCGCTGGCGCGCGCGGACGTCTGAGCACCAGGGGACGGCCACCCGAACGTCACCCTCAGGCGGAGGGAACGTCCTTTTGGGTGCATACTGAGCATCTATCGGCATGCGAGCGACGGCGGTCGCTTCACAGGATGGGAGGCTATCATATGGGCGTGAAACTCACGGGACGCAGCTTCCTCAAGCTGCTGGACTTCTCCACGGCGGAGATAGAGTACCTGCTCGACCTTTCTGCTGACCTCAAGCGCATGAAGCGAGCGGGCGAGCCCCATCGCTGTCTCGAGGGCAGGAACGTGGCCCTCATCTTCGAGAAGACGTCCACACGAACGCGGTGCTCCTTCGAGGTCGCTGCCCATGACCTTGGCATGGGCAGCGTGTGCCTTGACCCCGCGGGATCGCAGATCGGTCACAAGGAGTCCATCGCCGACACGGCTCGGGTGCTGGGGCGCATGTTTGATGGCATCGAGTATCGTGGCTTCGAGCAGGCGACGGTCGAGGAGCTGGCCGCATATGCCGGCGTCCCCGTGTGGAATGGCCTCACGAACGAGTTCCACCCAACCCAGATGCTTGCGGACATGCTCACCATGCGCGAGAGCCTTGGCGAGTTGTGCGGTCGCACGCTCGCCTTCATGGGGGATGCGGGCAACAACGTGGGCAACTCGCTCATGGTGGCCTGTGCCAAGCTGGGCGTGAACTTCGTGGCATGTGGTCCCCAGCAGAGCATGCCCACACCGGAGCTGGTGGCCACCTGCCAGGCGATCGCACGGGAGCAGGGCAGCGCCATCCTGCTCACGCAGGACGTCCATGAGGGCGTGCGCGATGCCGATGCCATCTACACTGACATCTGGGTGTCCATGGGCGAGCCGGACGAGCTCTATGCCGAGCGCATCCCCCTCATGGAGCCCTACCGCGTGACCGCCGATGTCATGGCGCAGGCGCACGATGGGTGCATCTTCCTGCACTGCCTGCCGGCGTTTCATGACACCAGGACCACGAAGGGTGCCGAGGTGGCCAAGAGGTTTGGCATCACCGAGATGGAGGTCACCGACGAGGTCTTCGAGTCCCGTGCGTCCAAGGTCTTCGATGAGGCGGAGAATCGCATGCACACCATCAAGGCCGTGATGTGTGCGACGCTCACGTAGGCGCGGCCTAAGGCATGTGCTGCCCTGCGGGTTCCTCTCGGATGCGGGCGCGCATGGCCGTATATATAAACAAAGATATAAATATTTTATTATCATGTAGCAGGCATTTACTGAACAATATGATAATGCGTTTAGAAAAACTCCTGTTAAACGGATTGAATCCGTTCATAACTGTTTTATTACCGTTCACAGTACTCGTTCAACTTCTCCAGTGACGATAAGAAGAGAATCCTCTCAAGGGAATGCGTCCCGGCATGGGTCGGATTGATGGCGCACTGACGGATGTCATACGGGCAATGCGCCAATGGGCCTTGCGCGAGCAGGGAATAGAAGGGGGTCTCGTCATGAGCAGTCTGTCTAGGCGCAACTTCGTCAAGTTTTGGAGCGTTGCGGGAGCCGGCCTCGGGGTGGCATCGTTGCTGACCGCCTGCGGCGGCACGGGCTCTGGTGGCTCCGGCGAGGGCGGGAAGATCAAGATTGGCGTCTCCACCTGGAGCTCCACGGATGCGCTTGGCTCCCTGTCCGTCGACATCATCAAGAAGGCCGCCGACGTCTTGGGCGTCGAGACCACGATCGTCGACCAGGGCCACGTCTCCGAGCAGGTTACCGCCTCCGCCGAGACGCTTGCCGCGGCGGGCTGCGACGGCATCGTCATCTGCAACTCCGCAGACTCCGAGATGACTTCCGTCATCAACACCTGCAACGAGAACGAGATGTACGTCACGCAGTTCTATCGCATGATCTCCAAGGATGCCTCTCCCGATGTGTACAAGGCGGCACAGGACTCCAAGTACTACGTGGGCGCCGTCCATGAGGACGAGGTGCTCAATGGCAAGACGCTCATGGGCCTCCTGACCGAGAAGGGCGGCCCCAACGGCACCGGTGCCCGCACCATCTGCCTCGAGGGCTGGACGGTTGGCGACGCTACGTTCCAACTGCGCTGGCAGGGCTACAAGGAGGGTCTCGACGAGTGGAACGACACCCATCCCGACGATCGGGCCACGATGACCGAGCCCGTCTACGCCAACACGTCCTCCGCCGAGGGCGCCAAGGTCACCGAGCAGTTCGTCAACACCTACCCCACCATGGACGGCCTCATCGTCGCCGGCGGGGGTGGGGATCCTCTGGTTGGCTCCATCGGCCAGCTTGCCAACATGGGCAGAACCGGCCAGATCTCCGTCGTGTCGACGGACTTCCTCTCCGACCTCGCCGACCAGCTCGAGAGCGGTGGCATCTTCGCCGAGTCCGGCGGCCACTTCTGTGATCCCCTCTATGCGTTTTTGCTCACATACCAGGCCTGCAAGGGTAAGCTCGCCAAAAAGGAGGGCGAGTTTGGTGCCGAGATCAAGTTCCCCTATGTGTACGTCTCCAGCGTTGACGAGTACCACGAGTACGAGAAGTACTTCGTTGACGCCGCGCCCTACTCCGACGACGAGATCAAGCAGCTCGCGGACATGGGCTTCGACGACCTCAACAAGTGGGCCACGACCCTCAGCATCGATGACGTCAGGGAGCGTCATGGCGCATGACACATCCCTGCCGTTCCCTTGGGGGCATGCGGGGCGAGAGGGAGTCCACATGGTTCCCGTCTGGGCGCTCTCTCGCATATCCACCAGGTGAGAGGATTATTGATGCAAACGTCGCTCAAAAGGCCGCGGCAGAGCCAGTGGCATGGCGTGGGGTTGCTGCTTCTCATTGCGCTTCTGCTTTGGGTCGTCTTCAAGGTCGCCGCGCCGGATACGTTTGGTGCGCCCGACAAGCTCATGTCATACCTCCAGTCGGCCCTCATCTACGCCATCGGTGGCTGTGGTCTGTACTTTATCTGCGTCATGGGCCTCTTCGACTTCTCGATCGGCTCGATGCTCGTACTCTCCGAGCTGCTGGCCATCGCCTTCATTCCCCAGCTGGGATGGGTGGCCATCATCGTCATCCCCATCCTGACCGGTCTCGTCCTAGGCACCCTCAACGGGCTGGCATACATCAAGATGCATATCCCCTCGATCATCGTCACGACGGGCCTCTCGCTCATCTATGAGAGCCTCTCGGTGTGGGTCGCCAACATCAACGGCACCCGCCTTTCCGACTCATTCAAGCTCTTTGGCGCCTACCCCTGGAACCTGATCGTGGCCGTCGCTGCCTATCTGCTGTGTTGGTTCATCCTCAAGTACACCAAGGTGGGCACCTACACCAACGCCATTGGCGCCAACGAGCTCGTCGCAAGGAACATGGGCGTCGATGTGGATCGCTACAAGGCGATCGCCTTCATGCTGTGCGGTACCTTCATGGGCATCATGTCCATCCTGTACCTGGGCTACGGTACGGCACAGACCCCACTGACGGGCATGCTCTCCCAGGCGCTCAACTTCCAGCCGCTCATGGGCACGTTCTTCGGCCTCGCATTCAGGAAGTACGGGCACCCCGTGATCTCCATCCTCATCGGCGAGTACATCGTGGCCATGATCTTTGCGGGCTTCGTCGCGCTTGGCATGCCCACCACCGTCAACAACATCGTGACCGGCGCCACGCTCCTGGTCATCGTCACGCTCACCACCAGGCGCCGCAACGGCGCCGTCGTCAAGTAGGAGGGGAGGACGCATCATGGCACACGACATCATGCTTCGTGCGGTGGGCATCGACAGGCGGTTTGGCCCCACCCATGCCGTGGATCACGTCTCCCTTGACTTCCACAAGGGAGAGATCCACGCGCTCATCGGTGAGAACGGTTCCGGCAAGTCCACGTTCACGAACATGCTCACGGGCATCATCCCCATCGGGGAGGGCAGCTTCGAGCTGGACGGGGAGAGGATCGCCCCCAAGAACCAGGTTGACGCGAACCATCACGGTGCCGCCGTCATCGTTCAGGAGCAGGGCACCCTCGACGGCCTGACCGTGGCCGAGAACATGTTCTTGGGCGACGAGGGACAGTTCATGAAGGGTGGCATCAAGAACGCCGCCGCCATGCTCAAAAGGGCCCAGGAGCTGCTCGACGACTATGGGCTGAGCCACATACGGGCAGCCGACCCCATCGAGCACTACGCGTTCGAGGACCGCAAGCTCGTCGAGATCGTGAAGTCCACCTGGTTCAAGCCCAAGGTGCTCGTCGTGGACGAGACGACGACGGCCCTCAGCCAGAACGGCCGCCACAAGCTCTTCGACATCATGAACTCCATCCGTGACGATGGCCGTACGGTCATCTTCATCAGCCATGACATGACCGAGGTCCTGGCGATGTCCGACACGATCTCCATCCTGCGCGATGGGGAGTTCGTCAAGACCGTGTCGGCCAGGGACGTCACCGAGGACGACCTCAAGACCCTCATGGTCGGTCGCCGGATGAGCGCTCATTACTATCGAGAGGACTATGGCGAGTCCCTGGCGAGCGACGTGGCGCTCTCGATGCGCAACGTGAGCGTCCCCGGCGAGCTCGAGGACGTCTCGCTCGATCTGCACAGGGGAGAGATCCTGGGCATCGGCGGCCTCTCCGAGTGCGGCATGCACGAGGTCGGCAAGGCGCTCTTTGGTGCCTCCTATGACCGCAGCGGCGAGGTCACGCTCGCAGACGGCACACCGGTCGACGGCATCGACACTGCCATCGACCACTCCATCGCCTATGCCTCCAAGGACCGTGACAACGAGTCTCTGCTCATCGCCGACACCATTCAGGACAACATCACGCTGCCCTCCCTACGCAAGATGGGGCTGCCCCTCCTTGGCACGCGGCAGCGCGCGTTCGCCGAGAGGTATGCCAGGGAGATGTCGGTCAAGATGGTGGACGTGAGCCAGTTCGTCTCGGCGCTCTCGGGTGGCAACAGGCAGAAGGTGGTCCTTGCCCGCTGGCTGGGCGCCGAGTCCGACGTCCTCCTGCTCGACTCTCCCACGCGCGGCATAGACATCAAGGTCAAGGCCGACATATACGACCTGCTCGACCAGATGCGCAGGGAGGGCAAGGCCATCCTCGTGATCTCCGAGGAGATCATGGAGCTCATCGGCATGTGCGATCGCATTCTCGTGATGAGGGACCACAGGGTCGCCGGCGAGCTCGCGCGCTCCAAGGACATGACCGAGCAAGACCTCATCTCCCTGATGGTTTAGGAGGCACACGAGATGACTGACACCAAGACCGCCTCGGTGACCGTCGCCGGGGACCCCCAGGACGGCAAGGGGGGCATCCTCTCGCGGATCAACGTCCGTTCCGTCCTGCCGCTGTTGGGCTTTCTGCTCATCCTCGGATTCTTTGCCGTGGCGACGGGGGGTTCCATCGTTCATCCCAAGAACGTGAGGCTCATCCTCAACTCGACCTATGCGCTCATGATCGCCTCCATCGGCGTGTTCATGATCATGTCCATGGGATCGCTCGACTTCTCACAGGGCTCCATGATCGGCGTGTCCTGCATCGTGGTGTGCACGCTGTCCAACGTCAACCCAATCCTTGCCGTCGTGGGTGGCGTGGCGACCGGTGCTCTCATCGGCGCCGTCAACGCCTACTTCCACGTGCGTCGCCAGATAGCATCGTTCATCGTCACGATCTGCACCATGTTCCTGCTTCGTGGCGTGGTCGCCTTCCTGACGACGAACTCGCCCGCTCAGGGCGCTGGCTACCTGCAGAGCCAACTCAATGACCCCACGCTGCTCCTGGCAATCACCATCGGCTGCCTCGTGGTCTTCTACCTGGCCTTTACCTTCACCCCCCTGGGGGCCAGCCTCAAGGCCATCGGTGCTGGACAGACCGCCGCACGCTTTGCGGGTGTCAATGTGCCGCGCACCAAGGCCCTCGTCTACATCGCCGCGGGTGCCATCACCGGCTTCGCGGCGTTCGTCCTCGCCATTCGCAACGGCTCGGTGACCGCCACAGGCGGCAGCATGATGGAGACGCAGATAATGCTGGCATTGGTGCTGGGTGGTCTGCCCATCTCGGGTGGTGCGAAGGTACGTTTCTCCAACATCGTCGTCGGTGTCCTCACATACTGCATCCTCGACCGTGGCCTGTCGATGATGGGGCTTGAGGCGGCCCCCAAGCAGCTCGTCATGGGCATCGTCTTTCTGGTGTTTCTTGCCCTCTTCTCCGATCGCGAGGCCAACCAGGTCATCAAGTAGCCATCTTTCAATCGTACACGTATGTCACTAGGAGGTATTGTCATGCTTGGCATCAAGAGATATCAGTTCTGGTTCTGCCCCTGCACGCAGGACCTCTATGGCGACGAGGTCCTCGCCCACGTTGCGGAGCACTCCGCCGAGGTCGTCGGTGCCCTCAACGCCAGCGACGAGGTTCCCTATGAGGTCGTGCTCAAGCCCAACCTGCTGACCTCCGACGTCATCCAGGCCACCTTCGATGCTGCGAACGCCGATGACTCGTGTGCCGGCATCATCACCTGGGCGCATACCTTCTCGCCGGCAAAGTCCTACATCCACGGCCTGCAGGACCTGAGGAAGCCCCTCTGCCAGTTTGCGACCCAATACAATGAGGAGATTCCCTGGGACACCATAGACATGGACTTCATGAACGAGAACCAGGCAGCTCACGGCGAACGCGAGCTGGGCCATATCTTTGCCCGCATGCGCTGGGCGCACAAGGTGGTCTTTGGACATTGGAGGGATCGTGACGTCCAGGCGGACCTGGGCCGCTGGATGCGTGTCGCCGTTGGCGTCAACGAGAGCCGTGCCATCCGCGTGTGCCGCTTTGCGGACACCATGCGCAACGTGGCAGTGACCGACGGCGACAAGGTCGAGGCCGAGGTCAGGCTGGGGTGGACCGTTGACGCCTGGCCTGTGAACGACCTCGTCCCCTATGTCGAATCCGTCCTTGATGCCGAGGCAAAGGCCCTTGCCGACGAGTACTACGAGACCTATGACCTTGTGCTCGATGGTCGCGATCCCAAGGAGTTCCGCCGTCACGTCGAGGTGCAGGCGGCCCAGGAGATTGGCATCGAGCGCTTCCTGACGGAGCACGACTACAATGCCTTCTCCGACCACTTCGGCGACCTTGGGGCCCTCAGGCAGCTCCCGTCCCTGGCCGTACAGCGCCTCATGCAGAAGGGGTTTGGCTTTGGCCCCGAGGGCGACTGGAAGACGCCCGCCCTGGTTCGCCTCATGAAGGTCATGACGGCCGGCATGAAGGGCGCTCGCGGCTCTGCGTTGATGGAGGACTACACCTACAACCTGGTCAGAGGCAAGGAGGGCATCCTCGAGTCCCACATGGCAGAGGTCGATCCCTCCGTTGCGGAGGGGAGGATCGCCATGCGCGTGACCCCACTCTCCATGGGCGAGCGCGAGGACCCCGCACGCCTCATCTTCACGGGAAAGACGGGGCCTGCCATCGCCACGTCCCTCGTTGACATGGGCAACCGCTTCCGCCTCATCATTCAGGACGTCGATTGCAAGAAGGTCGAGAGGCCCATGCCCCTGCTGCCGACCGGCACCCTGTTCTGGGAGCCTCGCCCCAACCTCAGGGTGGGTACCACGGCCTGGATCTATGCGGGCGGCGCCCACCATACGGCCATGTCCTTCGATCTCTCTGCCGATCAGATGGCCGACTGGGCGGAGCTCATGGGCATCGAGCCCGTCATCATCGACGCCAACACCAACCTGCGCGACTTTCAGCGCGACCTCAAGTTGGGCGAGATCTGCTACCGCTAGGCCCTGGATCGCTCGCATGGCGGCTTGAGCACATCCCCGGCCGCGCTCCCCCCTGGGACGCGGTCCCTTCCACAAGGAGGAGGACTATGGCACGAGGCAGTCAGGACATCAAGTACGACCTCGACGCGGGCACGTGCGTTCTCGGCTTGGAGTACGGCTCCACGCGCATCAAGGCGGTGCTCATCGACTCTGCCAACGAACCAGTGGCCATAGGCACCTTCGACTGGCAAAACAGCTTTGACGGCACCTACTGGACCTACCCTGAAAAGGAGCTGCTGGGTGGCATGCAAGCCGCCTACGCCTCCCTCAAGGCGGATGTCAAGGCTCGTTACGGGATGACGCTCCGCCGCATCGGGGCCATGGGCATCTCGGCCATGATGCATGGGTACCTGCCCTTTGACGCCGAGGGCACGCTGCTGGTTCCCTTTCGCACCTGGCGCAACACGACTGCGGCCCAGGCGGCCCGCGAGCTGTCCGACCTCCTTCGGTTCCATGTGCCCGAGCGCTGGAGCGTCAGCCACTTCTATCAGGCGGTGCTTGATGGGGAGGCGCATGTGCCGCACGTCTCCTTCCTCACGACGCTCGCGGGGTATGCCCATTGGAGGCTTACGGGCAAGCGGGTGCTTTCCGTTGGTGACGCCTCGGGCATGTTCCCCATCGACTCCCTCACCAGGGACTACGATGCAGCGATGCTGGACAGCCTTGACAGGGCCCTGGCCCAGAGGGGGGTCAGGAAGAGCTTCGGGGATCTGCTGCCCGAGGTACTGACTGCGGGGTCAGAGGCGGGGCGCCTGAGCGATGCGGGCGCACACCTCCTGGATGTGGGGGGTGACCTCGAGGCGGGCTGTCCCCTCTGTCCACCGGAGGGAGACGCCGGCACCGGTATGATGGCCACGAACTCCGTCGCCCGGCGTACGGGCAACGTGTCCGCAGGCACGTCGGTTTTCTCGATGGTGGTGTTGGAGCATCCCCTCAGGGATGCGACGCTGTCCCAGATCGACCTGGTGGCGACGCCCGTTGGCGATCCCGTTGCGATGATTCACTGCAACAACTGCACGTCCGACATAAACGACTGGGTCGAGCTCCTGATGGACTACTCCCAGACCATGGGAACCCCCGTGGACAGGGGCGACGTCTACACCACGCTCTTCAATGCGGCGCTTGGCGCCGACAGGGACGCGGGTGGCCTCGTGAGCCTGCCGTTCGTTTCCGGAGAGACGGTCATGGGCGTGCGGACGGGCCACCCGCTCTTCATGCGCAAGCGAAACGCACGCTTCACCATCGCGAACTTCATGCGCATGAACGTCATGGCCGCCTTCGGGGCGCTTGCGGTAGGCCATGAGGCCCTCAAGGCCGAGGACGTGCGGATCGACAGGCTCTATGCGCATGGTGGCATGTTCAAGACGCCCGGGGTCGCCCAGACGATCCTCGCGGCCGCGCTTGACGTGCCCGTGACCGTGATGGCGACGGCAGGGGAGGGCGGTGCCTGGGGTCAGGCGCTAGCCGCATCCTACATGCTCAATGGGGGAGAGGGAGAGTCTCTCGCCGACTTCCTGTCCCGGCGCGTCTTCTCGAACATGGCGAGCGTCACGATTGGGCCCGACGCGGACGATGTGGCGGGTTACAGGACCTTTCTGAAGGACTTCACGAAGGGCAACGAGGTCGAGAAGGCCGCCGAACGACACTTTGCCTGAGGCCGACTCGTCACAGGCTCGTGTGCTAGAGGGTTCTCACGCTGTCCCGTTCGACGAACGAGGTCGAGATGTGGGTTGTGCACACAAAGCTCTGGGGGCTCTTGACCTGTGCCATGAGCTTCTGTACGGCCATGATCCCCATGTCGTGCTTGGGAACGTGGATCGTCGTGAGGGCGGGAAGCATGACGGTGGCAATGGGCAGGTCGTCGAAGCCCACCAGCGAGACATCCTCGGGGACGCGGATGCCTCGCTCGAGCAGGGCGCGCATCATGCCACAGGCCATGACGTCATTTTCAGCGAAGAACGCCGTCGGGAGCTCGGGGTTGGTGTCCAGCCACCTCTTGGAGTCCCGATAGGCCAGGGAGAGCGTGGTGCCCACGGTCACGCGGTACCTGTCCTCAAAGGACAGGCCGACCTCGGCGAGGGCATGCCTGCAGCCTCGCTCGCGCAGGGGGAAGTTGCGGATGACGGGGTCGCCCTTGAGGTAGCCGATGTGCTCGTGCCCGTGGGAGATGAGGTAGCGCACCGCACGGTACGAGGAGCTCTCGTTCGAGATGACGATGGACTCGATGAAGTCGTGGTAGCACCAACCGTCAACGATGACGAGTGGAACGGATGGGCTGTGAAGCGGCCTGTAGTCCTCCTCGTCCATCTCGGTTCCCAAGAGGACGATGCCCGAACCGACATCCTGGCACAGCCGTCGCATCTGCAGGGAGGAGTCGGGATCGCTCAGGTCTATGGTCACATAGCCCGTGCCCAGGCCATTCTTTCGGGCCTCACGCTCGACGCCATTGATGACCGCAGGATGGAAGTCCGACTCGTCGAGGACGAGGCCGCTTTTTCGGACGATCACGAACTGGATGCGCGTGAGACGGCTTGGGAGGTTGTATCTCAGCCTTTGCGCAGCGCTGAGGATGGCCTTGGAGGTCTCTCGCCTCACGCCGTGCTTATGGTTGAGTGCGTTGGAGACCGTTGCCGGCGAGAAGCCGGTCTCTCTGGCTATGTCGCGGATCGAGACGCCCATAATTCAGTCCAAAAAACGTTTATATCAGTGTTTACTACACTGTACCCTATCGAGCGGAGCAGGCCCGCGGCATCGAAGGCCCACGGCTCGTGCCCTAGTACACCATGCCCATGACCTCGCGCACCTCGTCGAGCGTCCTGGTGGCAATCTCGTTGGCACGGCGGTTGCCGTCATGGATCACGTCCCTGACGTAGTCCAGGTCGCCCTCGTACTGGTGGCGCCGCTCGCGGATGGGGGCGAAGCAGTCATTCACGGCCTGCGTCACGTACTGCTTGAGCTGACCGGCACCGCCCCCACCGATCTCCGCGGCAATGTCTGCGGGGTCGCGGCTGGTACAGATGCCGGCAGTGGTGAGCAGTGCGGACACGCCGGGACGGTTCTCGGGATCGAACGTGATGGTGCGCTCGGAGTCGGTCTTGGACTTCCTGATGAGCCTGGCCGTCTCCTCTGGCGTCATGCTGATGGAGATGGCGTTGCCATAGCTCTTGCTCATCTTGCGGCCGTCGAGGCCGGGGATGAGCGGCGTCGACGTGAGGAGGCCCGCCACGTCGGGGAAGACCCTGCCATAGCGCTCGTTGAAGCGGCGGGCGATCCTTGCCGCCATCTCGATGTGGGGGAGCTGGTCGCGTCCCACCGGCACGATGTTGCCCTTGCAGAACAGGATGTCGCAGGCCTGGTGCACGGGGTAGGTGAGCAGGAGTCCCGTGAGGGCGTGGCCAGACGCCGCCTGCTCGGCCTTGACGGTGGGGTTGCGCCTCATCTCCGTCTCGGTCACGAGCGAGAGGAACGGCAGCATGAGCTGGTTTGCCGCCGGCACGGCAGAGTGCGTGAAGATCATGGTCCTGGCGGGGTCGATGCCACAGGCGAGGTAGTCCATGACCATGTTATAGACGTTGTCCCGGACGTGTTCGGTGGTGTCACGGTCGGTGATGACCTGGTAGTCCGCGATGATGATGCTGGTGCTGACGCCCAGGTCCTGCAGGCGAACGCGCTCCTTGATGGTGCCAAAGTAGTGGCCAAGATGGAGTCGTCCGGTGGGACGGTCGCCCGTGAGCACGCGGTACCTGTCGGGGTTGGCCCCGAGGTCGTCCCGGATCTGGTTGCTGCGGCGCAATGCCGCCTCGTAGCTGCCCTCGTTTGGCATGTATGCTCCTCGTCATCCGATGTGCGACGCTCCCCATGATACGGCACCGGAGGCAGCGATGCGCCCTCATCGCTGCGGGGGATCGTCGCGCAGCCGGGCGCGCGCCTCGCTCCAATGGGGATGGTATTGGCCCATGAGCCTGTAGAAGTTCTGGTTGTGGCTGGGTTCAAGCAGGTGGCAGAGCTCGTGGACGACCACGGACTCCAGGCAGGGGGGCTCGCGGTAGGCCAGCTCAAGGTTGATGGTGATGTCGCCCGTGCGTACGTTGCAGGAACCCCAGCGGCTCGTCATGCGACGTATGCGCGTGCGTGCGTGACGTACGTCCATCGCGCGCTCATACCGATAGAAGAGCTCCTTGAGCCTGTCCGCGAGCATGCGCTTGGCCAGCGCGTCGACGGTGGCGCGGACGCCGTCCACGTACGGGCTCCCCTCGGGGAGACCCACCCACAGCACATCCCCATCCAATCGCGCGAGGCGGCGTGGCGCCACCTGAACCGAGAGGACGTACGTGGTTCCGAGCAGGACTATGCGGCTACCATTCTGCCAGCGCGTTCGCTCGTGCAGGGAGCGGTCCCTCATCTCCCGAAGTCGCCCGTCAATCCAATCGGCGCGCCCCATCACCATGCGCTCAAGGTCTTGCGCACCCACGCGCAGAGGCGCGCTGATGCGGAGCGTGCCGTCGGGACGCACGCGCATGTTGATGTGGCGCACGCCGCCACGATGGAGCGCTACGTCATAGGGGCCCATGCGAACCATGCGCTCGCGCTCTGTCCCACCACATGCGACCATTGACCATCTTTTCGTGTGCTTCGCCATTTGACAGAACTTTGATCAGGAGTCTAGGCTATCGTAGCCTCAGTTGTTTTGTACATTGCGTAGGAGATGGGATGATGGCAAGCTCTCGGGGTGAGGACGCCAGCAAGGATGCGTTGCGTAATGGTTACATCACTGCGTGCGATGGCCTTTCGTCCCGCATACGCAAGCGTATGGACAGCGAGCTTCTCGTCCATCTGATCAACCTCTCCGAACTGCGCCGTGCGCATGTGCTCTTGGGCTATGTCCCCTATCGCGGCGAGGTCGATTGCATGCCCGTCATGGAGGACGCCCTCTCTCGGGGCGTTGCCGTCGGGTTGCCCAAGGCAACCAACGACGAGCGGTCGCTGAGGTTTGTGCGGGTGGACTCCCTCTCCCATCTCAGGCGGGGCCCTCGTGGCTTCCTCGAGCCGCACCCACGTCACAGTGAGCCTCTGGACACGAACGACAGGGAGTCGGTCTGCCTCGTGCCCGGTCTGGTCTTTGACGCGCGCGGCTATCGCATAGGCTACGGCGCAGGCTACTATGACAACTTCCTGAGGTGGTATCCCGGACTTAAGGTGGGCGTCGCCCGCAGCCTGCAGGTAAGCGGGAGCCCCCTTCCCATAGAAGCGCACGACGTGCCCGTCGACACGCTCGTGAGCGATGCCGCCATCTGGCAGTGCCGCAGGGAGCACGATCTGGCCTAGCCCCTGCCCGTGTGGGGATGCGGCGTGAGGGGGCTGCCACCCTCCCGTGCGTCCCCCAGATGGTCGGCAAGGCTTCTGATGGCGTGCGCATAGCCTTGGATGCCCTCGCCCGCGATGGTCTCGAGACAGGCGGAACGCAGGTAGGAGACCTGTCGAAAGTCCTCTCGCATATCCACCCGTGAGATGTGAACCTCTATGGTGGGTATCGAGACAGCCCTGAGGGCGTCAAGGAGGGCAACCGAGGTGTGCGTGTACGCTGCGGGGTTGATGACGATGCCATCAAAGACGCCATAGGCATCCTGGATGGTATCAACGATGTCTCCCTCATGGTTTGACTGGAAGCAGGTGCAGCGAGCGAACCCAGCCTCGTGCGCCGTCGTGTGGCACAGTTCGAGGAGGGTGTCAAAGCTCTCGCTACCGTAGAGGTCAGGCTCCCTAATGCCCAGCATGTTGATGTTGGGGCCGTTCACGACAAGCAGGGCGGGTCGCCCCGTGGGCTCGCCCGCGTCCTCTTCCTCCTCGGCGTCCGCCAGCAGCGACGCAAGGAAGTCCACCTCGTCATGGGCGTCGTCCTCGTCGTCCGCATCAAGCGTGGAGGAGACGAGTGTCCCGACGTCCTCCTCGCCATGCGACCCTCGAATGACGCTCACCTTGAGACGATGCTCCTGGTTGGCCGGGGCATCCTCGGTGTCCACGCCCCCATTCGTCCCGCAGAGCTGTGACACGGCGTCGTACACGCTGTGCACCGCATTGGGGCCAAAGACCACCTCTATGCCGCTGTGCCCCCGCTTGGTTATGCCCAGCACGCCAGGGACGTCAAAGAGGGCCGTCTGGTCAACCTTGTCTGGGTCGACGAGTGCCAGCCTCAGGCGTGTCATGCAGAGCGTGCTGGAGACGACGTTCTGTGCGCCGCCAACGCTTTGGAGCACCTTGCTCGCCACTGCATCCACATCCATACCGGGCACCTCCGCCATTCATGCGTACCGTCACCGTTCCGAGTATAGGCAGCGCCGCAAAGGTACCTTGTCATACTTTCGGCGAGCGTCGGGGTCTCAAAACGCAGATGAGGGATGGGAGAGGAGTCTCTGTATGAGTTGCGCGTCCGATGCGGCCGACCCCGTGCAGTCGATCGTGACGTCCGCCCATCGCTCGTAGAGGGCCGTGCGCTCGGCGGCCAGGGCCTCGATGCCCCGCGAGATGGAGAGGGGGCGACCCTCGCTCGAGAGCTCGGCAAGCGGGCGTCTGATGAGAACGATGGTCGCGTTCTGGTGAAGGAGCCGATAGTTCTCGGGACGCGTGACGATGCCGCCACCACAGGCGATCACCATGCCCGAGCGGGCACCATAGTTGCTGGCGACGGCAGTCTCGATGGCCCTGAAGGCATCCTCGCCGTCACGCTTGATGATGTCCTCGGGCGATGCCTGCCTGAGCCGGATGGCCTCGTCGAGGTCGACAAAGGGGCGCCTCATCAGACGGGCCAGGCTCCTGCCCGTGCTGCTCTTCCCTGAGCCAGGCATGCCTATGAGGGCCACGTTGAGGTGGCGTGCGCGCAGGGAGGCGACCAGGGCATCCATGCGCTTGCCTGGAATCGTGCCTCCTTGGAAGAGCTCGCTGGATCGGACGGCCTGCCCCACCAGCATGGCAAGGCCCGACTCGCAGGGGATGCCGCACTCCTCCGCCATGAGGCAGAGCCCCGTGCGCAGGGGGTTGTAGACCACGTCCAGGATGCCGCCGAGATGGGGCAGTCCATCCAGATGGCGCCTTGAGAGCGGCGAGGCGGGGCAGGTGGGACACATGCCCACGGGCGTTGCGTTGACCACGAGGGTCGTGTCACCCTGTCGCTCGACGAGGGTGTCGTAGGTGTTCGCGCCCGTGCGGGAGATGACCGTCACGTGGGCGCCGGCATCGGAAAGCGCGGCCTGGACGGCCTGGCTCGCCCCCCCCGATCCCAACACGAGCGCCCTTGTGCCCGCGAGCGCCCCTTCGGCGGGAGCCCCCCACACGCGACGGGCGAACCTGTCGAGCATCCACGCGAAGCCGGCGTAGTCCGTGTTGTCGGCATAGATGCTGCCGTCAGGCCTCCGCACGAGCGTGTTGGCCACACCGAGGCGTCGCGCCCGCACGCTTGCCTCGTCGGCAAGCTCGAAGGCCCTGCGCTTGTAGGGTATGGTCACGTTGATGCCACGCCAGCTTCCGGCGCGGACGAATGACTCGACGTCCTCGGGCTCACGCTCGAAGAGCTCATAGGGGGCCGACCCCAGCTCCGTGTGAATGGCTGGCGACCAACTGTGCCCCAGCGTACGACCCAGAAGGCCAAAGGGCGCATCCACTTGGGACGATGGGCTCTCGGCGGGCATCAGATGACCTCCGCATAGCTACCCAGATAGCGCAGTTCCTGGCAGCTGCCCTCGAGGGTGCGCATGAGCCTGAGGAACTCGGGGGACGTCGCATCTGCGGCAAGGTCGAAGTAGAACATGAACTCGAAGTCGCGGTCGGGGATGGGACGGCTCTCCAGCTTGGTGATGTTGATGTCGAGCGCATAGAAGGTGCCGAGCACCTTGTAGAGGGCGCCTGGCTCGTGGTCAAGCACGAGCATGAGCGTCGTCTTGTCCGCGCCCGGGTAGATGACGAGGTCCTTGGCGATGCACGCGAAGCGCGTGTAGTTGTTGTCCTGGTCCTGCACGTTGCGGGCGAGCACGTTGAGCCCGTAGAGGTCGGCGCACGCCCGCGACGCCAGCGCGGCGATGCCCCCGTCCGGGCTCTCTGCGACCCTGCGCGAGGCCGAGGCGGTGTTCTCGCAGGCATGGACGCACACGCCCCCGAGCCCCGCGAGGAACCCCTCGCACTGCCTGATGGCCTGCTCATGGCTGTAGACGTCCGTGATGTCCGCCAGGGTGCAGCCGGGCTTGGCGAGCAGGTTGTGGTCTATCTTCACGCGACAGCTGCGCGCGATGTGGAAGTCGTGGCGCATCATGAGGTCAAAGACCTGGTTGACCGAACCGGCCGTGCTGTTTTCCAAGGGCAGTATGCCGTATTGGCAGAGGCCCTCCTCGACAGCCTTGAAGACGCCCTCGAAGCTGTCGAAGTAGGTGATGTCCGCATGGCGGAAGAGACGATCGGCGGCGATCTGCTGGTAGGCGCCCTCGCTACCCTGCGTCGCCACGAACGCGCTGGTGGGAAACGATCGCGGCATGGCGCCGAGGGCCTGGGTGATGGCATCGGAGATGTGCGTGTCGATGCCCAGGTGCTGGGACTGTCGGGCACGGGAGATGGACATGAGCAGCTCCATCAGGACGGCCGTCTGGTCCTTGAGGCCCTCTGGGGCGCGCTGCATGGCGCAGCGCACGACGGCACGCTCACGCGAGCGGTCGAGCACGGGGATGCCATGGGCCGCCTTGTATGCCGCAACCCTGTCGGCGCAGTCCATGCGCTCTACGAGGAGATCCACCATCTGGCGGTCGATCCTATCGATATCCTGGCGAATCTGTCGGAGGTCTTCCACAGGTGCTCCTTAG
Source organism: Olsenella profusa F0195 (assembly GCF_000468755.1). Classification (GTDB taxonomy): domain Bacteria; phylum Actinomycetota; class Coriobacteriia; order Coriobacteriales; family Atopobiaceae; genus Olsenella_F; species Olsenella_F profusa. Next base: position 222,956 of record NZ_AWEZ01000045.1, read on the forward strand.
GCGTTGCGTCGGGCGTGCTCGGGAGGGAAGGAGAGCCAGGCGTCCAGCAGGGCAAGCGCGCAGGTGGCCTCCACCACGGGGACGGCGCGCGGTGCGATGCAGGGGTCGTGGCGCCCGGCGACCTCCACGGTGTCATCCTTTCCGCGCGCCATGTCAATCGTCTGCTGGGGACGGCTGATGCTTGAGGTGGGCTTGATGGCGACGCGCAGGATGATGGGGGCACCGGTGCTGAGGCCCCCCAGGATGCCCCCCGCGTTGTTGCTCGTGGGCATCACCTCGGACCCATCGGTGTGCCAGGGGTCGTTGTCCTCGCTGCCGCGCAGGCGGGCCGCCGCAAAGCCCGCACCGAATTCCACGCCCTTGATGGCGGGGATGCCAAAGAGCGCCCGGGCAAGCAGGTTCTCCAGGCCGTCGAACATGGGCGAGCCCACACCCGCGGGAAGTCCGGTGGCCACGCATTCGATGGTCCCGCCAACGGAGTCCTGGTCCCCGCGCGCGGCATCGATGGCCTGCGCCATGCGCCTCGCCACGGCAGAGTCGATGGTGGTGAGGGGCCGCGCCGCGGTCACCGCCTCCAGCTGTCGGTCGAGCACGGTGCCGGGCAGGGGGGCGAAGGGCTCGTCTTCCACCTCCGCAATGCTCGCAAGGTGTGCCGCCACACGCACGCCGCGTTCGCCCAGGATGGCACGGGCGATCCCACCTGCGGCACACAGTGGCGCCGTGAGCCTGCCCGAGAAGTGCCCGCCACCGCGGACGTCCTGGCTGCCGCCCCATTTCGCCTGGGCAGGCCAGTCCGCGTGACCGGGCCGGGGATGGGTGAGGAGCCTATCATAGTCCTGCGAGCGGGTGTTGGTGTTCTCTATGAGCAGGGCAAGCGGTGCGCCGCAGGTGTCTCCCCGCACATTGAGCCCAGCGACGACCTTGACGGCATCGGGCTCCGCGCGCGGCGTGGTCCAGCTGCCCTGTCCGGGCGCCCTGCGCGCCATGAAGGCGGCAAGCGCATCGAGGTCGACGTGATGGCCGGAGGGGAGCCCCTCCACCACGCAGCCGATCCCAGCCGAGTGTGACTGCCCAAAGATGCTCACGCGCAGGGTGTTCCCAAAGGAGGATGGCATGCTGCTACTCACTTTCCGTCGCCGTGCCGCCAAGGCGTCTGAAGTCATCGAAGAAGGCGGGGTAGGATTTCCGTACGCACTCTGCGCCCAGGATGGTGGTGGGGCCTGTGGCGGTGGCGCCGGCCACGGCCGCCATCATGGCGATGCGATGGTCATTGGCCGCATCCACGATGCCCCCTCTGAGGCGTGGGACGCCGTGGATGGCAAGGCCGTCCCCATTGATGGAGACCATGCCACCCATCGCGTTCAGGGCTGACGAGACGGTCTCGAGGCGGTCTGACTCCTTGAGCCTCAGACGCTCGGCATGGATGATGCGTGTGGTCCCCGTGCACGTGGATGCCACCGCCGCGAGGGGCGGTACGAGGTCGGGCACGTCGGCGGCGTCGATGGTGCGACCCGTGAGCGCGCCTCCGCGCGCCTCGGCCGTCGTGCCCTCCTGCCGCACGTGCGCGCCCAGCGAGGCCAGCGTCAGGAGGATGGCGCGGTCTCCCTGGTGGGAGCGCCCCTCCAGCCCGGAGACCCGTATGCCACGGCCGAGGGCGCCAGCGCAGAGCCAGGAGGCCGCACAGGACCAATCGCCCTCCACCCGCACCTCGTCGGGACCTGCGGGGCGCGCGTCCGCGGCGATGGTGAGCGAGAGGTAGTCCCTGCCACCACGTGACGTCTCCGCCTCCGTGACGCCCACGCCAAAGGTGCCCAGGGCATCCAGCGTGAGCCTGATGTAGGAGAGCGACTCGATGGGCCGCTCCACGAGTATCGTCACGCGTTCGGTGAGTATGCACGCGGCGAGCAGGAGACCTGTCACAAACTGCGACGAGACCGTGCCGGGGAGCGTGAACGTGCCACCGGTGAGTGGGCCCGAGACGGTGAGGGGAAACGACCCCGGTGCCGAGAGGCGGGCATGGTGCGCGCAGAGCTCCTCCCATAGCGGCGAGAGCGGGCGCTTGGCCAGCCTGCCGTGTCCCTGGATGCTGCCGCCCCCGAGAGCGCAGAGCACAGGGAGCATGAAGCGCAGCGTGGAGCCGGACTCGCCGCAGTCGAGGCGTGCCCCTTCGGGAATCCTCAGCCCCGCCCCGTCTCGGGGAATCGGCACCACGCGAAAGCCGATGCGCGTGCGCGTGACGCGTGCGCCCAATGCCGACAGGCAGGTAGCCGTGGCGTCGATGTCCCTTGATGTGGTGGGGCAGAGCAGCGTGGTCGTCCTATCCCTGAGCGCGGCGAGCACGAGCAGGCGATGCGCCACGGACTTCGAGGCGATAGCCCCTATCGTCCCAGCGAGGGGGGAGGGCTCGATGGTGACCCTCATCGCGACACACCGCAGCCAAGGCCAACCAGGTCGGCGAGCTCCTGGGCACTGACCGTCCTGATCTCCACCACGCCGATGGCGCGCGGCACCACGACGTTGAAGGAGTCCCCATGGCGCTTCTTGTCGTGCAGCACGAGCGACATGATGCGTCCATGGGAGAGCCTGGTGTCCGTGGGAAGCCCGTAGGCATCCACGACACGCTCGATGTCGTCCGCCACGTCCTGCGGGCACCATCCGCACGCAGCCGCGGCGCGCGCCATGCAGCACATGCCTGCCGCCACGCTCGAGCCGTGCCCGAGGGTGAAGTCGCTTGCCGCCTCGATGGCGTGGCCGATAGTGTGTCCAAAGTTGAGGATCTGCCGCACGCCACCCTCGCGCTCGTCCGCGTCGACGACGTCGCGCTTGATCTCGACGTTGCGGGCGATGAGGGCCGCGCGCATGGCATGCCTGGCGCCGTTGGCGTTGAGGGGCTGCTCGGCGAGCTTCCTGAACAGCGTCGCGTCACGGATGACCCCGTGCTTGATCATCTCGCCGCACGAATCGGTGAGCTGCTCGTGGGTGAGCGTATCCAGGCACTCGACGTCGGCGATGACGAGCGTTGGCTGGAAGAACGCTCCCGCGAGGTTCTTCCCGGCTGCGAGGTCGATGGCACACTTGCCACCCACCGAGGAGTCGACCATGGCCAAGAGCGAGGTAGGCACCTGTATGACGGCACACCCTCGCAGGTACAGGGCTGCGGCAAGGCCTGCGATGTCGCCCGTCACGCCACCGCCCACGGCGACGACCACGTCATCGCGGGTGAGCTCGGCAGCGGCGAGGCCCTCGAGAAGGGCGGAGAGGGTATGGATGTCCTTGCTGGCCTCGCCCGCCTCGAAGACCTGCACGTCCGTCGTGAAGCCCGCCCTCCGCAGCGAGCCGGTGATATCATCGGCATAGAGGGGGGCGACGTTGGAGTCGGAGATGACGTGCGCCCTGCGACCCCTGATGAGCCTGGCGGCGCGCGGTCCCACCTCGCCGAGGATGCCCTGGCCCACGAGGACCTCGTAGGACCTGGACGGCGTGTCCACTTGGATGACCCTGGTATCGCTCATCGTCCCTCAATCTTCCTCTTGATGCGGTCACCCTCAGAGAGCAGCTCCTCGAGCCGCTCGCCATCGTGCGTATCGAGCGCCTGCCTGTAGGCGGCGAGGTTGTCTATGAGCATGCCGATCTCCGTCGAGAGGTTGTCGGCGTCGTCAAGCATGAGCTCTCGCCACATGGGCGCGTTGAGGCGCGCCACGCGGGTGAGGTCGCGATAGGACCCTGCCGAGAATCCCTTGTGGTCGCGGGCCGAGGGGCTCTTCACGTAGGCGTTGGAGACCACATGGGCAAGCTGCGAGGTGAAGGCGATGACCTCGTCGTGCCGCTCGGCGCTCGTCACCGTGAAGCGACCGAAGCCGCACGGCTCGAGCAGCCGCTCGACACGGTCGAGGAGGTCGAGGCGGGCAAGGTCATCCAGGTCCTCGGGTGGCACCATCACCATGGGGGCACCCTTGAACATGTTGGCGCGCGAGTGGGCATAGCCGGAGTACTGCGTGCCTGCCATGGGATGGCAGCCTACGAAGTGCCAGGCATGCCCCCGGGCGATCCTGAAGCAGGCGGAGCAGATGGTGCGCTTGACGCCCACGGTGTCTATGACGATGGCGTTGGGTGCCACGAGGTCCTGATGACCAACGATCCAGTCGATGGTCATCTGCGGATAGCCGGCGAGGATGACGAGCTCGCAGGTCCCAATGGTGTCATTGGTGAGCTCCGCGTCCACGGTGTCGATCATGGCGAGCTCGAGCGTGGCCCGCGTGCGGTTGCTGGCATAGACCTCGCGGCCGCCCTGGTGCAGGGCACGTGCGAACGAACCCCCCATAAGCCCCAGCCCCACGATGCCCACGCGGCCGCTCACGAACGTTCCGACGTGCCCTCTCTCCCGCGTACCCATGCGCTATGCCTCCAGCCTGGTCGTGACGGCATCCCTCACGAGGGAGACGCGTCGCATGGTCGTGGCGAACCCCTCGGGCGTGAGCGCCGTGGCCCCGCCCGACCGTGCCTCGTTGGGGTTGTCGTGCACCTCGACCATGAGGCCGTCCGCCCCGGCGGCGCACGCCGCAGGGGCGACGGGCGCGGCGTAGCGCCGGGAGCCGGCGGCGTGGTTGAGGTCGGCGATGACGGGGAGGTGCGAGAGGCGATGGAGGGTGGGGATGGCGTTGACGTCAAAGGTGTAGCGGGTGCGCGCCTCGAAGGTGCGGATGCCTCGCTCGCAGAGCATGACCCTGGAGTTGCCCTCGCTCATCACGTGCTCCGTCACCATGAGTAACTCGTCTATGGTCTCGGACCTTCCGCGCTTGGGGAGCACGGGCACCCGTGTCCTGCCCACCTCCCGCAGGAGCGCGAAGTCCTGGGCGTTCCTCGTGCCGATCTGCATGACGTCGATGCCCTTGTCCACGAAGAGCCCCACGTCGCGTGTGTCCATGACCTCGTCCATGATGGGCATGCCCACGTCGTGGCCCACCCGCGCGAGCAGCCCGAGCCCTGCCGCACCCATGCCCTGGTACGAGTAGGGATTCGTGCTCGAACGATAGGGGCTGCCCCGGAGCAGCGTGGCTCTCGCGGCCTTGGCCACCTCGGCAATGCGGTGGATGCTCTCGCCCTCGACGCAGCGGGGATCGGCGATGACGTGGAAGTTGCCGCCACCGATGCGCACGCCATGGCCGCAGTCGATGGCGGTGTCCTCGGGGTGGAACGTGCGGTTCGCCTTCTTGAAGGGGTCGGAGACGCAGCGCACCTCCTCCACGATGCCCATGGGCTCCAGAAGGAGGGGATCGATCCTGCTCGTGTCACCGATGATGCCCACGATGGTCTCGTTCTCGCCCTGGGAGACGTTGGTCCTGAAGCCGCGATCCTGTGTCCAGCTCACGAAGTGCTCGAGTTGTGCGGGCGTTGCCGACTCCTTGACGATGGTGATCATGCAAAAGGCTCCTTGGCTGGGCGGGATGCCCAGGTAGATAGTAAGAAGGCCGGTGCCCGAAGGCATCGGCCGGCCAGGTGCTGGTGACCCCAGGGGGATTCGAACCCACGACCTTTCGCTCCGGAGGCGAACGCTCTCATCCACTGAGCTATGGGGCCATTGTTGCCAATTATAGCGAATGTGCCGCGGCGTCTCGACGATGCGGGATAATCTCGAAAACAAGCTAGCCTGAAACATGTCGGTGCGGATGTCGCCAGGAGGGGGAGACGCGCTATGAAGCTGGGCCAGAATGAGTTTGACGTCGCAGTCCGAGCCGCCCGCATGCCCAAGGACATGCGGGTCGGCTCACGGACCGTGTCGTTCTATGACGTGAGCGGGATTCCGGGCGTGGGCCTTCTGCCACGGGCGCTTGTGGTGCTCCTGGAGAACTGCATCCGCCGGGCCGAGAGCGACGAGCGCGCACGAGAGCTCGTCCATGCCATCGTGTCCGCCGGCCTCTCCGGCGAGCAGGGCGACGAGATCGAGTTCATGCCTGCCCGCGTGCTCTTCCAGGACTTTACCGGCGTGCCCGTGTTCGTGGACTTCGCGGCCATGCGCGACGCCATGGTCGAGCGGGGGGGAGACCCCAGGACGGTGAACCCACGCATACCCTGCACGCTCGTCGTGGACCACTCCGTGACCGCCGATTGCGCGGGACGTTCCGATGCCAGGCGCGAGAACGAGGCACGTGAGGCCGAGCGCAACGCCGAGCGCTTCGCCTTCCTCAAATGGGCGAGCCGCTCGTTTGGCAACGTGCGCATCGTGCCGCCCGGGGGAGGCATCTGCCACCAGCTCAACATAGAGCGCTTCAGTGAGGTCGTCACGACGGACGCCCTTTCCGAGCGGTCCATGGCCTGCTTTGACACGCTCGTGGGCACCGACTCCCACACGACGACGGCCAATGGCCTGGGCGTGCTGGGCTGGGGCGTGGGCGGCATCGAGGCGGAGGCGGCGTCGCTCGGCCAGCCCATCTCCCTGCTGGTTCCCGCCGTCGTGGAGCTGAGGCTCACGGGCGCGCTCCATGACGGCGTCTCGGGCATGGATGTCGCCCTCACGGTCGCCAAGCTGCTGCGTGACGCCCAGGTGGTTGGCAACCTCGTTGAGGTCACAGGGCCCGGCGTCTCGTCGCTCACGCCCACGCAGCGCGCCTGCGTCGCCAACATGACACCTGAGTATGGCTGCACCACCACGCTGTTCCCCGTGGACGAGAACGTCCTCGATTACCTGCGCCTGACAGGGCGCGCTCACGATCAGGTCGATCTCGTTCGTGCCTACTTCGAGGCGGAGGGCGTCTTTGGCGCGGGCGGGGAGCGTCGCTACGCCCGCACGCTCACGCTCGACCTCGCCACCGTGGGGACCTCGCTGGCTGGCCCGTCGCGACCCCACAACCATGTGACGCCCGCAACGCTGCAAGATGCCGTGCGACATACGGCAGAGGCGCACGGCCTGGGCGACTTCGACGAGACCTTCGAGATCACCATGGCGGGGGAGACCCATCAGCTCCATCGGGGCACCCTTGCCATTGCCGCCATCACGAGCTGTACGACGGCGACCGACCCGGCGATGATGGTCGCCGCGGGACTGCTGGCCAAGAAGGCCCGCGAGCACGGGCTTTCCGCCAAGCCATGGGTCAAGCGCATCCTGGCGCCGGGCAGCCATGCCACCGAGCTTCTGCTCGAGCGCACGGGCCTCGCCCGCCACCTCTTCGAGCTTGGGTTCTATACCTGCGGGTTCGGATGCATGAGCTGCATCGGCAACTCGGGCGGGATCGCCGTGGGTCTCAGTGAGCGGGCCGGGGACATGGAGCTCACAAGCATCCTCTCGGGCAATCGCAACTTCGACGGGAGGATCTCGCCCGACGTGGCGCAGAACTACCTTGCCGCCCCTGCGCTCGTGGTGGCCTATGCGCTCGTCGGCACCCTCGACGTCGACCTCTCGCACACGCCGGTGGGCAGAGGCGCCCAGGGCGAGGAGGTCATGCTCGACGACCTCATGCCCACGAACGACGAGGTGAGCGCCGCGCTTGCGGGCGTGCTTACGACCGAGCTCTTCGAGGAGGGTGCGCGTGGGCTCTTCGAGGGCTCCCCCGCCTGGAGGGAGCTCAAGGTCGCAGAGGGCGACACGTTCTCGTGGGACCCCGCCTCCACCTACGTCCGTCGTGCCCCCTACTTCGAGATTGCCCGGCACGAGCCCATGCGGGGGGCTTCGGGCGCCCGCACCCTCGCCTTCCTGGGGGACTTCGTCACGACCGACCACATCTCTCCCGCCGGCGCCATCTCTCCCACGGCACCGGCGGCGGACTACCTGCGTGCCCACGGCGTCGCCGAGGGGGACTTCAACACCTATGGCTCCAGGCGGGGCAACCACGAGGTCATGACGAGGGGCACCTTTGCCAACGTGCGCCTGGAGAACGCCCTGGCGGGAGGCGTCCGGGGCTGGTGGACCGAGGATCTGCTCACGGGAGAGGCGGCCACGATCTTCGCGGCCGCGGAGCACTACCGGGAGCGTGGCGTGGACGCCATCGTGGTGGCGGGCAGGATGTATGGATCTGGCTCGAGCCGTGACTGGGCAGCCAAGGGCCCGCTGCTGCTGGGGGTGCGCGCCGTCATCGCGGAGAGCTTCGAGCGCATCCATCGCTCCAACCTCGTGCAGATGGGCGTGCTTCCCCTGCAGTTCATGGATGGTGACTCCACACGCTCGCTGGGACTCACGGGGCGGGAGCGCTACGACATCGAGGAGGTCGACCTCACCGAGGGGCTTCCCAGGCACCCCGTCTGTCAGGTGACAGCCACGGCGGGGGACGGGAAGATGACGCGCTTCGGCTGCATCGTGCGCGTGGACACGCCCACCGAGGGCAGGTTCCTGGCGTTTGGGGGTATCCTTCCCTATATCCTTGAGCGCATGACGGGTGCGTGTCCGGCGTAGCGCAGGGAGAGAGGAGTCACGTGTGATCTGCCCCAACTGCGGTACAAGCGTCCCGGACGATGCCGTGCGCTGCCCTGCCTGCCACGCCGACATGGGGCGGATCGCATCTGTGGTGCCCCCTCAGGGCACCTGGTGTCCCAGCTGTGGCTCCCTGGTCCCCGACGGCGAGGACGTGTGCCCGCACTGTGGCATGCCTGTCGCGCGTCCCAAGCATGCTCGCGCGTCTGACGTGTCGCGCCTCAAGATCGTGAGCGGCGAGGGGGAAGGTACCGACGCCGACGAGGCGCCCGCGGACGACACCGACGCCCCTCAACCCGACGAGGACGTTGCTGACGAGCGCTTTGAGAGTGAGGACACCGCCTTCGTGCCGCGCATCGTGAGCGCCCTGCCGGCCGAGCCCGTCTCGGGCAACGACGGGCTGCAGCGTGCCGGTGCGCTGCGCGTGCGCACCCTGGTGGTGGCCCTAGCGGCAGCGCTGCTCTTCGTGGGTGGCGGCGTGCTCTTCCTCACGCACCCCTGGGACCCCAACGCCTCCGACTCCCGCGCCAAGTCAGAGGCGGACACCTCCATGGCGGGCTTTCCCGGCATCGTGACGGAGCTCAAGGGCCAGGATGGTGGTTCCACGGATGCCGGCGAGGTGGAGAGTGGCGATGCCACCACCTACAGGAAGCTCAGCGATGTGTATGGTCGGCTCAAGGATCTCGAGGAGCGTGCCGATGCGGACGAGCAGAGCTACCGGACGCTTGCGGCCACCGCAGACTCAGACGAGCGCACGAATGCCCGAAACGAGGCCTACCAGCTCTCCCTCGACGTGAGCAACCTCATATCGAGCCTCTCGGACATCGATGTCACGTCGGGGACCTACGCCGACGACCTCGATAACATGAAGACCCTTGCCAATTGGCTCCGCAACCGCACCGATGTGCTGAACAGCGCCTGGAAGAAGGCCATGCAGATGGCGAATCCTTCCTCCCATGCGCAGGAGATCGATGGCTATCTGCGCGACGGCGACTCGTACAAGAGGCAGTTCGACGAGCACTACGACGGATGGAAGCCCCAAGAGAAGTAGGTGGGCCCTGGTGGGTCTGCCGAATGTGTGAAATAATATCGCTGCTGATAGAATGAATCGGATGAATGCACCCAGAAACGTCGCATGCTCATGAGGGGAGGGCCTATGGGTCTCTGTGGGAACAACGCGCTCCATACACCCAGCTATACGCCCACGGGTGCCGAGGTCGCCGTCTTCAGGACCTCGAAGGGCGAGATCCGTGCTCGGCTCGACGCCGAGGGCGCGCCCATCCATGTGGCAAACTTCTGTGAGCTTGCGTCCGCGGGCTTCTACGATGGGCTCAAGTTCCATCGCTACGTACCGGGCTTTGTCATCCAGGGAGGCTGTCCCACCACGCGCGCGATGTCGTGCGAGGATGTGGCGGCTGGCCGGCCCGGCCCCGATGGGATGCCCGGCACGGGTGGCCCTGGCTACTCCATACGGCAGGAGTTCTCCACCAACCCCCGCAACAGCCACGATGACGGGGCGCTTGCCATGGCGCGCTCCCAGGACCCTGACTCCGCGGGTTCGCAGTTCTACTTCTGCCTGGGGCCCCAGCACGCGCTGGACTTAGGCTACACCGTCTTCGGACAGACCATCGCTGGCCTCGACGTCATCTCCCGGCTCCGTGCGGGCGACGTCATCGAGTCCGTGCGCATCGAGCAGGCCTAGCGCCCAGGAACACCCATACGGGAGGTTTTGATCGTGAATCAAGAGAAATTCGAGGCAGGCAAGGCAGCCTATCAGCAGGGGGACATCCTTTCGGCCGCGCAGCTCCTCGCGGAGGCCAAGGACCCCGGCGAGGTCTCCGGTGCCATCGATCACATGCTGGGCAACTGCATGATGCGGCTCAACCGCTTTGACGATGCCGCCCGCGACTATGCCGATGCGCTGCATGACGCCTCCTATGGTCACAAGGGTGCCCTCTCCTGCAACAGGGGCCGCGCGCTTCTGGCCGCGGGCAGGCCCCAGGAGGCCGTCGCGGCCCTCGTAGTGGCCACCAAGGACGAGTCCTATAGGACGCCCTACAAGGCCTACACGGCCCTGGGCAACGCCAACCGGGCCCTGGGCAACATCCGCGATGCGGCGGTCGCCTTCAGGAGCGCCGCCATCGACGAGGCCAACCCCAATCCCTCGCGCGCCCTCCAAGACCTGGGTGGCTGCTTCCTGTCACTGGGGCGTGCGGTCGATGCCGTCGAGGCCTATCGCACCGCCCTCGACTTCGTGGCGGCGAGCGACGAGAAGTCCGCCATCTATGCCGATCTGGGCTTGGCATACGTGGCCGCCAACCGCATGAGCGAGGCCGTCGATTCGTTTGGCCATGCCCTCGCGACGCCGGGCTTCACGCTGAGGCCCGAGGCGCAGGCCGCCTATGAGGCCGCGCGCAAGTCCGTCGATGCCGCCGATGGGGGAGACCCATCCGAGACCGACGCCTTCCTGGCGGCCGCCGGCTACGCAGGCGCCAACGCCATCGACCCGCTCGACCCCACGGGCAAGACGGGCGAGGTCATGCCCTCACCCGAGGACACGGGCTTCTTCTCCATCAGCGAGGAGGACATCGTCGCCCAGGCCAAGAGGGAGCGCAAGGCCAGGCGCAAGCACGGCCATCGTGGCCTCAGGGTGTTCCTGGTCATCCTCATCCTGCTGGTGCTCGCCGCCGCCGGTGCGGGCTACGCCTACTACCGTGGGTATGGCTGGCCCACCCAAGAGAGCGTCGTCCAGGGCTTCTTCCAGACCACCGCGAATGGCGGCGACGTCTCGCAGTACGTCGCCTCGAGCGTCTCGAGCGATGACCGCGAGCAGATGAGGCGGCTTCTGCCCACCTCAGGGTCGAGTGTCGAGATCAAGGGCCAGGACCAGTCCATGCAGTCCTCCACCATGATCGTGAGCGTCAAGCTGCCTGCCGGTGGCGAGCAGCAGTACAAGGTCGAGCTCAAGCGTGATGGCATCGGCTGGAAGATATCCGACATCTCCACCGTGTATGCGTCGCAGGGCTCTGATTCGCCCAGCATTTCGGACGCGCCGTCTGCGCAGGGCGGCGCTCAGGCTGGTACCATATCGTCGAATGGCACATCCGACGACGGCGGCTCTGGCAACGGCAACGACTAGGATCCTGGAGCCCGGGGCACCCCGGCCCGTGATTGGAAATGTGAGACATGTCGATTCTCGATTCCCTCTTTGGCGAGTATGACGGCGATCTGGCAATCGACCTCGGTACGGCCAACACGCTGGTGGCCGCCCGTGGCCAGGGCATCGTGCTCAACGAGCCCTCCGTGGTCGCCATCGACCAAAGCGCGGATCGCGTGCTCGCCGTTGGCGCGGATGCGAAGCGCATGATCGGCCGCACGCCTGGCTCCATCATCGCCGAACGGCCCCTCAAGGACGGCGTCATCGCCGACTTCGACGTCACCGAGGTCATGCTTCGCTACTTCATCGAGAAGGCGCGCGGCGTACGTCGCTATCCGTGGTCACCGCGCCCGCGCGTCGTTGTCTGCGTGCCCTCGGGCGTCACGTCCGTGGAGAAGCGTGCCGTGTTCGAGGCCACCATCTCGGCAGGCGCCCGCCAGGCCTACCTCATCGAGGAGCCCATGGCCGCCGCCATCGGTGCCGACCTGCCCATCGAGGACCCCACGGGCTCCATGGTCGTAGACATCGGCGGTGGCACCACCGAGGTGGCCGTCATCGCCATGGGCGGCATCGTGGTCTCACAGTCCATCCGCACTGCGGGGGACGAGTTCGACCAGACGATCCTCGAGCACGTCCGTGACGCGTACAACCTCTCCATCGGCGAGCGGACGGCCGAGGACATCAAGATCAAGGTTGGCTCGGCGGCGCCCCTTGCCGAGGAGCTGGACGTTGAGGTCAACGGTCGCGACGTGCTTACGGGCATGCCCAAGACGGTGCGTATCGAGTCCGAGGAGATTCGCCGCGCGCTCGACAGGCCTCTCGATGAGGTCACGAAGGCTGTCAAGGACGCCCTCGACGTGACGCCACCCGACCTGGCAAGCGACCTCATGTACTATGGCGTGCTCCTCACGGGCGGCGGAGGGCTCCTGCGCGGGCTCGACCAGCGCCTGCGAGACGAGACGGGCGTCCCCGTCAACGTGAGCCCCACCGCGCTCGAGAACGTCGTCAACGGATGTGCCAAGGTCCTCGAGGCCAATGCACTGTCTGGCGGCTTCGTCCAGAGCGCCAACCTGTAACGGGAGCGACCATGGCTTTCTTTGGCTCTGGGCGTGACGAGGCACCAGGGATCAAAAGGCGCGATTCGGGATCAGGTGGCAGGCTGTTCATCATGCTTGTCATCGTGTCCCTCGTCATGTTCACGATGAGCGTGCGCGAGGACGGCTCGGGTGCCCTCACCACCGTCCGCGGTGCCTTCATGACGGTCACGACGCCCATTCGCATCGTGGGCTCCGTCGCGTCCCTTCCCTTTCAGGGCCTCGGCAACGTGTTCTCCAACCTGACCGCGAACCAGGAGTCGCTTTCCGACCTCAGGGCAGAGAACGAGAGGCTCGCGAGCAGGAATGCCGAGCTCGAGGAGGAGGCACAGGCAGCCACGCGCCTGCAGCAGCTCCTCGAGCTCAAGAACGCGTACAACCTTCAGAGCCAGGCCGCTCGCATCATCTCTGCGTCCACGGACTCCTGGACGCGCACGGTCGTCATTGACAGGGGGACGAGCTCGGGCCTGGCCGTGGGCATGCCCGTCACCGACGCGGGTGGTGCCATCGGCCAGATCATCGAATGCGATGCGGCCTCCTCGACGGTACGCCTCGTCACGGACGAGAACTCGGACGTCTCGGCCATGGTGCAATCCTCACGCGCCCAGGGCATGCTCAAGGGGTCCACCGATGGCACGCTGCACCTCACGCTCATCTCCACCGATCAAACGGTCAATGTGGGGGACACGATCGTCACGAGCGGGCTGGGTGGGGTGTTCCCCAAGGGGCTGCCCCTTGGCAAGGTCGCGAGCGTCAACCGTTCCGATGGCGCGCTCTACTATGACATCGAGGTCACCCCGGCCTCGTCGACGGAGAACTTCGAGGAGGTTCTCGTCATCACGTCGCTCACCGAGGAGCAGGAGGCCAGCTCGCAAGACATCGCCGAGGCCGACTCCCAGGATGCGGCCGTCGTGGGTGGCGACTCGTCCGGCAGCGATTCCCCCGCGTCCCCGGGTGCGTCGGGGACGGATGCCGCCTCGGGCCCCAAGCGCACGTCGGGACAGTAGGGGAGGGCAGCGTGCAGGTCAATGACTCTAACAAGCATCGACACGATGGCCTCATCCTCGCCATCGTGTGTCTTGTGCTGCAGGTGGGATTTGCGCCCTACCTCTCCGTCGCCAACGGGCACATCAACTTCGCGTTCATCTACTGCGCCATCGTCTCGCTCACCGTTGGTGGCCGCTTTGGCGTGGCGCTCGGCTTTGTGGCCGGCCTCGTCTTCGACCTCTGCACGACAGGTCCGATCGGCCTCATGGCGCTGCTGCTCACCATCGCCGCGTTCCTGATGGGGATGGAGAGCCGCAACCGCCTGCAGGACGACACCTCCGCCGCCATCATCCTCTTTGTGATCGTGTGCGCCGCCGTGAGCCTCGCCTACAACCTCGCCATGCTCCTCGTGGGCCAGGCTGCCTCCGTGGTTGACATGTTCGTGTACCGCAGCCTGCCCACCTTTTTCCTGACGTGCATCGCCTTCATACCGTTCGCGTACCTCTTTTCGCGTGGCCCCTCCCACCATGGCCCCCTTGGTGCCCGGCATACGCGCCATTCGGGCAGGTACAGTCTGGGTAGGCTCTAGGGGCGCATGGTGAGTCCCATCGTCATCGTCATAATCGTGCTCGTGGTTCTCCTCGTGGCGCTCATCGCGGCCTTCCTCCTCCTGGGGCGCCGCTCAGACGAGCACTTCAAGCTGGACATCGGCGGCGGTGTTCCCACGGCGTCGGGCGGCTCCGACACCTCCAGCGAGTCGGGCTTCAAGTCACGTCTGTCGGGGCTGCACGTCTTCTCTGGCTCCATTCTCGCGATCCTGCTGGCACGCCTGTGGTCCATGCAGCTTGTCTCCCAGGACGAGTACAGCGCACAGGCCGAGAGGAACCGTACGCGCACCATCTCGGTCACGGCACCGCGCGGCCGCATCCTCGATCGCAATGGCAAGGAGCTGGTCACCAACCGCGCCAGCCTCTGCGTCGTCGCCAAGTCCGACGTGGCTGACAACGACATGACCGTCACCCTTTTGGCCAACCTCATTGGCATGCCCCCCACGGCCGTACGCCGCAACATCCAGGACGCGACGGGTGGTGCGCAGAGCATGCGCACGGTGGCACAGGACGTCTCACGTCGCGTCGTTGCCTACATCGAGGCCCATCCGCACGTGTTTCCCGACGTGGAGGTCGTGCAACGCACGCAGCGGCTCTATCCCAGGGGCAGCCTTGCGGCGCATGTGCTCGGCTATACGGGCGCCATCACGTCCGACCAGGTGAAGGCCATGGGCTCATCAGACGATGGTTCCATAGCGTACGAGATGGGGGACACCGTCGGCCAGGCGGGCGTCGAGTATGAGTATGAGAGCGTGCTCCAGGGTGTCAAGGGCGAGCAGAACGTCTATGTGGATGCCGACGGCACCGTCCTCAGCTATGCCTCTGCGGTCGACCCACGCGCGGGCTCCGACGTGACGCTCACCATCGACGCAGACATCCAGGCCGCGGCCGAGAAGGCGCTGTCGGACCGGATCTCCAAGCTGCGCGCCCAGCACTCCGACTGCAACGGCGGCAGCTGCATCGCGATGGACGTCACCACGGGCGAGGTGCTTGCCATGGCAAGCTACCCCACGTACTCCCCAAACATCTTCGTGGGTGGCATCTCGGCGGATGACTGGGATGCGCTCTCCTCGGATGCGGCGAACAACCCACTGCTCAATCGTGCCATCTCCGGCCAGTATCCCTCGGCATCGACCATCAAGCCCCTCACGGCGCTGGCAGCCCTCAAGAACGGCATCGCCACGCCTGAGTCATCCTATTACTGCACGGGGTATTGGACGGGCTTTGGCAGTGGCTATGGCCAGTACTGCTGGAAGAAGACCGGGCATGGCGCCGTCAATGTGCAGACGGGCATCACCTACTCCTGCGACGTCGTCTTCTACGAGATCGGCAAGGGGTTCTACTACTCGGACGACCCGGAGGCACTGCAGGACACCCTGAGGCAGTGGGGGCTGGGCTCGCGTGAGGGCATAGACCTTCCCAACGAGGGCTACGGGCGCGTGCCCACGCCCGAATGGAAGGAGGAGTACTTCTCCTCGTCATCCGCGGACGCCCGCGCCTGGCAGGGTGGCGATGACACGAACCTCGCCATCGGCCAGGGTGACCTGCTCGTGACGCCGCTCCAGATGGCCTGCGTCTATGCGGGGCTCTCTTTGAGTGGCATCGTCTGGAAGCCCCACCTGCTCAAGTCCGTGCGTTCCGACGTGGGGTCGGGGAGCGTCATTGCGTACAGGAATCAGGTCAACTACCAGATAGATGTCGACAAGACGTATATCGACCTCGTGCATGCCGGCCTCAAGGGCGTCATCTACGATGAGTCCGAGGCGCAGGCGTCGCACTTCACGAACCTCTCGGTGCAGGTTGCGGGCAAGACGGGTACGGCCGAGGTGACCAATGGCACGCCCACGGGATGGTTTGTGGCGTACTGCCCCATCGACAACCCCCAGTATGTCGTCGCTGCCACCATCGAGCACAGTGGCTATGGCAGCGACGGTGCGCTCTATGTGGTGCGTGACGTTCTTGGTACCATATACGGTGAGCCCGACACCTCGACGGCCGTCGACTCGAGTGGGGTGAGGTAGCCCATGGCATCGGGATCCGACAACAATCTGGGCCATTCCCTAGGCACCGTCGTCCACGGCATCGCCACGGGCATCTCAGGCGCGCTCTCCAAGAACCTGAGGAGCCCACGCGTCTCCGCCGCCAGCTCCTCCCGCCGCTCCAACTTCTACCGGCCCCAGCTGCTTGCGGCGCTCGCGCTTACGATATATGGGGCGGTGGTCATCTGGTCGGCCTCCCTCACCATTCCCGCGGCATCGTTCCCGCGCCAGATGGCGGGCATCGTCATCGGCCTCATCCTCGCCCTGGGACTGTGGCGCTATGACTACCGCGCGCTTGTCAACATGTCCAAGGTGCTCTTTGTCATTGACTGCGCGCTCATGATCATGCCGCTGGTGCCAGGACTCAGCCATAACGTCAACGGGGCCACGGGCTGGGTCAAGGTGCCGCTCGTCCCCCTGACGTTCCAGCCGTCCGAGTTTGCCAAGATCGTCACGATCCTCCTCATGGCCTCCCTCGCGTCCGAGTACAACGGGCGCATGACTTCGTTGCGCGACTACGTCAAGCTCTGTGGCGTGCTGCTCGTCCCGTTCATGCTCATCCTGCTTCAGCCCGACCTCGGAACGGGTCTCATCGTGCTGGTCATGGGTGCTGCGATCATCATCTGTGCCGGTGCCAAGCGCAGTTGGGTGCTGGTGACGATCGCACTCATCGTGCTCTTTGCGACGCTCCTCATCGCCACCTCCGTGACGCCGGGACTGCCTCACGTGCTGAAGCAGTATCAGCTCAATCGACTCATCGTCTTCGTCGACCCCTCCGTCGATCCCTCGGGCAATGGCTACAACCTCCAACAGGCCAAGATTGCCGTGGGTTCCGGTGGCTTTCTGGGCAAGGGCATCGGCAACGCCTCCCAGGCGGGGAGCGGCTTTCTGCCCGAGGCGCAGACCGATTTCGTCTTTGCCCTGCTCGCAGAGGAATTCGGCTTTGTCGGAACCATCGTCCTTCTGGGCCTCTTCGGCATGCTCATCTTTTCGACCATCGCGCTCGCCCAGCGCGTCGAGGCTCCCTTTGGCAAGCTCGTGCTCGTGGGCATCGCGACGATGTGGTCCTTCCAGCTCCTGCAGAACGTGGGCATGTGCATTGGCATCATGCCCATCACCGGCATTCCGCTGCCCTTCATCAGCTTCGGCTCCTCGTCCATGATCATGCAGCTCATGACGGTGGGGCTGGTGCAGTCGGTATGGCACCACATTCCCAAGACGGCATAGGGGTGATCTCGTGACAAAGCGCAGGAGGAAGTCCGTGGCGCCCGGCCTCGTCGTTGATGCGCTCGGCACGGGCAGGCGCGTCTTCGCGAGGGCGGGGGAGGATGTCACCATCAGCGTGCTCGTCGACCCCCGCACGCCCGCATGGCTGGCCGCGGCGGTGAGGGACGTGCTCGTTCCCGAGCGGACGGGCGCCCATGTCGGCGTGCGCCCGCTGGGCACGGCGCCGCTGATGCCGGCAGGGGATGCGTGCATCGTGCTGTCCGCAGGGGCCCTGCCGCAGGTGGGGCAGACCACGACCCCGCTCTGTGTGCTCCTGCCGGCATCGCGGCGGGCGACACCCGTCGCGTCGCCGCAGGTGACGCCCATACCCTGTGCGGATGCGCGCCAGGTGGCGCCGTCGCTTGCCGCGTGGCTCCTTGCCGCCATGGCCCATCGCGAGCTTGCCCTGGCGGCGAGCTTCCCCTTCTGCCGTCCCGAGGCGACGCGCCGTTTCATCGCGCGCTGCGCCCGTGAGAATGCCGCCGTGGGTGCCCTGCCGCTCATCCCCGGTGCCGACATGCCGGTCATGACGGCCAATCAGCTGCGCATGGCCTTTGAGGTCCTGGCGGCGCATGGGCTGGAATCGGACGTTCGGGACGCGTTGGTGCTGGTGGGGGTCATTGGCGCTGGCCTCGTCTATCGGCAGGTGGCACGCAGGCTCCCACAGCCCACGGGACCCCTCGGTTGGGCGCTCAGGGGTGTCGTGGGCTATACGGGCAGCATTGTCACGGGCATGGCGCTTGGATGCATCGTCGGCCACGTGGTGGATGGGCGTCACCATGCCACGAGGGGTTGTGCCCGCCGAGCCGTGTGAGCGCAGGGCACGGTAAGCATGTGAAGGCCGATTGTTGTTGACGGGGCGCCTCTGCGCTGGTAACATCACTGGCTGTTGCACTTACAGGCACCAAGAAAGGTAGAACATGTACGCAATCGTTACCACTGGGGGCAAGCAGTATAAGGTTGCCAAGGGTG
This sequence comes from Olsenella profusa F0195, assembly GCF_000468755.1. GTDB lineage: Bacteria > Actinomycetota > Coriobacteriia > Coriobacteriales > Atopobiaceae > Olsenella_F > Olsenella_F profusa. The sequence goes on from NZ_AWEZ01000045.1 coordinate 241,480, forward strand.
ACGTCATCGACGTCGAGAGGCTCGATGCGCAACCTGGCGACGAGGTCAAACTTGACGTACTCATGCTGAGCGACGGCACGCAGACGGTCGCTGGCACTGCCGACCTCGGGAGGAAGAAGGTCACCTGCGAGGTGCTTGAGCACCTCAAGGACGAGAAGGTGCTCGTCTTCAAGCTCAAGAAGCGCAAGCGCTACCACCGCACCAAGGGTCATCGTCAGCAGCTCACCAGACTTGAGGTCTCCTCGCTGCCCCGCATGGCGGCCGCTTCGTCCGAGAAGCCCGAGTAACGTAGGCATAGAGACAGAGATAGGCAGGTACCGCTATGGCTCACAAGAAAGGCCAGGGCACTTCCCGCAACGGTCGTGACTCCAACTCCCAGCGTCTGGGCACCAAGGTCTTTGGTGGTCAGGCCATCAAGGCCGGCCAGATCATAGTCCGTCAGCGCGGCACTCACATCACCCCTGGGGAGAATGTGGGTCGTGGCAGGGATGACACCCTCTTTGCGCTTGCCGATGGCATCGTCGAGTTCAAGAGGGGCAAGAAGCACTACGTGCATGTGCGTACGACCGCCTAGTCCCTCCCATGTCTGATGAGTCTCCTCGGAGGCCCCTCCCGTGGCTATGTTTCAAGATGGGTACGCCTGCGCCTGCGGGCTTGTCATGACGAGGGCGTGCACCTACCCTATGCATAGGCACCACAGCGGCTCCCGGGTTGACCGGGAGCCTTTTTGTCCTCGCCATGGCCACGGCCATACCCCGTGCCCGCGCGGCCATCCGCCCCCTCAGAGAAAGGCACTGCCCCCATGGACAACGAACAGCGCGAGCCCCGCACCGTCACCACCAGCTCCAAGGATCGTTCGGGCAAGCTCGACGTGACCTCCCTGGTGCTCGTGGCCATCCTGCTGGCGGCGGGGTTCGTGCTTAACCTCACGGTAGGCAAGGCGCTGGCCATCACGGGCATCCAGCCCGAGTTCATCATCTCGGCCTACTGTCTCGCGACCATCATCCTCATCCCAACCGTTCCACAGGCGCTCGTGATTGCCGTGCTCGCGGCGACCGTCATCCAGGTCACCACGTCCATCCCGGGCGTGGAGTATCTCTGTGACCTACCCGCCATCCTGGTGATGTTTGCGTTCGCGCGCGCCGTGGACAGGAGGGGCAAGGCGTCCGTGCTGCCGTTCGTGGGCGCCTTTCTCACCACCACGGTCTCCGGCCTCATCTTTGCGGTCGTGGGCACCTTCGCCATGGGGGCTGACCCTGCGACTATCGCCCTCAAGCTCCCCATCGTCTTTGGCACGGCCTTGGCCAATGCCATCGTCGTGCAGGTGCTCTACCTGCCTCTCAAGAAGGCGGCAAAGCGATAGGGGTCATGTGTCGCCGCGGTGCGCGGGCGCCGCGGTGGCCTGTGACGGGAGGCGGTGGCTCGTACGGAGCGCGCAGCAACGATAGTCTCGCTCGACCGGGTGTCCTTTAGCTATGAGGGTGCCGCCCACGCTGCCCTGGATGACGTCTCCCTCACGGTGGCGCGCGGGGAGTTCCTGGGCATCATCGGTCCCTCCGGTGCTGGCAAGACGACGCTTACCCATGTGCTTTCGGGGGCGGTGCCGCATCACTTCTCCGGTACGTTCCAGGGCATCTGCACCGTAGACGGCCGGGACACCTGCACGGTGGGACTGACGGACGTCTCTCGGGTCCTGGGATCGGTCCTGCAGGACATCGATGCCCAGATGGTCGCCTCCAACGTCGAGGACGAGATGCTCTATGGGCTGGAGAACTTTGGTGTGCCCCATGGGGACATCCCCGCGCGCGTCTTGTGGGCGCTGCATGTCTGCGGCATCGCCGAGCTCTTGCATCGTGACATCTCGACCCTCTCGGGCGGGCAGAAGCAGAAGGTGGCCATCGCCGCCATCCTTGCGCTGCGACCACAGATCCTCGTGCTCGACGAGCCGACGGCGGCCCTCGATCCCGTGTCGTCACGCGCCGTGTTCGAGACGCTGCGCGAGCTCAACAACGACGAGGGCATCACGGTCCTTGTCGTGGAGCAGAAGGTCGCCCTGCTCGCGGAGTTCTGCTCGCGCCTCTGCGTGCTCGCGGACGGGCGCGTGGAGCGCATCGGCACGCCGCGCGAGGTGTTTGCGCACGCCGGCGAGCTGCGGCGTGTGGGTGTGGACAGCCCCCGTTCCACCCGCATCTCCAACAGGCTCGCATCGCTCGGTCTGCTTGCCGAGGGGGAAGTGTGTCTCACGCCACCCGAGGTCGAAGACGCCATCGCGCACGTGGTGGGGGAGGATGCGTCGGCGCCGTCCGCGGCGCAGCGGGGGAGCTCGCCCGCGTCGGTGGTACCTTTCGCCTCCTCCACGACATGCGACCCCGTGCTGTCCTTTGCGCAGGTGGGATTCGCCTATCCCGGCAACACGGCCTCGGTGCGGGGGCTCACCTTTGACGTGCGTCCCCAGGAGCTCCTTGCCGTCATTGGCCAGAACGGGGCGGGAAAGACCACCATGACCAAGCTCATGAATGGCCTTCTGAAGCCCGACGAGGGGTCGGTCACCATCTGTGGGCTTGACACGCGCCAGGTGCGTACCAGCGAGCTGGCCCAGCATGTCTCCACGCTCTTCCAGGATCCCAACCGCCAGATCTGCAAGGACACGGTCGTGGAGGAGGTCGCCTTCTCACTGGGCCTTCTGGGCATCGACCATGACGAGGCGCTGCGCCGCGCGGAAGATACGGTCGGGCACTTCTCGCTGCCGGGCGACGCCGCCCCCTTCTCACTGGGTCGGGGCCAGCGACAGATCGTGGCGCTCGCCTCAGTGGTCGTCACCAATCCGCGCGTCCTCATCCTGGACGAGCCCACCAGTGGCCTCGACTATCACGAATGCATGGTCGTCATGGATGCCGTCGAGGCGGCGCGCGAGCAGGGCTGTGCCGTCATCATGGTCTGTCACGACATGGAGGTCGTCTCCGACTTCGCCTCCCGCCTCGTCGTGATGGCGCAGGGGCGCATCGTGGCCGACGGGGACACGCGACGCGTGTTCTCCGATGACGCCGTCATGCGCCAGGCCTTCGTGGACGCCCCCGAGGTCATGCGCATCGCCCGTGCTCTGGACGCTCGAGTCTCCCCGGCGTTTTCGGGGGCCACGGAGGTATCGGACATCGTCTCCATCACGAAGGGGCTGGTGGGCTAGGTGACATCCGTTCTTGACTATCATGAGGGAACGACGCTCCTGCACCGGGCGAATCCCATCACCAAGGTCGCCTTTGCCGTCTGCGTCTGCGTGGCGACGCTCCTGGCAGGCGGCTACCCCATGCTCGTGGGTATCATCGTCCTGCTCGTGTTGGTGGGCGGCTATGCAGGCATCGCCTCGGACACGCTCAGGCTCCTGGGGGCCTTTGCCGGCTTGGGCACCCTCATGCTCGTCGTCCAGACGGCCCTCGTCCGCCAGGGCACGGTGCTCTTCCTCTGGGTCACCGACAGGGGGTTGGACATGGGCGCGCATGTGGCGCTCCGGCTCGTCGCCTTCGCCCTCCCGCTCGTGATGATGCTCATGGTGACGCGCCTGACGGATCTGGCCAACGCGGCCGTCGAGGTCCTGCACGTGCCCTATCGCTACGCCTTCACCATCACCACGGCACTGCGCTTCGTCCCCATCTTCTCGGAGCAGATGGGGCAGATCATGGAGGCCCAGACGGCGCGCGGCGTGGCATTCGACTCGCCCAACCCCCTCCGGCGACTGCGCCTCATGCTGCCCCTCATTGCGCCGCTGCTCATCTCGTCGGTCGCCAAGGCGGACGACACGGCGCTGGCGGCCGAGGAGCGCGGGTTCTACCTTCGCTCGCGCACGTCATCGAGCAGGCGCTATCCCTTTGGGATGCCGGACGTGCTGGTGGCATCGGCGGCGGTGGCCATCGTGACCCTGGGCGTCCTCTTCTAGTACCATGAGGGATGGCAAAGGAGGATGACGTGCCCACAAGCAGCTTTACTGACCTTGCTCGCATCAACGTGCGCGGCGGCGATGGTGGTGCCGGCTGCATGTCGTTCAGGCGTGAGGCCTTCGTGCCCAAGGGCGGCCCCGATGGTGGCGACGGTGGCACGGGCGGCAGCGTCTGCCTCGCGTGTGACCCTCAGCTCTCGTCGCTCGTGGACTATCGCTTCAAGCATCACTTCCGCGCAGGTCGCGCAACACATGGCCAGGGTGCGCGCCGGCACGGGCGCGATGGCGAGGACCTCGTGCTCAAGGTGCCCCAAGGCACGCAGGTGCGCGAGCTCGACCCTACGGCCATGGAACCCCTCTACGTGATAGCCGACCTCGTCACGCCGGGACAGCGCGTGTGCGTGGCACCGGGCGGCGCTGGTGGTAGGGGCAACATCCACTTTGTGACCTCGGTGCGCCGCGCGCCGGCTTTTGCCGAGAAGGGTGAGCCGGCACGCGAGCACTGGATCGAGCTGGAGATGAAGCTCCTGGCGGATGCGGCACTGGTGGGCATGCCATCGGTGGGCAAGAGCTCGCTCATCGCACGCATGAGTGCCGCCCGTCCCAAGATCGCCGACTATCCCTTTACCACGCTCGTGCCCAACCTGGGCATGGTGCGCGCCAAGAGCGGCCTCTCGTTCGTGGTGGCCGACGTCCCCGGCCTCATCGAGGGGGCGAGCGAGGGGAGGGGGCTTGGACATGAGTTCCTGCGCCACATCGAGCGCAGCGCCCTCATCCTGCACGTGGTCGATCTGACGGGCGGCTATGAGGGGCGCGATCCCGTGGCTGACTATCGAGTCATCAATCGCGAGCTGGCGACCCATGCCGAGACGCTCGCGGAGCGTCCTCAGATCGTGGTTGCCAACAAGTGCGACATGCCGGATGTCGAGGATGCGGCCGAGCGCCTGAGGATTGCCGCGGAGGCGGACGGGCGACCCTTCTTCACGGTCTCCGCCGTGACGGGTGCGGGCATGGACGAGCTGGTGGGTGCCTGCGCGCGCGAGGTGCACGATCTGCGTGCCGCCGACAGCGCGTCCGATGGTTCCGCGGAGCTGCTGGACGTGGCGGCCGAGCGCGAGCGCCGCCATCGCGACCGGCAGATCGTGGTCACGCGCGAGGAGCGCCACGTGTGGCGCGTCTCCGGTACGGACATCGAGCGCATGGTGGTTCAGACGGACTGGGAGAACGACGAGGCCGTCGTCTACCTCCAGCATCGCTTCGAGCGCTCGGGACTCAACGCAAGGCTCGTCGAGGCGGGGTGCGTTGCGGGAGACGAGGTGCGCATCCTTGGCCATGCCTTCGAGTACGAGGGGGAGGGAGCGGACGAGGCGGGCGGCGAGGACGTCCTGGCCCCCCAACCTGGGGATGGGACGGGAGAGGCGGACGGGCGGTGAGCTTCGACGTGTTCGACGAGCGCAACGTCATCGTCGTCAAGATAGGCTCCTCGACGCTTGTGGATGGGACCGGTGAGGTCGACCACGCCTTCATCGCGTGCCTGTGTGACCAGGTGGGCGGGCTTGCCCATCATGGCTACCGGCTCATCGTCGTCTCCTCGGGAGCCGTTGCCGCAGGCTTCCGTCGCCTGGGGCTCACGGAGCGTCCCACGGACACACCGAGCCTGCAGGCGTGCGCCTCGGCGGGGCAGGCCCTGCTCATTGATGCCTACGCCCAGGAGCTCGCACGCCATGGCCTTGGGTGCGGCCAGGTGCTGCTGACACGGCGCGATCTTGCCGATCGCCAGGGCTACCTCAACGCTCGCAACACCTTGGGTCGGCTCCTCGAGCTTGGGTCCATTCCCATCGTGAACGAGAACGATACGGTGTCGGTGGCCGAATTCACGTTTGGTGACAACGATATGCTGGGGGCCATCGTCTCCGCCAGCGTGAACGCCGATCTCTACGTGATCCTCTCCGATGTTGATGGGCTGTACAGCGCGAACCCCTCCCAAGATCCCTCCGCCCGGATCGTCCGCACGCTCGATCACGTGGACGCACGGGTCGAGTCCATGGCGGGTGGCACGGGTTCCCTGATGGGGACGGGTGGCATGCGCAGCAAGCTCCGTGCGGCACGGCTGACGTTGGCGGCCGGCGTCCCCACGGTCATCTGCCGCGGCCGGCAGGAGGGCATACTGTCCGCCGTCGTGCGCGGCGAGGCCGTGGGCACGCGCATCGAGGGCCCGTGCATGGGGGAGCACGAGAGGGCGCGCAAGCTTTGGCTGGCCTCCGCAGAGGTCCCGCATGGCTCGCTCACGCTCGACGAGGGCGCACGCGAGGCCGTGTGCAGCGAGGGGGCATCGGTTCTGCCCGTGGGCATCGCACGGGTGGCGGGAGGTTTCTCGGCCGGCGACGTCATCGACGTCCTTGCCACGGACGGCACGCTGTTGGGACGGGGGATCTCCGCCTACGACGCCAGGGACCTCAGGCGCTTTCGGGGCCTCAAGCTTGGCGTCATCGAGCGCTTCCTGGATGGCGAGGCAGCACAGCCGGCCATCCATCGCGACAATCTCTTGGTGTTCTAGGGGGTGCCATGGAGGATCAGGTTCTCGAACGGATCACGCAGGGTGTCATCGATACATCTGACCTGCCTCTTCTTGGGAGGGATCCCACGCGCACCTATCGTCTTGGCATCATGGGCGGCACCTTCGACCCCATCCACAACGGCCACCTCGTCGCCGCGGAGACGGCGTTCGACGAGCTCGGCCTCGATGTCGTCGTGTTCATGCCGGCGGGCATCCCCGCCTTCAAGCGGGACAAGCAGGTGAGCCTGGGATCCGACCGCTATGCCATGACCCTGCTGGCGACGTCAGACAACCCACACTTCCTGGTCTCCCGCTTCGAGATCGACCGCGAGGGCGTCACCTACACGGCAGACACGCTCGAACTGCTGCATGCCATGTATCCCGACAACGTGGAGCTCTACTTCATCACGGGCGCCGACGCGGTCGCAGAGATCGTCTCGTGGCGCAACGCCGACAAGATGGCCCGCCTCGCCTCGCTCGTTGCGGTGACGCGCCCGGGGTACGACCTCGCGCGCGCACAGCGGATCATAGACAGCTCGCCCTATGACTTCACGGTCATCTATCTCGAGGTGCCCGCACTTGCCATCTCCTCGAGCCATCTCAGGCAGCGCGTGAAGGCCCAGCAGAGCCTCCGGTACCTCACCCCGGATGCCGTGACGGGGTACATCCACAAGCATAGGCTGTACGGTGCGCGGAGCACGAGCTATGGACAGAGGGACGGTGAGTGATGCCTGTCTCCTATACGGTTGAGCAGCGGCGCTTCCTGGGGCGCATCGAACAGGCCCTGCGTGATCACATGCAGAGGGCCGAGCCGCGGCGCTACGAGCACTCGCTCTCGGTCGCGCGCACGGCCGAGGACATGGCCCTGCGCTACGCGCAGGATCCCTTCGAGGCACGTGTGGCAGGGACGTTGCATGACTGGGACAAGGTGCTCTCCAACGACGAGCAGCTTGCGCTCGCCCGTCGGCAGGGCGTCGATATGGGTGTCGACCTCGAGCTGGTGTGCCCCCTCCTGCATGGCATCACGGCGGCGGGGCACCTGCGTGAGGAGGTTCCCGGGCTCTCCGATGCGGTGCTGCGGGCCATCGCCCTCCACACCCTAGGCTCGACTGACATGCGGCCCCTTGACATGATCGTCTTCGTGGCCGACGCCATCGAGCCCCTGAGGCCCTCGAGCGAGGGCATCGACCAGGTTCGGGCCCTCGTGCGCGCCGGCGCCCCGCTCGCCGAGGCCTATGCCTCCTGCTTCTGCTCGGGCGTCGAGTACGTCATCCGCACGCGACGCTACCTCTACCCCAAGACGCTGGACATCTACAATCACCTGGTCCTCACCCGGCGCGAAGCCGCAAGGACCCACTAGGGAGGCATCACCATGGCCCAGACACCCCTCGCCATCGCTCGGGTTGCCGCCGCGGCGGCCGACGGCAGGAAGGCGACCGACATCGTGCTCATCGACCTCACCGGGATCTCGGATGTATGCGACTACTTCCTCATCTGTACGGTGGCCAACGGCCCCCAGATGGATTCCGTCCTCGAGGGCATCCGCGAGAGCGTGGCTGCCATCTGTGGCATCAAGCCCATCTCGACGGAGGGGCGCGAGGGCGGCACCTGGGTCGTCATGGATTACGGCCCGCTGGTGGCACACGTCTTCAAGCCTGAGGCGCGCGACCACTTCAGACTCGAGCGACTGTGGGGAGAGGCGCCACGGATTCCGCTCGATCTCAAGGGGGCGACGGCAGCGCCTGTCGGGAGCCTGGATGACGCCGTGGGGGAGCGCTGAGGGTGCCGAGGGGGCGCGTTGGGCCTAGCCCTTGCCCCGCATGGAGGAGGGGAGCGTGCTCGAGCTCTTGAGGCGCAGGTCACGTCCCATGCTGAGGGAGTCCCTGCCAAAGCGGGCGCGAATCTCGTCCTCGACGGCGCTCAGGCTGCGGCGCTGCTCCCGTAGCCTGCGGCTTTCTGCCTCAGGGGCATCCCGCTCCCCAAAGAGCGAGAGCTGGGTCTGCGTGGGGGCGGACAGCCTGCTCATCCCCACGCCCACGAGCCGCACGGGCTCCCCCTCAGCCCATACGCGGTCGAGCAACCTGCGTGCCACGGCACAGAACTCGTGTTCGTCGTCGGTGGGTTCCACGAGACGCTGCTGGGCCGTGTGGCCATGGGCATAGTCGGTCTTGAGCTTGAGCGTGACCACCGATCCCACGATGCCCTGTGCCCGCAGCCTGCGCCCTACGAGTGAGCCCACATGGTCTATGGCCGCCTCCACGGCGTCCCGTCCCTCAAGGTCATGGGCGAACGTCCGCTCGTTGGAGACGGACTTTGCGTCCTCGTGGTGGGTGACTGGCGGGACGGTGCTCGTCTCCCTGCCCGAGGCGCGGAGCACGAGCTTGGGTCCCATGCTGCCGAAGGTCCGCCTCATGGCCTCCACGTCCGCCGCGGCGAGCTGTCCCAGCGTATCGATGCCCATTCCCCTCAGCCGCCCTGCGGTGCGCGGGCCTATGCCGCTCATGGCACGGATGGGGAGTGGCGCCAAGAACTCAGCCGTCATCGATGGGGGGATCACGCACAAGCCACGCGGCTTTTCGCGCTCGGAGGCGACCTTTGCCACGGTCTTGTTGGCACCCAGCCCGATGGAGCAGGTGACTCCCAGCTTGGCCACGGAGGCCTGTATCCTCTGGCAGATGGCGATGGGGCTCTCGTTGGCATAGCGCCCCGGGGAGACGTCGAAGAAGGCCTCGTCGATGGAGACCTGCTCGATGAGGGGAGTCTCCCGCTCGATGAGAGCCATCACGCGGTGCGACACGGCCCGATAGCGGTCGAAGTGGCCGCATGTCCAGATGGCGTCGGGGCAGAGCCTGCGCGCCTGTGCCGAGGGCATGGCCGAGTGCACCCCATACGGCCTCGCCTCATAGGATGCCGTGGAGACCACCCCCCTGCTCCCGGCGTCCCCACCCACGATGACGGGCTTGCCGCGCCATGCGGGATGGTCGAGCTGCTCGACGGAGGCGAAGAAGGCATCCAGGTCGAGCAGGCCGATGGCCGGTCCCGACCAGGAGGCGCGTGGTGTCGTGGTGTGCGTGGAGCTGCCCATGCCCCCAGTCTACCCAAGGAGCTAGATGGTCGGTAGCCTCACGGTGAAGGTCGTGCCCTGCTCCCTTGTGCTCGTTGCGCCTGCCGTACCCCCATGGGCCTCGACGATACCCTTGGCGATGGAGAGCCCGAGGCCGAACCCGCCGGGCCCATCGCCCTTGGTGCGCGATGCGTCCGCACGATAGAAGCGGTCGAAGATGTGGGGCAGGTCCTCGGGGGGGATGGGCGTGCCACGATTGGTGACGCTGAGCTGCACCACCGATGCCCTGTGGTGATGCTGTGGGGCGAGCGTCACGGCGATCGTCGTGTTGGGTGCCGCATACTTGCAGGCGTTGTCCAGAAAGATCCTCACGACGCGGCCGAGCCATTCGGCGTCGCCCCTCACATGGATGCCGTCGGTGCTCGTGAGATCGATGACACAGCCCTTCTCGAAGGCGACGGCATCAAACTCCAGGGCAGACGATTCGACGAGCTCCGAGAGGTCTATGTCGTCGTGCCTGAAGGCGAACTCGGCCCCGTCGATGCCCTCGTCCGTGCGTTCGAGCTGGAGGAGCTCACCGATGAGCTCACGCATGAAGTGGGATTCCTGGGCCGTGCTCTCTATCCAGCGTCGCTCCCGTTGGGGGACGTCCGGCGATCTCTGGAGGATCTCGGTGTTGGCGATGATGACGGCGAGCGGCGTCTTGAGCTCGTGGGAGGCGTCTCCCACGAAGCGGCGCTGCTGTTCCATGGACTGTCTGACGGGTATGAGGGCCCAGTCCGCGAACGAGAAGGCGATGATGATGACGGCGCCCAGCGCCAGGGCGAAGGCGATGCCGTTTCGTATGGCCTGATAGCGCCATGCCGAGTGTACGTCGGAGGTGTTGACCATGACGATGCGCTTGCCGCCCGAGTCGCCGAGGTCCTTTGACTTCCATGCGATCTGCGCATCGGAGAGATAGCCCTGGTTGGTGCCGCTTGAGAGTGCCTCGCCAATCACCTGGTCGAGCGTGCCCGCATCCATGGACTGGGGGAGCTTGGACGTCTGCAGCACCACGCCATCGCTGGCGACCTCGACGCCCATGACGAGCATGCCCGATCCCAAGCGCTGGTCGCCCTCCACGGCACCGCCCACGATCTGGGAGTTGTCGAGGGGGGAGTCCATGGCCCAGTCGAGGGCCTGGTCGATGGCGCGCTGGTAGGAGGTGTAGACGGTGATGAGCGAAGAAACCAGGACGCCCGTGAGCACGAGTCCCACGAGCGTCACCATGGCAATGACGAGCTTTCTCTTGAGCGATGCGAGCATCGTGCCCCTCTGCTGCCTGGCTACCGGCCGCTATTTTGCGCCGAAGTCCTCGAGACGGTAGCCAAGCATGCGTAGCGTCGTGATCTGCACCTTGGATTTGAGATGCGCGATCTTCTTGCGCAGGAAGGAGATGTAGGCCTCGACGGAGTTCTCGGAGGCATCGCCACTCGTGCCCCACACGTGCGTGAGGAGGTCCTGCTTGGAGACGACGCGCGCATTGGAGCTCATGAGCATCTCCATGACGGCGAACTCCTTGCCGGAGAGGTGGACGCTGTTGTTGCCACAGGAGAGGTCGTGCGCCGTGAGCTCGAGCTTGAGGTCGGCAAACGTGACCTCGTCGATGACCATCTCGCCCTGGCGCCTGGTGAGGGCGCGCACGCGGGCGAGCAGCTCAGGGGACTCGAAGGGCTTGGTCATGTAGTCGTCGGCGCCGGCGTCGAGGCCGCGCACCTTGTCGTTGGTGGTGGTGCGGGCGGTCAGCATGAGGATGGGGATGGAGTTGCCCTCCGCCCGCAGTCGCTTGGTCATCTCGATGCCGTCGAGCACGGGGAGCATGACGTCAAGGACGATGGCGTCGTACATGCCCGTCTCGGCCTCCTTGAGGCCCTCTTCGCCGTCATAGGCCGCCTTGGTGTTGAACCCCTCGTCCTTCAGTATGTGCACGATGGCGTCGGCAAGATTCTTCTCGTCTTCGACCACAAGAATGTTCATAGGACCCTCCTTTGGTCTATCAGGAACTTGAAATCCATGGTACTCATTCATAGCACAAGTCTCTTTGTGACAAGGCTACATATGACCATACGTCACGTAGATAGCTTTTCCTTGGGACGTACCTTAAAGACGGCGGAACATCCCCGTGTGTAATTCTGGTTCTTGCAAACTCTGTCTTGCGCCTGTTCGCGCATGACGTATCATGTAGAGCTGCTTGTGTGGTACTGCGGCGCCCCACCTATCCAGCAGACGCGCCGCACGATAGAAGGAGTCCTACGTTGGCAGTCAAGATCCGTCTCTCCCGTCATGGCGCCAGGAAGCGTCCGTACTACCGCGTTGTCGTCGCTGACGGCCGCATGCCGCGTGATGGTCGCTACATCGAGCTCGTTGGTCGCTATGACCCTCTGACCGACCCTAAGACCGTCGACCTTGACGTCGAGAAGATCGACGAGTGGATTGCCAGGGGCGCCCAGCCCTCCACCACCGTCTCTCACCTCATCGACATCGCGAGAGGTGGCGCCCCCGCACCCGAGAAGAAGCGGAAGCTCTCCAAGAAGGCCGCTGCAGCCAAGAGCGCGGAGTAGGCATCGTGGCTGACCAGAGCGTCGAATCCGGCATGGCCGGGGTCGCGACCCCATCCTCCGAGCTGCCGTCTGACCAGGTGGCCGACCTTGTCGAGTACATCGTATGCGGCTTGGTGACGGACGAGGGGGCCGTCTCGTTGGACGTCACGGATGGCGAGGGCTCCTCCCTGATAGAGATCAGCTGCGCCACGGATGATGCCGGGCGTGTCATTGGCAGGCGTGGTCGCACGATCAAGGCCATACGGACCTTGGCGCGGGCGCTCGGATCGCGCGTTGGCACCTCCGTCGAGGTGGAGGTGCGGGGGTAGCTTGTGCGTACGCGTTATTGGACCATAGCCCGCATTGGCAGGACGCATGGCAGAGATGGGGAGGTCGTGGCAGGTGTTGTCCACAGCCTCTCCCCCCATCTGCATGAGGGTCTGCGCGTATGGCTCGTGCCACCCCGCCTCAAGGGGCCACGGACGCTTGTGATCACGGGCGTCGCGGCACAGGGCGAGCGCCTGAGGCTCTCCCTCTCGGGCGTCACCGACATGGATGCCGCCTCCCACCTCGTTGGCCGCTCGCTACTCGCACGTGAGGATGACCTGCCCGGCGACCTGGGCCGGGACGACCTGCGTGTCGTGATGGGCAGGGAGGTTGTCGACGAGGCCCGCGGCGTGGTGGGCACCATCGAGGACGTATTCGAGACGCCCGCAAACGACCTGTGGTCCGTGCGCGGACCCTATGGCGAGGTGCTCGTGCCCGTCGTAGGGGACATCGTCATGGGACAGGACGAGCAGGGAAGGTGGCTGGTGCGACTTCCAAGGGGGCTGGTGGAGGTGAATGCCTCGTGATGCTTGAGGCGCTGTCGGTGGTTCCCCAGGTCTTTGACTCCTATGTCAACGAGTCCATACTGGGGCGTGCCCGCAGACGGCATATCTTCGACTTCGAGGCCTATGACCTCAGGGATTGGACGCACGACCGTCACAACACGGTGGACGATGCCCCCTTTGGCGGTGGCCAGGGCATGCTCATGAAGTGCGAGCCGGTCTTCGAGGCTGTCGAGGATCTCTCGAGCAGGGGCCCATCCCATCCCCATGTGGTGTTCCTTTCCCCCTGTGGGCGCGCCTTTGACGAGCGTCGTGCCGAGCGGCTCGCATGTGAGGAGCGCATCCTCCTTGTGTGCGGACGCTATGAGGGCATGGACGAGCGAGCCTATGCGTTGGCGGACGAGACGCTCTCCCTGGGGGACTTTGTCCTGACGGGTGGGGAGCTTGCCGCGCTCGTGGTGATCGATGCCGTCGTGCGCCTCCTGCCGGGGACGCTCGGTGACGAGATGAGTTCCAAGGACGAGTCCTTCTCGGAGGGGCTCCTCGAGTATGCTCAGTACACGCGCCCCGCCACGTTCAGGGGCATGTCCGTTCCCGACGTCCTGCTCTCTGGCGACCACGGCGCGGTGGATGCGTGGCGGCGCAGGAGTGCCCTCGAACGTACGGCCCGCTGGCGCCCCGATCTTTTGGAAGGGGCATCCCTCACGGATGAGGAGCGGGCGTTTGTGGCATCGGTGGGGACGGCACCCTAGGGGGTGGGCTAGGATGAGGCATGACAGGCAGCATGAGACGGAGACGCCCGCGGACGGCGGGGCACTCTGGTGGCTGGTGACGGTGGGCGGCACCGTGCTCGTCATGTGGCTGCTCTTCACCTTCGTCCTTGGCGTCTTCTATGTTCCCTCGGGATCCATGCTCGATACCATCCAACTGGGGGACCGTGTGGTGGGGGAGAAGGTCTCCTATCGCTTCGGTGCGCCTCGTCAGGGTGACGTCGTCACGTTTCTTGACCCTGCGGGCTCGGGGGAGACGCTCATCAAGCGCGTCATCGCCATGTCGGGCCAGACGGTCGACCTCAGGGGCGGCACGGTGTATGTGGACGATCAGGCATGCGACGAGAGCTATACCGAAGGCAGGGCCTCCATGCCGCTGGAGGAGCATGCCAGCAATCTCTCTGGTCCCATCTCCTATCCCTACGTGGTGCCTGATGGCTGCATCTGGGTCATGGGGGACAACCGCACCAACTCGCTCGACTCACGCTACTTTGGTGCCGTCCCCATCGCGAGCGTGACATCGCGCGCCATACTCATCTATTGGCCCTTTGACGACCTCCGCACCCTCTAGCGGAGGGGGAGAGGACGAGCACATGAGCGTACAGCCACTTACCTTTCAGGATATGATCTTGGCCCTTGAGCACTATTGGGCCGCGCAGGGTTGCACCGTCATGCAGCCCTACGACAGCGAGGTGGGCGCGGGCACCTTCCATACGGCCACGCTCCTGCGCTCGCTGGGACCCGATGCCTGGCGCACCTGCTACGCGCAGCCCTGCCGCCGCCCCACCGACGGTCGCTACGGCGAGAACCCCAACCGCATGCAGCACTACTACCAGTACCAGGTGATCCTCAAGCCGTCCCCGGCCGACTCCCAGGACCTCTACCTGGGATCGCTTCGTGCCATCGGCCTCGATCCCGCCGAGCACGACGTCCGCTTCGTGGAGGACGACTGGGAGAGTCCCACGCTGGGTGCCTGGGGCCTCGGCTGGGAGGTGTGGATGGACGGCATGGAGGTCACCCAGTTCACCTACTTCCAACAGGTGGGCGGCATCGAGGTCGACCCCGTGCCCGTGGAGGTCACCTACGGCCTCGAGCGCATCGCCATGTACGCCCAGGGCGTCGACTCCGTCTACGACATCGTGTGGAGCCACCTGCCCGATGGCACGCCCATGACGTACGGTGACGTCTTCCTCGAGAACGAGCGCGAGTTCTCGACCTACAACTTCGAGGTGGCCAACGTCGCGCTCATGCGAGAGAAGTTCGACGAGTACGAGGCCGAGTGCCACGCCTGCCTCGACCGCAGGCTGCCCCTTCCGGCCTACGACTGTGTCATGAAGTGCAGTCACGCCTTCAACCTGCTCGATTCGCGCGGCGCCATCTCGGCAACCGAGCGTGCCAACTACATCCTGCGCGTGCGCGCCGTGGCCAAGGCATGCTGTGAGGCCTACCTCGCGGAGGTGGCGTCGAAGACGCCTGCGTCCGCCTCTACGAGGGAGGTGGCCTAGATGGCAGAGACGACCAAGGACCTCCTGCTGGAGATCGGCTGCGAGGAGATGCCCTCCGCCCCGCTCATGCATGCGCAGCGGCAGCTCGGTGAGCTGGTTGACGGGGCCCTTACGGATGCGGGCCTCGCACACGGTGCGGTGAGCACCCTCTCCACGCCCCGCCGCCTGACCGTGATGGTGGCGGCTGTCGCCACGGCCACGGAGGAGATCAGCGAGACCAACCGTGGCCCGGCGACACGGATCGCCTTTGCCGAGGACGGCACGCCCACGAAGGCCGCCCAGGGCTTTGCCCGCAAGATGGGCGTCGATCCCATCGACCTCATCAGGCGCGTTGACGATGACGGGCGTGAGTACGTGTTTGCGGAGCATCGCGTGGCCTCGAGGCCCGCGGCACCCCTGCTCTCCGCGCTCTGCGAGGATGCCATCGCCTCCCTCGAGTGGCCCAACTACCGCAGTCAGCGTTGGGGGAACGAGCATCAGGGCTTCGTGCGTCCCATTCGGTGGATCTGCTGCCTTCTGGGCACGGACGTCGTGCCCGTGCGCTATGCAGGAGTCGAGAGCTCCAACACCACCCGCGGCCATCGCGTGATGGGGCCGGGCGAGCATGTCGTGCCCGACGCGGCCCACTATGTGGACGTGCTGCACGACGCATACGTCATGGGCGAGCGTGAGCGTGGCGAGGTCATCCGAGCCGGCGTCGCCGAGGTCGAAGCGGCACGTGGTGGCGCCCATGTGGACATGCCCAGGCGCATCTTTGACGAGGTCGTCAACCTCACCGAGTGGCCCCATGTGCTTGTGGGCACCTTCGACGAGGGTTTCCTTGATGTGCCGCCGGAGATCATCTGTGACTCCATGCTCTCCAACCAACGCTACTTTCCCCTCTATGATGCGAACGGCATGCTCACCCGTGAGTTCGTCGTCGTGTCCAACGCCGACCCCGCCGTGGATTCCACCGTCATCGATGGCAACGAGCGCGTCGTGCGCGCCCGCCTCGACGACGCCAAGTTCTTCTTCGAGGAGGATCTCAAGCATCCGCTCGAGGACTTCGTCGAACGCCTCTCCACGGTGACGTTCCAGGAGAGGCTGGGCACCGTCCTGCAGAAGACCCATCGCATGGAGCGCATCGCGCCCGCCGTCATGGAGGGTGCCGGCCATGCGGAGGATGCCCCCCTCGCCGCCCGTGCCGCACACCTGTCCAAGGCCGACCTCGTCAGCCAGGCCGTCGTGGAGTTCACAAACCAGCAGGGGGTCATGGGCGGCTACTACGCGCGGGCGCAGGGCGAGCCGGACGAGGTCGCGCGCGCCATTCGCGAGCACTATCGACCCCGCTTCGCCGGTGACGAGCTGCCTTCCGGCCGCGTGGGCAAGGCGGTCGCCATTGCCGACAAGCTCGACACCGTCTGTGGCATCTTTGCCATCGACGAGGCACCAACCGGTTCCTCCGACCCCTTTGCCGTGCGTCGTGCCGCCATCGGGTGCGTCGCCCTGCTGAGGGAGCTTCCCACGGTCTCGCTCGCAAGGCTCGTCTCCACGTCGCTCGATGCCTATCTCGAGCAGGGCCTCTCGTTCGACAAGGCCGAGGCCGCGGGCAGGGTGCGCGACTTCTTCAAGGGCCGCCTGCGCATCATCGCGCGCGACGAGGGCATCTCCCCCGACATCATCGATGCCGTCTCGGCCGTGGACGTCATCGACCCCGCCGAGTTCCTTGCCCGTGGGCGTGCGCTGCAGGACGCGCATGACGGTGCCCGCGAGGTCTTCGAGGACCTCGCGACCGCCTACACCCGCGCCGCCCATCTGGCGGATGCCTCCCTGGGCACCGCCGTCGATGTCCGCAGGCTCGGTTCAGCGGAGCGCGCTCTGCTCGATGCGTGCGAACGGGGTGATCGGAATGTGAAGAATGCGTTGAGCACGGGTGCCTATGGGGAGGCCTGTGCAGCACTTGCGGAACTAAGAGGGCCCATCGACCGATTCTTTGATGACGTACTTGTCATGGACGAGGACACTGGGCTACGGGAGAACCGACTGCGCCTGCTCAATCGCTTTGCCGCCGTCTTCGCCGATGTGGCAGACATCGGCTTCCTCTCCCGCACGAAGGGGTAGATGGTTCCTGGCAACACCGGGGTACGAATTTGGGAGGCTTCACCAATGCCTGAGGACACGCTCGAGACTACACGCTCCAACGAGAACGCCACGCCTGTCGTGCTGGTCATCTCCGATGCGCGTGGCAAGACCGCCGCGAGTGTCGTGGAGGCCGCCGCCGACCAGTTTGACGATGGCTGCATCCAGATTCTTCGGCTGGGCAACGTGAAGACCGTGGACATGGTTGCCAAGTTCCTTGATGACAACATCGTTCCCGGTGTTCCGGTTGCCGTCTTTCACACGATCGTGAACCGCAACCTCCGCAGGGACATACGCCGCGAGCTTGATGGCAGGGGCGTTCCCAGCATCGACCTCTTGGGACCTGCCATCACGATCATCTCGACGCTTACGGACACCGAACCCAAGTACCAGGCGGGCCGTCGCTCCAACAACGAGGCTCCCACCGTCCAGTAGGCTGGCTCTCTGGAGCTCGTTGTCGCCCGCCGCCTATTTCGCCCGTCCAGAGATGTGACGGGAGAGTGGCATGTGGGCTGAGAAAGAATAAAATGTGGCACACGGGAGCTGCCTCTGGCCTTGCCGGGGCAGTTCCTCACATAAGGGGGGACGCATGAGCATGCGCCCAAGAGACGATGAGGGGTGTTATATGGCTGAGAAGCACGTATACCGTTTCGGCGTTGACGAAAACGGTAACAACGTGACCGAGGTCGCCGGCAAGACTGTCAATGAGGCCAAGTGGATCACGGGTGGCAAGGGTGCCAACCTTGCCGAGATGGCCAACATCGGCCTTCCCGTGCCTCCGGGATTCTCCATCACCTGCCAGACCTGCGTTGCCTACTCCAGCGCGGGCAACGTGTGGCCCGAGGGCGTGCTCGACGAGATCGACGAGTACCGTCGCAACCTCGAGCGGCGCATGGGCAAGAAGATCGGCGACGCGGACGACCCGCTGCTCGTCTCCGTGCGCTCCGGTGCGCCGTTCTCGATGCCTGGCATGATGGACACGGTCCTCAACCTGGGCCTCAACGATGAGTCCGTCCTGGGCCTCATCAAGAAGACCAACAACGAGCGCTTCGGGTGGGACTCCTACCGTCGCTTCATCCAGATGTTCTCCAACGTCGTCATGGGCGTCGACGGCCAGCTCTTCGAGGATGCCATCAACGAGAAGAAGGCAGAGAGGGGCGTCAGGCTCGACACCGACCTCACGGCCGAGGACCTCAAGGGCCTCACGGAGACCTTCAAGGGCATCTTCGCCAAGAACGTCGACTCCCAGGCCCACCCCGAGGTCGCGCCGGGTGGCCAGGCCTCGTTCCCCCAGGATCCCCTGCTGCAGCTGCGCCTCGCCGAGCAGGCCGTCTTCGGCTCCTGGAACACCGAGCGCGCCGTCCTGTACCGCAAGCAGAACAAGATCGACGACTCCCTCGGCACCGCCGTCAACGTGCAGGTGATGGTCTTCGGCAACATGGGTGACACCTCCGCCACCGGCGTCGCCTTCACACGCAACCCCGCAGACGGCACCAACGAGCGCTATGGCGACTTCTTGGTCAACGCCCAGGGCGAGGACGTCGTGGCGGGCATCCGCAATACCGAGCCCATCTCCGACCTCCCCAAGGTCAAGGGCCTCGAGCAGGCGGGCAGGGACCTCTATCACGTGTTCGAGATCCTCGAGGACCACTACGCGGACATGATGGATCTCGAGTTCACCATCCAGGAGGGCAAGCTCTGGATGCTGCAGACCCGCGTGGGCAAGCGCACCGCGCTCTCCGCGCTCAAGGTGGCCATGCAGATGGTCGAGGAGGGTCGCATCTCCAAGGAGCAGGCCATCCTGCGCGTCGCCCCCGATCAGCTTGATCAGCTGCTGCACCCCCAGTTCGACCCCAAGGCCACCTATGACGTCGTGGCCAAGGGCATGAATGCCAGCCCCGGTGCCGCCGTGGGTGCCGTGGTGTTCTCCTCCGACGCGGCCGTTCACTACCAGCACATCGAGAAGCCCTGCATCCTCGTGCGCTGGGAGACCACGCCCGACGATCTCAAGGGCATGGTCGCCGCCGAGGGCATCCTCACCTCCCACGGTGGCAAGACGTCCCATGCGGCCGTCATCGCCCGTGGCATGGGTGCCCCCTGCGTGTGCGGTGCCGAGGCGCTCAAGATCGACGCCGACAAGAAGGAGGTCACCATCTCCGGCACGGGCGTCACCCTGCACGAGGGTGACATCATCTCCATCAATGGCACCACGGGCGACATCATCGTGGGCGAGGTGCCCCTGACGCGTCCCGAGCTCACCGGTGACCTCGAGACCATGCTCGAATGGGCCGATGACGTCCGTCACGATGCCTCCCGCGGCCGCATCTTCGGCGTGCGCACCAATGCCGACAATCCCGAGGATGCCCAGCTCTCCGTGGACTTCGGCGCCGAGGGTATCGGCCTGGACCGCACGGAGCACATGTTTTTGGGCGAGCGCAAGCAGATCATCCAGTCCTTCATCCTCGCGGACACCGACGGCCAGAAGCAGCAGGCCCTGGGTCAGCTCCTCAAGGCGCAGACCGGCGACTTCGAGGGCATGTTCAAGGCCATGGACGGCAGGGCCGTCATCGTCCGCCTCCTCGACCCGCCCCTGCATGAGTTTCTCGATGACCCGCGCGAGCTCGCCGTCGAGATCGCCCATGCTGAGGGTCGTGGCGAGAATGAGACCCAGATTGCGGCCATGCGCGAGCGTCTCGCCCGCCTGGACTCCTTCCAGGAGGCCAACCCCATGCTCGGCCTGCGCGGCTGCCGCCTGGGCATCGTCTATCCCGAGCTCAACGACATGCAGGTTCGCGCCATCGCCGGTGCTGCCGCCAAGCTCAGGAAGCTGGGCCTCGACCCCAAGCCCGAGATCATGGTGCCGCTCATCTCCACCGTCGAGGAGCTCAAGCTCGTCCGCGAGCAGATCGAGAAGGTCGTCGGGTCCATCGAGGAGGCCGAGGGCGTCGAGCTCTCCATTCCCATCGGCTGCATGATCGAGCTTCCGCGCGCTGCCGTGACTGCCGACGAGATCGGCAGGTATGCCGACTTCTTCTCCTTTGGCACCAATGACCTCACGCAGACCACCTTTGGCTTCTCACGCGACGATGTCGAGTCTGCGTTCATCCCGCAGTACCTTGCCAAGAAGATCCTCAAGGCCAACCCGTTCGAGACGCTGGATCCCGGCGTCGCAAAGCTGGTCGAGACGGGCGTCAAGGGTGGCCATGCCGCCAACGACACCATCGTCTGCGGCGTGTGCGGCGAGACCGGCGGTGACCCCGACTCCATCCAGATGTACTATGACATCGGCCTTGACTACGTGTCCTGCTCGCCCTACCGCGTGCCCATCGCACGACTTGCGGGCGCCCAGGCCAAGATTCGCTCCAACGGCGGGCCCCGGAAGCTCGCCTAGGGTCACGTGGTCTGAGCCGTTGTGACGGGGGAGGGGCTTTTTGGGGCCTCTCCCCCTGCCTTTTTGCGGGAGGCATGTATGGACGTCATCGACCGAGAGACCCTGGAGCGACGCGAGCACGAGCTGCTCAGCCCCCGGGCCTGCCATTCCGACGAGAGCTCCGGCCGCGTGCGGGAGGAGACGCCGGATCCCCTGCGCACCTGTTTCCAGTGCGACCGCGACAGGATCCTGCACAGCAAGAGCTTCAGGCGCCTTGCCAACAAGACGCAGGTCTTCCTGGCGCCAGAGGGGGATCACTATCGCACACGCCTGACGCATACCCTCGAGGTCGCCCAGATCGCCTGCGCCATCGCGCTCCCCCTGGGGCTCAACGTCGACCTCACGGAGGCCATAGCGCTTGGTCATGACCTGGGGCACACGCCCTTCGGGCACTGCGGCGAGCGGGCGCTCCAGCGCGCCATGGCACGCAGGCTGCACTGCGGCCCTGATGATCCACGGCTCTTCCATCACAATGAGCAGAGCGCCCGCATCGTCTGCTTGCTGGAGAAGGATGGTCGCGGCCTCAATCTCACCCGAGAGGTCATAGATGGCATCGTCAACCACAACCAAGGAACGGCGGCCCACACGCTCGAGGGCCAGGTGGTCGCCCGGGCGGATCGCATGGCCTATGTGACCCACGACATGGATGACGCCAAGCGTGCCGGCATCCTGAGCGAGGAGTCGCTTCCCGTGGATCTGCGCAACATCCTGGGGTCAAGCTCGTCCGAGCGCATAGAGACCATGGTGCACGACGCGGTCGACGCGAGTGCCCAGCGCAGCGAGATCGCCATGTCCGATGTGGTGTGGGATGCCATGATGAGGATGAGGGGCTTCCTGTTCCAGAACCTGTACTCCCGTGGTGAGGCCAAGCGGGAGGAGCCCAAGGCGGCGCATCTTGTGGAGGAGCTGTTTGCGCACTTCGTATGCCATCCATACGAAATGCCGGCCGAGTATCGCTCTCACGAGGAGGACTCCGTGGACGTCCAGGCGGCAGACTACGTGAGCAGCATGACCGACCGCTACGCCATCCGGCTCTACGAGCAGCTCAACGTGCCCAAGGCCTGGAGCCTGTCCGACCAGCGCCCTGGCGGCTGAGCTGGGGAACGCCGCGATGAGGTGCCCTGGGGGGCAATCGGAAGGGGGATCCATGGACGACGTCGAGGCCACGGACGGCCCAGCTGGCGGCACCCGTGCGGCCATACTCGACTCCGCCCGCTCCGCCTTTCTCGAGGGGGCCTCTCCGGTGTCTCGATGCGCGGCACCGTCACGTCGGCGGGCGTGACCACCGGTGCCATCTACGGATGCTCGCCGTGACTGACCCGCGCTGCGGCCTGTTTGTCGCCACCGTCATGTGTGTGCGCACGACGTGCGCGACTGGAAGGTGGACGCCCTGCTCTCCAGCTTCTCCATGGTCTTCAAGGACGTCTACCTCTTCGATGACACCATCGAGAGCGACATCGAGTTCGGTCGACCCCAGACATGCGCAAGGAGGGGATCTACCGCGACTCCGTGGGCATGCGCGAGCGCACCATCGGCTGGGGGCTCGCCCAGGCATAGCTCGCGCCCGGCCATTGTGGTCGCTTTGTGCCCAAGCGCGGGAAGGGAACCTGGACCTCCTTGCCCCGACGGGGCGCATGCCATATAATGACTCGCCGTGTGTAAGCCTACGTGCCGCTCACGGGACGACGGCACCTCTAGAGACGAGGTAACCATGGACTACATCCGCGCCATCGAGCGCCAGCAGATCCGCGAGGACATCCCGCCGGTTCGCGTCGGTGACAACGTCAAGGTGCATTACCGCATCAAGGAAGGCGACCGCGAGCGCGAGCAGGTCTTCCAGGGCGACGTCATCAGCATGAGCGGCGACTCCTCCCGCGAGACCCTCACCGTCCGCAAGATCTCCTTCGGCGTCGGCGTCGAGCGCACCTTCCCCCTCCACAGTCCCAAGATCGCCCAGCTCGAGGTCGTGCGCCATGGGGACGTCCATCGTGCCAAGCTCTACTACCTGCGTGACCGCGTCGGCAAGGCGGCGCGCATCCGCGAGAGGCGCTAGGAGCCAGCGGTGCCGCCCCGCGGCTGCGGGGCGGTCTTTTTGGGAGGGGGAGCGAATGGGCGCGTCGCATGCCGCAACGGCCAAGGAGGTCGCCGGCCTGCTTGCTGGCGCCCCCCTCGAGGAGCTTGATGACCTCATCGAGCGCTATGGGCATGATCCCCGTCGTCAGGTGCGGCATGCCGTCGAGGTCGCCTGCCGCCGCCGCGGGCGCGAGCAGGCGCAGCGCGAGCGCGTGGAGGGGATGTACGCCCTCATGGGCGAGATGGGCGGCGATGGCCTCGTGCTCGGTGTGGACGAGGTGGGACGCGGTGCCCTTGCGGGGCCGTTGACGGTGTGTGCGGTAGCCCTTCCCCCTGACCCCAGGGTATGGGGCATCAACGACTCCAAGCGGCTGGCGCCCGCCCGTCGCGCCGGGCTGGCCGACAGGATTCGCCGGGTGGCCTGTGCCATCGGCATCTGTCACGTCGAGCCTGCCTCCATCGATGCCGTGGGCATGCCCCAGGCGCTGCGGATGGCGATGTCCGGCGCCATCGAGGATGCCGGTGTCGATCCCGACTGCGTGCTCATCGATGGAAATCCCGTGCATGTGCACCCCCGCGAGAGGACGCTCGTGAGGGGGGATGCACGTATTGCCTGCATCTCGGCCGCGTCCATCGTGGCCAAGGTCACGCGTGACGCCCTCATGGTGGAGTACGACGGGGAGTATCCGGCCTATCACCTTGCCGCCTGCAAGGGCTATGGCTCTGCGGAGCACATCCAGGCCATCCGTGACCATGGGCTCACGCCCATCCATCGCGTCTCGTTCTGTGGGAACTTCTTGGAGACACACTCCCTCTTCTGAGGGGGCCGTTCGCGCGTGCTTCCCTTGTCCCCTTCTGGCGCCGCCCTGTAGGTGGCCTTCCTCGGTACATCTGACACAGGCATGCCCATGTCAGCAGATGCCTGCAGCTTCTGCAGGCATCTCTGCCAGCTATGCCTGTCATGCTCAGTGCTCGCTCGTCCATCACGGGAAGGAGCAGGCATGGCAGATGGGAGAGGGGGGCCGCGCACGGTCTTCGGGCGTGGCGGCGTCGAACCGTCCGAGTGGGAGGATGACTCCTTCGAGGACTATGCGTTTGATGACGGATTCGATGAGGATTCGCGGCATGGGGGCATGCATGCCTGGACCATGGCGCTCGAGCTCGGCACGAGGGGGGCCGATGGCGATCCACGAAAGATGACCACAAGGCAGCTGGGCACGCTCGGCGAGGACCTGGCGGAGCTGTACCTCAAGCAACGTGGCTACCATGTGCTCGAACGCAACATGCGCAATCGCGGAGGCGAGGCGGACATCGTCGCCCGGCAGGGGCGCTGCGTCGTGATGGTGGAGGTAAAGACGCGCCTGGCTGACTCAGAGGGCGATGACGTCATGCCCGAGATCGCGGTCGACAAGCGCAAGCAGGAGCGCTATCGCAAGATCGCCCTGGAGTATCTCGTCGAGAACCCGGACGAGAGCCTCGTGCGCTTTGACGTCATCGCCATCAAGGTCAGGGCGGCAAGGGACGCCACCGTGCGCCATCTCAGCGGTGCCTTCGTGTGTGACCTCTGATGGTGGGCACGATCACGGTCGCCTCGGCCTGTCTGAGGGGCATCGAGGCGCTTCCCATCTCCGTCGAAGTGGCATCATCCGGTGGCATTCCGGGCATCACCATCGTCGGCATGACGGGCACGAGCACCATGGAGGTTGCGGCGCGCGTTCGCTGCGCCATCAAGGCGGCCGGCTACAAGCTCCCGCGCATGCACTATACCGTGAACCTCGCTCCCGCCGAGATGCGTAAGAGCGGGACCGCCTTTGACCTGCCCATTGCGGTAGGCATTCTGGCACTCTCGGGGCAGATCCCCCTGGCGGGTCTCGACGGTTGTTTGCTCGTGGGCGAGCTGGGCCTTGCGGGAGAGGTCTCCCTCACGCGTGGCGCCGTGGCCTACCAGCATCTGGCACATCGTCTGGGCGCGTCGCTCGCGTGTGCGCGCGACGCGCTCCATGCGGGCGCGTCGACCCATGCGATTCTGGCGATTGGCTCGCTGGCGGACCTCAGGGAGGGCGTCTCGACGCTCGACGGGGAGGTACCCCATGGCCTTGCGGGAGGGGAGCAGGACGATGGGACGGAGGGTCTCGACTTCGCGAACGTGTTCGGGCAGGAGTCTGCGAAGCGCGCGCTTACCATTGCCGCCGCAGGTGGGCATGGGATTCTCATGGTGGGGCCACCGGGCTCGGGCAAGACGATGCTTGCGCGGAGGCTGCCCACCATCCTGCCCAGCCTCACGGAGCCAGAGCTGGAGGAGGTATGTCTGGTGACCTCTGTGGCGGGCCAGCCCTTGGACGACGCCATGCGTGGCGTGCGGCCCTTCCGTGCGCCCCACCACTCCGTCTCCGCAGGTGGCTTGGTGGGCGGCGGGAGGCCCGTCCTTCCAGGCGAGGTGTCCCTCGCTCACAAGGGCGTCCTGTTCCTGGACGAGCTGCCGGAATTTGCGACGAACGTCCTTCAGACGCTCCGACAGCCCATGGAGGACAAGGAGGTGCGCATCGTACGGGTGGATGGCGTGTATCGCTTCCCCTGCGACTTTCAGCTTGTGGCCGCCTCCAACCCCTGTCCCTGCGGCTACCTGGGCGACCCGGCGCACGACTGTCGCTGCACGCCCGCACAGGTACAACGCTACCAGGGCAGAATCGGCGGCCCCCTCATGGATCGCATCGACATGCGCGTGGACGTCATGCGGCCGGCGTCGCAGACGGTCATCGGCGCGGAGGCGGGCATGGACTCCCACACGATGTGCCAGCAGGTCATGGGAGCCCGGGAGTTCGCGTCCCATCGCCCGCACGAGACGGATGCGTCTGACGCCTTGCCTCACTCGTTGCTCTTCGACACCCGCGCCGCCACCTGTCTCGAGGGCATCTC
This sequence comes from Olsenella profusa F0195, assembly GCF_000468755.1. Lineage (GTDB taxonomy): Bacteria > Actinomycetota > Coriobacteriia > Coriobacteriales > Atopobiaceae > Olsenella_F > Olsenella_F profusa. The sequence goes on from NZ_AWEZ01000045.1 coordinate 267,253, forward strand.
GTCGCGACTCGCACTCGGAGCACGTTCGATCGTGAAGATGGCTCGTGTGGCCAGGACCATCGCCGACGTCGAGCAGAGCGAGCATGTGAGGCGCGAGCATGTGCTTGAGGCCAGTGGCTACAGGAACCGTGCGGAGGGAGGGCAAGATGCCTGATGGAGGGGAACGGTGGGAGCTCAGGAGGGGAGAGGAGGGGTGGCCCCCATCCCTGGAGTCCCTGGAGCAGCCCCCGGACATCATCTATGGGATGGGTGACCGGTCGACCCTCACGAACAGCTGCCTCTCGGTCATCGGTGCCCGCCGCGCGACGCCCTATGGCCTCGCTGCCGCACGGCTGGCCGGCAGGGTCGCTGCCGAGAGTGGCATCACGCTCGTCTCCGGAGGTGCGCTGGGATGCGATGCGGCCTCGGCGCGCGCGGCCCTCGACGCGGGAGGCACGACGATCGTGGTGAGCGGTACCGGTGCCGACAAGGTCTACCCGCGCTCCTCCGAGGACGTGTTCGCGCGCGCCAGAACGTATGGTGCCGTCATTTCTCTCGAACCCTGGGGGGCGCCGCCCAAGCGCTACACCTTTCCACGCCGCAACCCCATCATCGCCGCGCTCTCACAGAGCACGGTCATCTGTGAGGCGGGACGTCACTCGGGGACGTTCTCCACGGCCATGGCGGCCGCGCAGATGGGGCGTGACCTCTACGTGATACCAGGCAGCATCTTCTCGCCGGAATCCATGGGGGCCAACCAGCTCATAGCGGACGGTGCGTACATCATCCCCTCCGAGATGGACCTCGAGCAGCGCATCTCGCTGGACTACGGGGTGCTGCGCATGGTACGCGAGGGCGTGCCGAGGACGGAGGGGCGCATCGTGTCCGCGCTCATCTCCGAGCCGACACGGGCCGATGACCTCGCGCGCTTTTTGGGGGAGAGCGTCGTTGGCATACTCGGTGCGCTCGCCGACTATGAGAGCAAGGGCATGGTGCGGCGTCTTCCGGACGGACGGTTCAGCCTGACGGAGTCGGCCTACCTTGCACACGATAGAATGGTCAGACGACATGGAGACGAGCTGGCACAGGACGGCGGAGGGGGAGCGTCATGTCAGACGATAGGAGGGTGACGGTCATAGGCGGCGGACTCGCGGGGAGCGAGTGCGCCCTTGCGCTCGCCGGGCGGGGGTGCCCGTGACGCTTGTCGAGCAGCGCCCCAATGCCGTGGCACCCGCCCATCACACCTCGGACTTTGCCGAGCTCGTGTGCTCAAACTCCTTCAAGTCCCTGAGGCATGACAGTGCCGCGGGCCTCCTCAAGGAGGAGCTCGGGGCGATGGGGTCGACGCTCATTGGGCTGGCGGACGCAGCGAGCGTCCCGGCTGGTGGGGCCCTGGCGGTGGACAGGGTACGCTTCTCGTCCCTCGTGACCCAGGCCATCAGTGCGCATGAGCTCATCGAGGTCGAGCGCCGCGAGGCCATCGTCGTCCCGGATGGCCCCTGCGTCATCGCGGCAGGGCCCCTGTGCTCGCAGGCGCTCTTCGATGCGCTCTGCCGTCGCCTGGGCACGACGTCCCTCTCGTTCTTTGATGCCGCCGCCCCCATCGTGGACGCGGAGTCCATAGATCGAGGCGTGGCCTTCGTACAGTCGCGCTATGAGGACGCCGGTGCGGGCGACTATCTCAACTGCCCCATGGACAGGGGCGAGTATGATCGCTTCTATGACGAGCTGCTTGGGGCCAAGCGTACGATCCTGAGGGACTTCGAGCAGGGGGACCTCTTCAGTGCCTGTCAGCCCGTGGAGGAGGTCGCCCGCACCGGTCGTGACGCGCTGCGCTTCGGTGCCCTCAAGCCGGTGGGGCTTTTGGATCCACGCAGCGGCAGGCGTCCCTGGGCGGCCGTCCAACTAAGGGCTGAGAACAGGGGGCGCACGGCCTATAACCTCGTTGGCTTCCAGACCAACCTCACATGGGGCGAGCAGCGGCGCGTCTTTCGCCTCATCCCCGGGCTTGGGCACGCCGAGTTCTTCCGCTATGGCGTCATGCATCGCAACTCCTTCGTGGACTCGCCCCGTGCGCTGGACGGGAGCTTTGCGATCCCCGGCACGACGGTGCGCCTTGCGGGGCAGATCACGGGCACGGAGGGCTACACCGAGGCCATCGCGTCGGGGCTGTTTGCCGCCCTGAACACCTATGCCGACCTCAAGGGGCTCGAGCGTCCCGCACTGCCCGTGACGTCGGCGCTCGGGTCGCTCGTCGCCTATGCCACCAACCCGGCCACGGATCCCTATCAGCCCATGCACGTCAACTTTGGCCTCGTGCCGCCCCTTGAGGGCCCTCACCTCAAGAAGCGCGCACGCTACCGGGCCTATGCCGACCGCGCCACCAGGGACCTCCTGGCGTTCCTTGCCTCGCGTCCCGACCTCTTCGGGACCTTCTGATGGTCGCCTCGACCTCCATGCGCGAGCCAGTGCTGGCCCCCACCGACGAGTTCGCACGCCTGCGGGATGGCTTCGTCTCGTTTCTGACGCGCGTCCGCAGGCTGTCTCCCCACACGGTGCGTGCCTATGCCAGTGACCTCACGGCATTTGGGGCATGGCTGCACAGGAGGGGTCTCGGGCTCGCCACGCTCTCCCATCGTGACCTTAGGGGGTACCTTGGCGAGCTCTCACGTGCCGGCTATGCCACCAAGACCATCAACCGCCACCTTTCGAGTGTGCGGTCGTTCTTCTCGTGGCTCGAGCGCGAGGGCCTTGTCGCGAATGGGGCCGCTGATGCCCTGATGGGACCCAAAGCCGCCCAACGTCTGCCCCATACGGTCTCCGACGGGGACGTGACCCGGCTGCTGGATGCCTGCGGTGGCGATGCCGCCGGCGGGCGCGATGCGCTCCTCATAGAGCTGCTGTATGCCAGCGGGGCGCGCATCGCCGAGGCGGCGCATCTGACGGTGGGGGACATCGATGCCTCCCAAGCGCAGCTGCACCTCTTTGGCAAGGGCTCCAAGGAGCGCATCGTCCCTCTGTATCAGGGGATCATGGGGCGGCTTTCCGCCTATGTCGCGGGCGCGCGCCAGGAGCTGCTCTCACATGCCAAGGGACGGCGAACCGACGCCCTCTTCGTCTCCACGCGGGGCAACGCCATGAGCGCCGACGCGCTGCGCGACGCCTTCGAGCGACGGGTCAGGGAGGCGGGGCTGGACGCCAGCGTGACGCCGCACTCCCTCCGCCACAGCTTTGCGACGGAGCTTCTGGGCGGCGGCGCAGACCTCAGGAGCGTGCAGGAGCTCTTGGGGCATGCCAGCCTCTCCACGACGCAGATCTACACGCACCTCTCGATCGAGCGCCTCAAGGATGCCGCGCGGCAGGCGCATCCGCGAGCGGAGTAGCCCAGGGATGGCGCAGGTTGTGTGTGCCCGCATCGAAGCTGGCACACGCTGCTGGTTGCTGGTACAATGCTGGACTGTCGTGCGTCCGCACGGCATCAATTCGCACGCGTGACTACTCGGTGTCCATGGTGCCCAGGCTCACAAGCCATGACTTGGGTGGATGTTCCGGGGTCGACACCACGCGGAGGCACAACCAACGGAGGTAGGCACATGGCTGTCAAGATCAACATCCGCACCCTGCTCGAGGCTGGCTGCCACTACGGCCACCAGACGCGTCGCTGGAACCCCAAGATGCGCCCGTACATCTTCGGCGAGCGCAACGGCATCTACATCCTCGACCTCAAGCAGACCGTCATGGATGCGGACAAGGCGTACACCTTCCTCAAGGAGACCGCCGCCAAGGGTGGGCGCGTGCTCTTCGTGGGCACCAAGAAGCAGGCCCAGGAGCCCATCGCCACGCAGGCTGAGCGCTGCGGCATGCCCTACATCAACCAGCGCTGGCTCGGCGGCATGCTCACCAACTTCGTGACCATGCGATCCCGCATCGATCGCATGGAGGAGCTCGAGGCCATGGTCGAGGACGGCCGCATGGCGCTGCGGGGCAAGAAGGAGCAGGCCATGCTCACCAAGGAGCTCGAGAAGCTCCAGCGCAACCTCGGCGGCGTGCGCGACCTCAAGGCCCTGCCCCAAGCGCTCTTCGTGGTCGACTCCAAGCGCGAGGAGATCGCCATCCGCGAGGCCAACCGCCTGCACATCCCCGTCATCTCGCTGCTCGACACCAACTCCGACCCCGACGTGGTCGACTACGGCATCCCCGCCAACGATGATGCCATCCGCTCCGTGAACCTCATGTGCGAGCTCGTGGCCGACGCCGTGCTGGCCGGCTCCGGCAAGGAGCAGATCAGCGCCGAGGAGATGGCCGCCGGCGCCACCACCCCTGCCGTGGAGACCCACGCCGCCGTTCCCGAAGTCGTCGCTTCCGAAACCCCCGCGGCCGAGTAGCCCTCACCTACCCACTTCGTTCCCGATCAAGGAGGCCCTTATGGCAAAGATCACCGCTGCCCAGGTCAAGCAGCTTCGTGAGATGACCGACTCCCCCATGATGGAGTGCAAGAAGGCCCTCGTCGAAGCCGATGGCGACCTCGAGGCGGCCGTTGACGTCCTGCGCAGGATGGGGGTCGCCAAGGCCGTCAAGCGTGCTGGCCGCGACACCAACGAGGGGACCATCGCCGCGTACGTCTCGGAGGATGGCACCAAAGGCGCCCTCCTCGAGCTCACCTGCGAGACTGACTTCGTGGGCACCAATCCCAAGTTCACTGGCTTTGCGACCCAGCTTGCCGAGGTCGTTGCCAACGAGGATCCCACGGACGTCGATGCGCTGCTCGCCTGCAGGATGGGCGACGGCACCGTCTCCGACGAGCTCACCGAGATGATCCACGTCATTGGCGAGAACATGAAGGTCGCCCGCTTCCAGCGCATCGAGCAGGAGCAGGGTGCCCTCGCGTCCTACACCCACCTCGGCGGCAAGCTCGCCGACATCGTCGCCTTCTCCTTCGGCAGCGAGGCCACGGCTTCCAACGACGAGTTCAAGGCCTTTGCGCATGACGTCGCGATGCAGGTGGCAGCCGCCGCCCCCGTCGCCGCAAAGCGCGAGGACGTGCCTGCCGAGACCATCGAGCACGAGAAGTCCATCTACATGGCCCAGGCCGCCGACTCCGGCAAGCCCGAGGCCATCCAGGAGAGGATCGCCACCGGCAAGCTCGAGAAGTTCTACAAGGAGGTCGTCCTCACCGAGCAGGAGTTCATCAAGGATGGCTCCGTGACGATCTCCGAGCTGGCTGGGAAGGTCGGCAAGGCCTGCGGCGACACCATCACCATCGAGTCCTTCGTCCGCTTCGCCTTCGGCGCGTAGGGCGTCGCACACCTCACCTCGTGGAGGGGGCCGACGGATGTCGGCCCCCTCGTTCTTGTAGGCTCTGCCTACCGGTAAAACGGAGCAGGGCACATAGGACACCTCTGGTAGAATCAATGCGATTGGTTCGGGCGTATGCAACGTCCCTGCGCGCATCGGAGGTGGGTAGTGTCTGGATACAGGTAT
>NZ_AWEZ01000046.1 GCF_000468755.1 Olsenella profusa F0195
CTCGCACGTGGCAGGCGAAGGGCGCGCAGGACCGGGGCGGCTCCCATGCCTGCCGAAGAGAGGGCCGGAGCCGCAGCGGCGCTTGGGGCGAGGACGGCCTCCGCCCGAGGAGCGGCCGGGAGCCATGGAGTGTCCAGGCGTGCCCCCTGCGCGTGGCGGAGGCAGGCCCCAGATGATGATGGCGGGGACAAGGAAGAGGGGGAGGGCGCCCCCGTGGGCGGGGGACACGACGGCCCGCCCGATGACCTCGGGCGGCCCGAGGGGACGCCGCGCCAGGAGAGGCGACGGCCCAGGCGCGGGCGGCTCGGGCCTGACGTACGCCGTGCCACGCTCGGGATGGTAGAGAAGGGCCGGGGCACCGACCCGAGCCGGCTGGGCGACTGTGTTTTGTCAACACGACTTGAGCAGAATGGTCACTAATTTCCGAGCAGTTCGTCCACCCGTCCCGAGCATGCTTTCTGAGCACCCCCTCACTGCATCAGCGCGTGCCTGACGCGCCAGGACTCGCCGCGGAACTGCAGGAGCCTCCCGTGGCGGGCGACGCGGCCTGTCACGGCCGCCGCCATCTGGTCGTCCCCGAGGACCGAGCCCCACCTGGAGGACTCGAGGTCGGTCGTGAGAACGACCGACTGCGCCCCGTGGGCCTCGGAGACCACCTGGAACAGCAGCCTCGCCCCGTCGGCGTCCAGCGGCAGGAAGCCGAGCCCGCCTGTGACCAGGAGCTCGGCCTTCCCGATCTGGGCGAGCTCGCGGCCGGGCCTGCCGTCGTCGCGGGCGCGTCTGAGGCGAGCCACCAGAGACGATGCGGTGAAGAAGCGGGCGGGGCGGGCGTCCTGGCAGCAGAGCGCGCACAGGGCCTCGGCCATGTGGGTCTTGCCGGTGCCCACGTCCCCCACGGGCACGAGGTCCTCGCGGCCGTCGAGGAACGAGAGCGAGAGCAGGTCGTCTCTGCCGAACCCCTCCGGCCACGCTATCTGCCCCCACTCGTAGCCGTCGAGGGTCTTGGCCTGCGGGAGGGCGCGCCTTCCCAGGAGGTTCGCCCGCTTCGACGCGTCGCGGCTCGCGCACTCGGCCTCGAGGTGGCCCGCGGAGCACCCGGCCTGCCGGGGCGTGCCGCTCCTGGCCCACTCCGCGAGCACCGACTTGGCGAGCGAGCACCTCCTGCCGGCGGCGACCACCCTCCCGGCGGGCTCGTCGGACGCGGCCACCTCAGACCGCCCCCCTTCCGAGGAGCCCGTCGTAGACGGACAGGTCGGGGCCCGCCGCGCCCTCCTCGCCCCCTGCGGCGATGCGCCTCGCGAGCATGTCGCGGGAGGCCTTGTCCGGCACCCTCCCGCCGGCGAACACGCGCTCCTCGGCCTCGCAGGCCGCGCCGGAGCCCGCGACGCCGGCGACCCTGCCGAGCACGCGGAGGGCCTGCCTCCTGCCGGCCTTGCCGCAGCGGTCGATGGCCTCCACCAGGCCGTCCGGCATGTCCCGCCGGATCGTGGACTCCCCGAAGGCCCTGGGGCGGGCGACGAGGGCGGGTACCAGCGAGGCCGGGTTCCTCACCGTCTCGCCCTCGCCGAAGCCGCGGGCGAGCGTGGCCACGCGCCTGCCGCGCCCGTCGAGCACCTCCACGGTGCGTGCGCGCACGCCCACCAGGAGCTCGCGGCCGTGCCATGCGGGGCCGGCACGGCAGGGGTTGCCGTCCGCGCGCACGTACCCGCGCTTGTCGGCGCGCGCGTGCGCCCACCCGGCCGCGTCGAGCGGCGTGCCCGGCAGCGCCAGCATGCCCGCGAGGTCCTCCGGAAACGCCTCCGCGGTCTCCCTGCCCTCCCCGTTCCTGGCGCCGGCGTTGGTGCGGTCGCAGCCGGACGCGAGCCTCTCGTCGGGCTCGTCCAGCGAGTCCGCCTCGGGGACGGGGACGAGGAGGTTGCGGCGCAGGAAGCCGACTGCGTTCTCCGCCGACCCCTTCTCGTTCCCGGAGTAGGGGTCGCGGTGGCGGCTCTCGCAGCGGTAGTGCGCCCGGGACCGGGAGAAGGGCCTCGGCTCCGTGACCTTGCCGAACGCCATCCTGCCGGCCTCGGTGGCGTTGCCGGGCACGAGCAGGCGCGGCGCGCGTCCGATCCGCTCGAAGGCGGCCCTCAGGCCCCGGCAGGAGACCTCGGCCCTCTCGCACGGCAGGGCGACGCAGTGGCGGGCGTTGGAGTGCGGCAGGGTCACCACCAGGAGCCTCAGGCCGACCGCGCGCCCCGCGACCGTCGCCCGGAAGTTCCCGAAGTCGACCTGCGCCGTGCCCGGCGCCCACTCGAGCCCAAGGTGGCCGTCCCCCGGCCCCTGGGCGTGGTCGCCCCTCCAGGCGGCCACGCACCTCCTGATCGACGGGTGCGGGCCCTCGTAGCCCATCTCGTCCACGGCCCTGTCGTAGACCCTCTTGGCCGTGTGCCCCCGCTTGCCCGGCACGGACGGGCCCGCCTCCAGGGTCGCGTCGATCCAGCGCGAGAGGCCGTCCGCGGCCGGGCGGGCCCTCCTCCGGGCCAGCGGGGGCTCGGGCGACATGTCAGGCATGTCCGCGTACTTGGCGACGGTGTCCCTGCTGACCCCCAGCCCGCGGGCGATCCGCGACCTCGGCACCCCGTCCCTGTCCATCCTCCTGATATCCTCTTGTTCGCCTGGGGACACGGTCATTTCCCCTTCCTTCCCGGGGCGGCACTCGCCAAAGTCGGCGCCCCGGGAGAACATGGACCTGGCCGTGTCCCTGACGCACCGGGACACGGCCAGAATCTGACCAGACTGCTCAATTTTTCCCGACCACGGCGCTCAGTTCCCGATGGCCATTCGCGTCACTTCTTAGTGAACAACAACAGAGGATGGAGGACCTCTCGCCAGAGCCTCCCAAGGCGAGGAGTAGGAGGTCCTCGAAGATGGACAGGTGGGCCCCGCTCGTCGACCAGTGGCTCACCGACGACTTCAGGGAGAACAGGAAGCAGAGGCACACCGCGCACAGGGTCTGGCGCCGGCTGGTCGACGAGTGCGGCGCCGACGTCTCCGAGCAGACCGTCAGGCGCTACGTGAGGGAGGCGAGGCTCCGCCTCGGGGGCGGCCCGGGCTGCTTCCTCGACCTCGACTGGCCCGCGGGGGTCGCGCAGGTCGACTTCGGGCACGCGGCGTTCGTCGTGAGGGGCACGAGGCGCGAGATGCCCTACTTCGTCGCGAGCTTCCCCTACTCCAACGTCGGGCTCGCGCAGGTGTGTTACGACCAATGAGAAATCGTCCACTGCCGCCAATCTTCATAGTCCGCCCACACCAACGCACTTGTGCCACATGGACCAACGTACCTTGGCCACTTCTGGCTACTCCTCCCTCCTCCTTTCGGCCGGCAGGTCCTTGAGCCGGTAGGACCTGCCGGTGATCCTGATGAGCGTGCAGTGGTGGCACACCCTGTCGGCGATCGCGCTCGCCGCCACGTCGTCGCCGAAGACCCGCGCCCAGCCGCCTATGCCCACGTTGGTCGTGATGATCGTCGAGCGCTGCTCGTAGCGCGTGGACACCAGCTGGAACATGAGGTCGGCCCCTTCAGCGTCTATGGCCAGGTACCCAAGCTCGTCGATGACGAGCAGCTCCGAGTGCGCGTAGTACTTGGGCCTCTTGGCGAGGATCCCCCTGGACTGCGCGTCCCTGAGGTCCTCGACGAGCCTGGCGCAGTCGCAGAAGCGCACCTCCCGGCCTGCCCGCACCGCCTCGATGTCTATGGCCACCGCCAGGTGGGTCTTGCCCACGCCGGGGCTGCCCACCAGCAGCACGTTCTCCGCCCGGTCCATGAACCTGAGCGTCGCGAGCTCCTCGACCTTCGGCCTCGGCACGCTCGGCTGGAAGGACCAGTCGAAGTCGGCGAGCGTCTTCACGTAGGGGAACCCCGACGAGCGTATGCGCTGCCGCATGATGCGCGCCCGCCTGGCGGCGACCTCGGAGGCGGTCATCTCGGCCAGGGCCGAGGCCAGGTCGCGGTCGCCCTCGGCGGCCATGCGCACGTAGTCGGGCAGCGCCGCGCACATCTCGTGGAGCCCCAGCTCGGAGAGGTTGGCCTGCGCCCTCACGTAGGGGCTCGACTCGTCGACCGCGCTCACGACTCGCCGCCCCCTCCCAGCGACCCGAGCAGCTCCAGGTTGGCGCGTGCCGCCTCGCGTATGTCCTCGTCGGCGAACCAGCGCTTGCCCTCGAGGGCCTCGGCGTAGTGGGCCTCGGAGCAGGCGATGGGGCCGCGCGCCGGGCCCGGCTCGTGGACGGCCACCTCCTCGCCGCCGACGGTGACCCTGACCTGCCCCGACGGGGTGGCGACCACGGTCGCCTTGCGCCCGATGCACGACCTCGGCACCGAGAACTGGCGCCCGGCGGCCCTCACGAGCATGGTCGGCGGCACCACCTGGGTGGTGACGTCGCCCACCATCTCCTGCAGCAGCCTCAGGTTGCCCACCGGCCTCAGGTGCTCCTTCTCCCGCATGAACAGCGCCGCGGGCGGGACGCCCGTGGTGCCGTTGGGCTCGGCGTTGCAGCGGGCCTCTATGCGGGCGACCGCCTCCCTGAGGCCCTCCTCGCCGACGAAGTCGCGCTCGTAGGCGCGCAGCCTGCCCACGAAGCGGTTGGCGCTCTCGTCCTTGCCCTTGGTCTCGGGCGTGCGGACGGCGCACAGCCTCAGCTCCATCCCCGCCTCGCGGAGGAAGCGCAGCACGCGCTCGGACTTCCGGCGCCTGCCGTCGCGCACGGTGACGACCGCGGACATGTTGTCGGTGACGGCCTCCTCGGCCACGCCCCCGAAGCGCACGATCGTCGCCAGCAGGCACGAGAGCAGGTCGTCCTCGGTGCGGGTGGGCGAGTACGCCAGGCGGTGCATCCTGGACCACCCCAGCGTCGCGCTGAAGACGTTGAGCTCGAAGACCTCGCCCAGCGCGTCGGTCATCCTGAGCGACTCCTTCCAGCCGGACTGCAGCTGGCGCCCCGGCGGCGTCTCGAACCTGGGGTGCGGCTCCGCGCCGCCCCCTCCGCAGGCTACGCCGTGCTCGCGGCACCAGTGGGTGAAGGCGTTGTAGCCCGCGACCCCGGCCTCGGGGTGCCTGTCGAGGAGGTACTCGTGTATCGCCTTCTTGGTGACGCCGGGCAGCGACGCCTTCTCGAATATCACGTCGGCGAGCGCGTCGAAGGTGCTCGCGCGGTCTGACCTGCGGTCCTCCACCTCCTCGCCTGCGGCCCAGTACCTGGCCACCGTGTACCTGCTGAGGCCGTACCTCCTGCCGATCTCGCTGAAGTTGGGCTTCGTCCCGAGCTGCCGGTACATGTTCAGCTCTCCCATCACGTTCCTCTCCAATCGCTGCTCCTCCCATGCGGTTCCCACGTCACGGGACAAGCATATTTCCGTTGGTGCGACTGGCCAAAGTACGTTGGCGCGGCTGGCGCAACTGCATTGGTGCGGCTGGCTCGATATGTTGGTCTAGCTGGACGTTTTTAGATTAGCGGTAACAAGGTGTTCCCCGGCGAGAACGCGGAGTGCGTGTGCCAGGGCCTCAGGAACGTCTTCGAGTTCGTCGGCGGCGTCCCCACCAGGGTCGTCTTCGACAACGCGACCGGGGTCGGCCGGCGCGTGTGCGACAGGGTCCGCACCACCAGGCTCTTCGAGGCCTGCAGCGCCCACTACGGGTTCGAGTACCGGTTCTGCAACCCCTATTCCGGCCACGAGAAGGGCTCCGTGGAGAACAAGGTCGGGACGCAGAGGAGGAACCTCTTCGTCCCGGTCCCGCGGGTGTGGGACGTCGACGGGTACAACGAGAGGCTGCTGGAGAGGTCGCGCGACATGTCGCGCAAGGAGCACTACAGGAAGGGGCGGCCGGAGCTCGAGCTGTTCGAGGACGACCTCGCGGCGATGCTGGCGCTCCCCGCGCGCCCGTTCGAGTGCGTGGAGTACAGGAGGGCGCGCGCCGACAAGAAGGGCAAGGTGCGCGTCGACGGCAGGCACTGGTACTCGACGTCGCCCGAGTGCGCCGGCCGGGAGATGGTCGTCGGGCTCTGGGCGACGAGGGTGCGGTGATGGACGGCGACGGCGTCGTCGTCGCGGAGCACGCGCGCGCCTACGGCGACGCGCCCACCGACACCACGGACCCCGCGTCCCAGCTCCCGCTGCTCGCAAACAGGCTCGGCGCCTGGAGGGAGAGCAGGGTCAGGGCCGCGCTGCCGGACGACCTGCGGGACCACATCGACGCGCTCGACCGGAGGGGGCTCGGGGAGGCCGTGAGGTGCATGCGCGACCAGTGCGCGCTGTCCGGGTGGGACGCGACCGTGCGCGCGGCGTCGGTCTCCCTGAGGGCGTCGGGCAGGACAGGCCCCTCCGCGGTCGCCCTGGCCGTATCCCGCGCCGAGACGGGCGAGGTCTCCTACGACGAGGCGGTCGACCTCGACGAGTACGACCGCCTCGCGGGGGTGGTCGCCGATGGGTAGGGCGGCGAGGTCGACCATCGACGGGGAGCTCGCGGCGAACGCGAGGAGGCTCTTCATATCGGGCGACGTCGTGAGGGGCTTCCTGGACGGCGCGACGGCCGCGGAGGTCCGCGCGGCCAACAGGCTCCTGTCCGCCGAGCTGGAGAGCCGCAACGTGCACAGGAGGGAGCGCCTCATGCGCAGGGCCAGGTTCCCGCAGGTCAAGTCGTTCGAGGGCTACGACTACTCGCAGGTGGCCTTCCCCGACGGCTACGGGCCGGCCGACCTCGAGTCGCTCGCCTTCCTGGACACCGCCGAGGGCTTCGTGTTCCACGACAGGACCGGGAGGGGCAAGACCCACCTCGCGACGGCGATGGGCGTGCGGGCCATCTCGATGGGTCGCCTGGTGCGGTTCCACTCGACGGCGCGCTGAGGGACGCCACCAACGCCGACCTCGTGATCCTGGACGAGTTCGGCTACGTCCCGATCGACGTCGCCGGTGCGCGGCTGCTGTTCCAGGTGGTGTCGGACTGCTACGAGAGGAGGAGCCTCGTCATCACGACCAACATCGAGTTCGGGAGGTGGGGCACGGTCCTCGGCGACGACAAGCTCGCCGCGGCGATGATCGACCGGGTCGTCCACCACAGCAGGCTGGTCGAGTTCAACGGGACGAGCCACCGCATGGACCAGGCGCTCATGCTCTCTGGTAACGGAAGCTAGGGGTGCGGGCATGCCCCGAGCGAAGTGTGGGAAATCGACAGAGCGAACGGGACTGCGGTGGTGATCCTGGACCAAGAAAAGGTTACACGGAGGACCGCATGTACAGCACAGAGCAGCGCAAGCTGGCAATCGAGACCTACATCAAGTTCGACCTGAGCGCGGCAGACACCGTTGCCGAGCTCGGCTGCCCGACGAGGCATTCGCTCAGGGCCTGGTACAAGGACTATCTGGAGCATGGGGAGGTCAGGCCCCCGAAGCGGCAGCGGGAGCCCAAGTTCACCCTGGAGATGAGGCAGGCTGCCGTGGACTACTACCTCGCGCACGGAAAGAGCCTCGCCAGGACCATGCGCAGGATGGGCTATCCCGCCAGCAGGGAGTACCTCTGCGATTGGATCGACGAGCTCGCCCCCGGGCAAAGGAAATACAGGGGGCCGAACCCGAAAGCGGGTCCTGTCCCGCTCGGGGAGAAGATACAGGCGGTGGCCGGGCCCGGGTCCCGCAACGGAACCGCTGCGGAGGTCGCCGCCGGGCACGGCGTGTCGCGCACGGCGCCCTACGCCTGGCGAAGGGAGATGATGGGCGACAATGTCGGGGACACCGAAGAGAAAGGCGTTCCCGCGAGCAGGGAATACGACGACCTGCCAGACGACATCGAGGTCCTGCAGGACATGCTGCGCGAGGCGAAGATGCAGCTCAGGCGGGTGCAGCTCGAGCTCGACGTGCGCCAGGCGACCCTCGAGACAGTAAAAAAAGACCCGGGCGCCGAACCGGACCTGCTGGCCAACGCGGAGAAGGCGGCGATGGTGGAGGCGCTGAGGGCGAAGTATAAGCTCTGCGAGATCCTGCCTGTGGCGGGCATGGCCAAGAGCAGCTATGAATACGCCAGGAACGCCCAGGCCGAAGGCGAGACCGAAGAGCACGCCGCAGCCAGGAAGGCCGTGGTCGAGGCGTTCGAGGCCAGCGGCGGAACCTACGGCTACAGGCGCGTGTACGCCCAGGCCAGCGCCGATGCGGGGGACGGCGCGGCGATCGGCGAGTGGACCGTGCGCGGCATCATGGCGCAGCAGCGCCTGGTCGCCCGCGCTGCCAAGAAGAAGCGCCGCTACAGCTCTTGCGAGGGCGAGATAACCGAGGCGCCCGAGAACCTGCTGCGCGACGAGCGGGGCAGGCACCACTTCCATGCCGACAAGCCCAACGAGCTGTGGATCACCGACGTGACCGAGTTCCGCATCCCTGCCGGCAAGGCGTGCCTCTCGCCCATCGTGGACTGCTTCGACGGCATGCCGCTGAGCTGGTCGATATCGACGTCGCCCGACGCCGAGATGGCCAACTCGTCGCTGCTCGGCGCGTGCGAGCGGCTCGGCGAGGGCGACCATCCCAAGATCCACTCGGACCGCGGCTGCCATTGCCGCTGGCCGGGATGGATAAGGATATGCGATGAGAACGGCCTGGTCAGATCGATGCCGGGGAAGGGATGCAGCCCCGACAACGCGAGGTGCGAGGGCTTCTTCGGGAGGCTGGAGATAGAATTCTTCCACGGCTGCGACTGGGCCGGGGTCACGATCGAGGAGTTCATGGGGATGCTCGACGCCTGCCTCAGATGGTACAGGGATGTCAGGATAAAGGGCGACCTGGATTACAGGAGCCCCATGCAGTACCGCAGGGACTTGGGTCTGCTAGCAGCGTAGGATGGATTCGGTCCAAGATTCCCACCGCAGCCCCAACTGTCGACTTTTACTTGACTGAATACACCAGCCTCTTCCAAAGATCAACCTCGGGAACTACAGTAGCAAGGACTCGCTCAACTCGCTGATAGGAAGCCCCAGAGGCTATATGGGAAGCGAGGAGGGCGAGCTGAGCAGAAAGATAGACTCCTCTGATGCTGGCGTGCTCCTGGTGGACGAGTTCGAGAAGGCGGAGCCAGCCGTCTGGAACTTCTTTCTTGACCTTCTCGAGACAGGAACGTTCACTGACTCTCAGGGGGCGGAGCACAATCTCCAGGGCTTCACAATCGTGTTCACAACGAACTGTCCGCGCGATAAGCTGAGCGGCACCTTCCCAGCAGAGCTCCTCTCCCGTTTCAGCCTTATGGCGCACTTTTCGCATCTGAGCACGGAGGACAAGAAGCTCTTCATCGAAAGATACGTCTCCGGAATCTACGAAAGGTCCCTGAGCCTGCCACCCAAGAACGTGCCGAGGCTGCCGAAGGACATCGTCGACAGAGCCTTGTCAGAAATCGACGTCAGAACAATCGACAACATCCGAATTCTGAAAAACGTCGTGAGATCCTGGATTGGCGACCTTGCGGAAACGTCGCGGGAAGACGCCGGGTAGCAGGAGGGCTCCATGCACAGGCATCGTCCACGCTGTGTTTAATAGCCTCGCAGGCGAGCGATGCTCTCGGGACAGCTCTCGAAGGGCAGGTATGTCCAGCAGGCTCACGAGACAGAGGAGGTATTCTGAGACTACCAGGAAGACGGGAACGTCGGGCGAATTATGGCTCAACGGCGAGATATCTGTTTACCGCTTGGCGACGTCTACTTCGAAGACGTTTCCCTCTCCACGGTAGACAGCCTTAGAATACTCAATCGGTATGCCACTCTTCGTGCTGCCAACCGTATAGAAGAGAAGCATCGGATCGCCTGCAGAAACATCGAGCAAAGTTGCAAGAGCATCATCGGCACTCACAGCCTCGAAACGTCTATGGGCCGACACTACGGCAGAGCCGCAGTCCGCAAGCGTCTGATAGAGGCTGGTGACAGCAAAATCAACATCATCGAAGTTAGGCAGCTGGGCACAGGGAAGATATGTCTCCACAAAGACATTGGCAGTATCCTCTACATATCGCAGACGAACAAGCTTATATACTTCATCGCCTGGTTTTATATGGAGCGCTTCCGCGACAGCTTCTGGTGCCTTTTCGCGTTTGAAGATGATCACTACCGTACGCGTGCTATTGCCCGCCAGACGCATATCGTCAGAGAAGCTCATCAGCCCTGCCGTAAAGTGCTGGCGTACCTTAGGTCGACAGACAACCGTGCCGCGTCTGCGGCGCCGATCAAGATAGCCATCATTTACCAGAAGCTGCAACGCCTGACGCACCGTCGGACGACTTACCCCATATGTTTGAGCAAGCTCCTGCTCGGAGGGAATGCGCTGACCTTCCTGATAGATACCATCTTTTATCTTGGACAGCAGATCGTTGCTGATGTCTTCATATAGTGCCATAGATTCCTCCCGCAAAGGCAAGAAGATCAATCGCCAGACCCCGCCTATCGTTATCCAGAGACTCCATCGATTGATATACCTTCATCCCCTGACATAATACCCAAATGTCATGCAGGCTCAGTATTTGATATGAGATCGACAGTACATCAAATATTTTCTATTGACATTATGCCAAGTTTTATACCATTATGTATTTACATATTAGTTCAGCGAAAGGAGCCTGGATGGCCCGATATACTCTTGACGATCTTGCCCAGATGGTCGATCACACAAATCTCAAGCCGTATGCAACCGATGATGATATGCGGAGGCTCTGCGCCGAAGCACGCCAGTACCATTTCCGTATGGTAGCCGTGAACCAGGTGCAGTCCAGACTCTGCGCGCAAGAGCTTGCGGGGAGCGACGTGCACGTCGGCGCAGCCATCTCTTTCCCGCTTGGCCAGACATCCATTGCTGTCAAAGCGTTCGAGACCCAAGACGCTATCGCGAACGGAGCTACCGAGATCGACTATGTCATCAACCTGACACGGGCAAAGGCACATGACTGGAACTATATCGAGGATGAAATGAAGCAGATCGTCTCGATATGCAAGGATGCTGGGCTCATTTCCAAAGTCATTTTCGAAAACTGCTACCTTTCCGATGAAGAGAAGGTAGCCCTGTGCGGAATCGCGCAAGAAGTGGAGCCCACCTTCGTCAAGACCTCTACAGGCTTTGGCACCTCGGGGGCGACAGTCGAAGACGTTCGCCTCATGAAGGCCAATGTCGGCGATGTGGTACAGGTCAAGGCAGCAGGCGGCATACGCGATGCCGATACCTTCCTCGAGATGGTGCAGGCTGGAGCCACGCGCATCGGATGCAGCGCCGGCATCCCCATCATGCAGGAATTCGAGCGCAGACTCGAAACCATGGAAAACGGTTATTTCGAGCTCTGAGGTGCCATACACAGCAGCCCTTCATCTGCTGCACAAGCAGATTGGCCAGAAGCGGCTGTCCCCCACTATGGCACAGCATAGGATGAGGCCGGCTGCCAAGCAGCCGGCCTCATCTACGTGCCTGGCATCCTTCAGAATGAAGGAGCCCCTGTCTGCAAACAGCCCGTCAGATTCCATCTCCTTCGCTGGGTTCATCATCGGAGACAGGTAAGACGGAGCGGATGAGACCCGCACATCCTGCTGCCAGGCTTTCCTCTATGAGGCTCTCGGCATTTCTTGCTTCGGGCCTGGCGATTGCTGCAGTGACCATGCACGGCAGGTTGACCCCCGCGACAACGCTGACATTCGGCAAGGCCGCAGAAGCCATCATTGCCTGGTTGAAAGGAGTACCTCCCTGCAGGTCACAGAATACGATGACTTCATCGTCTCGTTTAGCAAATTCGCTTATCGCGGAATGCAGCCGCTGGGGGAATTCGGACGCCGTCTCATCATCGTGAAACTCTATCGTAGCGAACTCTTGCTGCTCTCCGGCAATCATGCTGATAGAACTATAGAGCCCGCCTGCAAATCCACCATGTCCGGTAAGAATGAAACCTATCATGTCCCGCCTCCAGATATGCTGCGTCAGTAAGGCATCACGTGCGAAATCGAAGCCGTCTTCGTCACGGCAATCTTAGAGAATTCCGAGAACATGGGATGGTTATCCCATGAATCGAGGTCGACCGAAGCCCTGTAGGCAATGATCTGGCAGACGGGCAGCACATATACAGGCTCGAGCATCGGCTCGCAAACATCATCGAAGGGCATACGGATTGCATGCTCCTCATCGATCTCTTTGCTACCAGTGATGCAGTACGTTTCATCGCTGACCGAACGTGTCGCGCGCCAGATGGTGCGGAGGCGGTCGCCCGAAACGCCAAGATCATCGTAGAAGAAGAAGGTGTAGTTGGGCGTAATCTGGAGATTCGGCCCATGGATGTACTCTTCTGCCTCATAGGCAAAACTAGGTACCTTGATGGTCTCTCCCATTTTGAGCGCCGACTCGCATGCCAAACCATAGCCCTGTGCGAATCCGCAAGAATAGACGACATCCATCGATGTCAGCACAGCTTTATGGCTCTCATAGAAGGCATGGGTCTTCTTCTGCATGACACGATGGCGATCAGGTGCTTTCTTCAGTTCTGAAACGACATCATCATATTTCCTGTCATCTATCAGCCCCTTGGCATGCGACGCTTCCAGCGCAAAGAGCATGAGGAAAAGGGCCAATGTCGAGACGCCACGGGTCACGTAGCTGACATTCTCCTTTCCCACTCCGTAGTCGACCAAGATGCTGGCGTGATCCTTGAAGTCCGAATCTGGGTTTCCTGTCAAGCCAATGGAAGGTCTTCCAAGCTCGCGGAGCTTGTCGAGGGCAGCAATGGTGTTGGTCGAGCAGCCGGTCTGGGAAATAGCGAACACGAAATCAGTGGGCCCCAAGACATGCTCATAGCAACAGAAGGTCTCTGGCGGCACGATCTGCACATCATAGCCTAGATACTTCACCATGAACGGCTTTGCGCACTGGGAAGCATTCGCGCTCGACCCGCAGGCGACTATGAAGACACGCTCAAAGCCTCCATCCACATAAGCCCGGACCAGATCTCTTGTCAGGTCACCGCGATTGGCGATATTGGCTGCAAGCTGGTCTGGCGTGCTCTCGATATAGGTGAGCATCGTCGGTTTGGTCTTCTCTTCTGTCATGGTAAACCTCCTTTTACAGTGATCTGTCCGATGGATGCAGCACTGCATCCAGATATCTGAGAATTTGGTCATGCGAATCGAATTCGAGAAATGCGCCTGTACGATCGACATTTCCATGTGGTTTGCGCAAGCACAAGACATCTGCACCAGCAGCCACTCCCGCCTGTATGCCATAAGTCGAATCCTCGACGATGAGGGCCTCTCCGGGAGATGTATCCAGACGCTCGAGGGCAAGATTGTAGACGGCAGGATCGGGCTTCGCGGCATGGCATTCATCGAAGCCCGAAGCGACAACGTCCACGTATCTTGCGAGACCGCATTGGCTCAACGCTCGCCTGATGTCGGCGAGGTGACTTGAAGATGCGACGGCCACACGGACCTTGCTGTCATGCAGATAGGCAAGCAGCTCTTTGGTGCCAGGAATGACCACTTTGCTATAGTCAAGCGGATGTTCATAGAAGCTCTCGTTGTACTCACGTTCGACTGCAGCTCTGTCCTCCCCCGTAACTTCGCACAGGAGATTCAGCTGGTGCTCATCGGAGCTTCCATAGATCGAGTCAATCTGTTCTTCGGAGAAGGTCTTCCCATGTCGGGCGGCGGTATCGATCAGCTGCTGGACATAATATGGTTCGCTTTCCACCAGGACACCGTCCATATCGAAGATGACTGCATGGATTGTCCTGCGCCATCGATATGGATGTCCGAAAGCACCTTCGAGCCTGCACATGCGCGCGGCATGTTCCCCAGCCTCGACGAGGGCATCATGTATCTGATCGTCTGTGCCCGGAGCCTCTCCATGCCGCCATCCATGGCGACACAGATCCAGGACAAAAGCGGTCGCAAATGCGTCTCCCGCACCCATGGTATCGACTGCACCGCTGGTCTTAGCAGCCTCCCCCATCACTTCTTTGCCTCGGAACGAGAAGACCGGATCCATGGTTCCACGGGTTATCAAGACTGCGATATTGCGCTTTGCAAATTGCCAGCGATCAAGAAACTCCCTGATTTCAGAGTTGCTTGCCCCTTGCATGGAGAACTGCGCAAGGTCTATATGGGGCAGCACCTTTCCAAAGTATTCCTCTGTCCGATATTTTGCTTTCTCGCCAAAATCGAAGGAAAGGATTCCTTTGTGTCCATCAAAGAGCGGCAGCTGGCTTTCGACCTTTCCGTTACAGCTTGCAAATACTACATCCGCCGCCTTGATGTCTGTCGTGGCTTCGGCACCAAGCTTCGGGAATGCTGTCCAAGCTGAGCCAGTATCGACACCCAGAAATGCGCGCTCTTCTCTCTCGCGCGTCTCTTTCACCAGCTTTGTCGTGCCATTCTCCGCCCGTGTGCAGAGCGAGATATCGACCGATTCAGATCGGAGGCTGGCAAGCATCACTTCGCCCCAGGAGTCATCTGCCAGAGCACCGCAATATGCTGCCTCAACTCCAAGACGTGCCGCATTCACAGCACAGTTCACGGCATTTCCGCCCGGATAGGCTATGCCGAGATTCAGATATGCGTCGAATACGTTGTCTCCAACACCTATGACGCGCATCAGTATTCCACCTTGCGATAGTAGCGGCGGTATTCGAGGGAATGTCCCGTCTCATGCTCCATGTTCTTTGATATGCGCTGAAGCGCTGCGTTCATGACAACCGGTCCCAGAAGCGGGCGAAACTCATCGGAGATTCCCGGCAGATCGAACGAGGCAGCGTCTATGACGGTGAGCTTGTCCGTATAGGCACGAGCGAAGCGTTCCACACGCTCATCGAGGGGGCGTGTTGGTCCTTCTCCCATAAGCAGCGTCAGCGGGACTCCCGGCTCGAGCAACTCGAATGTGCCATGAAAGAATTCGGGACTCCGAACCGATTTGGTCCGTATCCACTGGCTTTCTTCCAGCACGCACATGGCATACGCGTAGCATACTGGCCAGAGGTCGCCCGAGGCCACCCAGACATGATACGGTTCGTCATGATAGAGACTGCAGTACTCGATTGCCCTGCCATCAAACTGCCTGCGCACTGAGTTGAGGGCAGAGCCGAGAGATGAAAGCTCGTCGGCAAAGGCATCAAACCTGCTGAAATTGCCAAGCTTCTGAAGCACGGCCCCCAGAAAGAGATAGGCGACAAGCTCCTGTGGCCTTCCATCCTCATAGACGAAGCACCAGTCAGATAGCTCTTCGAGAGGAGATTCCGGCTTCCCGACTATAGAAAATATGTTGCATCCCCGCCCTTTAAGCCACCGGGCCGCTGCAACCGTCTCGGGCGTATCGCCTGATTTGCTCGACATGATGGCAAGCGTATTGCTGTCGAGCATGTTGCATCCCGTAAGCACCAGCTCTGCCGAAAGTACGGAATGCACCGGCAGGCTGCTATAGGCATCGATCAGATGCAAGAATGGATCGAGCATTGCTTGGGAGCCACCTGAGGCAGAAAGCAGGATGTTCGAGATGCCGCGGAGACAGGCTCTGTCTGCCATCGCCTCAATCTCGTCCCGCCTGCTGTAGATACGGTCGAAAGATGCCAGAAGCTTCTGTTCATCGAAGGAAATCATGCGAGCCAACCGCCCTCCGTCTTTCATCAAAGCGAACCAACCGATTGAACCGTGCGATGCCCCACTCACTCTTGACCGCCACAGTGCCATCCCGAGGACGGGACAGCCATCCTCGGGATATTGCTTATCAAGAGAGTTTCAGGCCTACATCCAGCCAAGGAACGACATGAGGATACCGAAGGCAATGATGCCGAGAATGATTGCGAGGACGTTTGCCTTCTTCTTGAACAGCCAGTAGATCAGAAATACAAGAGCAAGCGGAAGAACATTCGGCATGATGTTGTCGAAGACGCTCTGCACTGTCGTGCCGCCGACTCCGAAGACGAGATCGTCGCTGAAAGCAAGCGTGACGTACGAGGGGATGAGGCCACCGACCACCATCATGCCGAGGATTCCTGCGGCTTCGGTGAGGTACTTGGTTGTCGTACCGATATTCTCGATGAGCTTCGATCCGACATTGTATCCAGCTTCAGCAAACCAGATGCGCGAGATTGCCATGAAGAACCAGATGGCAATGTAGAGGATGGGACCAAGGGCAGACCCGTCCTGCGCAAGCGAGCAGCAGATGCCTGCGGAGATTGGCAGCACGGTAAACCAGAATATTGCATCGCCCAGGCCTGCAAGAGGTCCGAAGAGACCGTTGCGGAT
This sequence comes from Olsenella profusa F0195, assembly GCF_000468755.1. Taxonomy (GTDB): domain Bacteria; phylum Actinomycetota; class Coriobacteriia; order Coriobacteriales; family Atopobiaceae; genus Olsenella_F; species Olsenella_F profusa. Next base: position 16,263 of record NZ_AWEZ01000046.1, read on the forward strand.
ACCGGCAATGAGATTGCGGTCCGTGTGTCTCTCCTCCATGGAGAGCTCAAGACCCATCAGGAACGTGGCCATATGCATCTCGGTGTTCATGAATTCCATGTTGTAGGTCATGAACTCCGACATATCCTTCTTGGAGTTCGGATAAAGCTTTTCGAAGCAGGGAAGCATCGACCAGGTAAATCCCGGCGCCTGCATACGTTCAAAGCTAAAGCCGGCCTGCTCGGCAATCGAACGGATGCCCAGTTTGTGCAAATCCTTCTTGGTAAGCTTCGGTGTAGCTTCGCCAGCCATGCTCTCGTTGGGAGAGGTGGACATTTCATTAGATGCCATCTGGATCATCTCCATCAAAGGTAGCTGCAGATGCCTTCATTGCCGAAACGGCGTCATCGGTAGCCTTCTCATGCTTGTAGTTGATGTATGCAAGGGCAGCTGCCGCGATAGCGATAGGAAGGACGTTGGGCATATCGAGGAAAGTCGCCATGATGAAACCGAGGAAAAGATAGGCAACATTGCGAGATTTGAGCATGACCATAAGCAACAGTCCGAGGCCAACAGCAGGGAGCATGCCTCCCGCAATCTCAAATCCGTGAATCAGCCACTCGGGGAAGGAGTTGACAAAGATCTGGATGGGCCCCTGGAGCGCATAGGAGCAGAGGAAGACCATCAGAGCCACAGTTCCTGCCTTGATGAAGATGGCAAGAGGGATGATGCGGTTGAAACCGGCAACGTCGGCGTTCTTTGCATACTCATCGCATTTATGGGCGACAGAGACATACACGGTGTTGAAGATGATTCCGACCCACTGCGCAAGAAGAGCAAAGGGCAGCGAGAGACCGATGGCCGCGTCTGCAGACTGCCCGGTCGTATAGGCAATTACGACGGTCATCATGCCTGCCATGAGCGGATCGGGCGGTACGGTTCCTCCCACTGTAAGCAGTCCCAGATAGGCAAGCTCGGCAACTGCACCGCATGCAACGCCAAGCTGGACATTGCCCAGGACGATGCCTGCAAAGAAGGATACGACAAGCGGTCTGAACCAGTAGAACGCTTCGAAAATCTGGTCACACCCACAGATGAACCCAACGAGCGCGAGAAGCAGTCCTTGGATAAGCGTAATCTCCATACCTGCTTTCCTTCCTATACCAACTAACGGACCTTTCCTTATCGCATGAGCTTTCCTGCCAGCCAAGCCCCCCCTTCCGCTACAGCTCAATCTTTCGGTTGTTGGGAAGAATCTGGATGTATACCTCTACGCCATGGGACTTCATCTCTTCGAAGTCGGCGAGGTCCTGCTCATCGACGTACACGTGAGGTTCTTTGTACTCCCGCTTGCCTTCCTGATGGTGCATATTGCCGACATTCACCGACGAGATCGGCACTCCGCCATCGATAAGTCTTCGCATCACCTGCGGCGTCTTGGCAACAATGAAGATATGCTGGCGTGGACTCGCCTTACCTATGACATCCACGGTCTTCTGCACGGTAAAGAATCGGATGCCGACACCCGCTGCATCGGTAGTCATCTTCATGATGGATTTCTGTACAGGGTCATTTGCAACATCGTCATCTACGACAACAACGAGATTGGCACCGCAGGCTCCGACCCAAGTATTGCCAACCTGGCCATGGACAAGCCTGTTGTCGATACGAGCCAGCACGATATCTGGCATGGTTCCTCCATTCCCCTCGGGAATCGATACGGCAGAAAGGTCTGTCCTTCCTACCACCTACACTATCGAGAATATTGGTCTCTTTTGTCTATTCTATTTCTGTTAATGGTCATCTTTTTGTCATTAACGTTATATTACGTCATATCGTTAAAATGCAACGAGGCTCAATAGGCAGCACAGCAGCCAGTGGACCCATAGGGCATGGATTGATTTGTAGCCGTCAGAGTGCTATGGAATAGCGAGACCCAATCATGATTTGTTCTTCTGCCATGAGAGGTCTGTTCTGAGCATCGACATAATGTCCATTCAGACGGAACAGAGGCTCCCCTTCCGGCACACTCAGATACTCAGCGAGTTTTCCGACAGCCCTTTCCGAGCTAAGAATGCATTCGCCATCAAGCTTTGGCGTACAGCCCTTATGCAGGCGGATTGAATCGTAGAGTGATCTGTTCTGAAGGTTTTCGTGCTCGATGTATGCAAATCCGTCCTCGGGAAACCTTGTGAAGTTGGCCATGACTGGGATACCGTTGGCAGTATGGACACGCTTAAGCGAGATGATCTTCTCGCCAGGCAGAAGGTCAAAGAATGCCTGGTCCTCTTCCGTGGCTTCGACCACCTTGCATTCCAGTTCGATTGACCCCGCTTCGTAGCCAGCTTCCTCGCAAGCCTCTGTAAAGCTCTTTGTCTCTACATCACGTAGAGACTTCAGTAAATGCAGGCGGCTGCTCTTCTCTCGCACAAAGGTGCCTTTGCCGGGACGCTTGATGAGGTATCCCGCATCGACAAGCTCCTGCACGGCACGGCGTATGGTGATGCGGCTTACCGAGAAGCGCTTCTCGAGCTCTGATTCCGATGGGATAGATTCTCCAATGCCATATGCGCCACTATCTATATCGTACTGTATATGCGCCAACACCTGCATATACAGAGGGAACGAAGATGTGGGGTCAGCCTGTTCGGACATTGGACGCAAATGCCTTTCAGCGAGGATGTACATATTAAGAACTTAAGGATACCTACATATTGGGATACCCGTCTCTACGAATCTCCAGCATTCTAAGTATAGCTTCCCATAATGCCATATGGTCATGCCTTTCAGGTGCCGCAAGACAGAACCGCATGGTTCAGCAAGTATTTGCGCATGCAAGCAGCAATGATCATTGTGACTCGACACCGGCTGCGTCGCGAATCGGCATCGGGTAACGTACAGTTCTTTGCGCGTATAGTTTCCAGGCAGCAAGCGGGACATGGTCCGTCACGACATGATTCGAGTCGTCGAGATGGGAAGTATGCAGAGGAAACCATGCCTGAGACAATCGTAACGCTGAGCAAAAGGCGCCTGAAGGGTGGCTTGAGAGAACTGGATTCTTTCAATAAGAAGTAAGCAGAGGATGCTGCAGCGGAAATCTTGTACCGCCGACCCGTCTTTAGCTTGTAGCACCATGAACACTCACCATCCAAGACATAGCCAGGGACCCAAAGCCAGTCCAGAGCTGGCTTTTCTTGTGCGGATGCTCGATCCGGAACACGTTTCCTGACAGCATATACATGGTGCTATGGTGCTCTCGGTTGACATGGGGCTGCGATGGCCCACTTTCTCAAGAAGACGCGCAACAAGAAGGGGCTCTATCTCCAGATCCACGAGAGCCATTGGGACCCGAAACGCAGGCATACCATGAACAGATCAGTGAAGGCTCTCGGCTACGACCACGAGCTGGAGTCCGGGCATCGCCGACCCAGTCACCCATTACAGGAAAGAGGCCGCCCGCATGAATGCCGAGCGGAGGGCCGGCATGGAGCGGGAGAGGGCGCGGGAGATCTCCGGCGTCCCCGCCACGAGGCATCTCGGGCACTTCGCGCTGAAGGCGGTGGACATGGCTGCGTTTAGTCAAATCTTGCTTTCGGTTTGGAGATGCGGTGGTGATCCTGGACCAAGAAAAGGTTACACGGAGGACCGCATGTACAGCACAGAGCAGCGCAAGCTGGCAATCGAGACCTTCATCAGATTCGACCACAGCTACGCCGACACGATGGCCGAGCTGGGCTACCCCAACAGGCACACGCTGAACAACTGGTTGAGGGAATACAGGGAGACCGGAGAAGTCCCCGTGGGCAAGATGATCCGAGAGCCCAGGTTCTCTGATGACCAGAAGCGAGAGGCGGCCGAGCATTGCCTCGGCCACGGCAAGAGCCTGAGCAGGACTATGCGCGCGCTCGGCTACCCGAAGGGCAGCGACACGCTGCGCGGCTGGATCGACGAGCCTGCACCGGGACAGCGGAAGCATCGGGGCCTGAACCCGAAGCGGGACCCTGTTCCCATCGAGAAGAAGGTGCAGGCCATCGGCGAGCTGGAGGCGAGGACGGGGCCCGCCGCGCAGATCGCCGAGAAGCACGGCGTGTCGAGGACGGCGCCCTACATATGGCGCAGGGAGACAATGGGCGATAATGTCGGGGACACCGAAGAGAAAGGCGTTCCCGTGAGCAGGGAATACGACGACCTGCCAGACGACATCGAGGTCCTGCAGGACATGCTGCGCGAGGCGAAGATGCAGCTCAGGCGGGTGCAGCTCGAGCTCGACGTGCGCCAGGCGACCCTCGAGATAGTAAAAAAA
>NZ_AWEZ01000047.1 GCF_000468755.1 Olsenella profusa F0195
GACGCACAGGCCCCTACCCGCATATGTGCAGGTAGGGGCCTTATCATTTAATTTCGCTCATACGTTCAGTACGCATATCAGCGCATAAGATTGCATAGAGACGCACGGATTTAACCCATAATTAGCCCATCAAAAAGCCCCCACCCGCCGAGGCGGATGGGGGGTCGTCGCGTGTGGTGCGTATGCGGCACGCCACCTAGCGCCCGGGGGCGAGGACGGCGGCGATGATGCGGGCCATCACGAGGTGGCCGTCCCTGTTTGGGTGGATGCCGTCGCCGGAGTACCCCTGGACGCCGGGGTTGTCGGCGTTGGTGAAGTACCTCTCCCTGACGGCAGGGATCGTCCCGTTGAGCTGCGGCACCTGGAAGTCGACCCACTCGAAGCCGTAGTCGGCCCTCTCCGCCTCGAGCGCGGCCTCATACTGCCGAATCTTAGCCAGGGCGGCTGAGGCCTCGGCCGCGCCCAGGCTTGATGGCGGCTTTATGCGGTTGTCCCTCACCCACAGGACGCGGCACGCGGGCCACTTGCTGGCGACGTACTCGATGACGTGCTCGACGGCGCCGATGTACGTCGACGTGTCGTGCTCTGATCCCGGGTCAGAGTGCGTGCCGAGCGCAACTCCGTACGCGGCGTCGTTGATGGAGCTCGCGATGACGACGGCGTCCGGGGCACCTGCGCCCGCGTATCCCTCTATCTGGGCGACGACGCTCGACCCGTGCGACGAGACGGCCGTGGTGCAGTCGTTCTTAACGACGTCGATGACGTCACACCCGGCGTACTCGTGCATGCGGGTCGCCATGGACGCTGAGTCCGTGACCGCGAAGAAGCGCGAGTCGCCAGCGAACATCACGACCATCCCGGCGAGCGGCTTCGTCGCGGCGCCCGACCCGCCGGTGCCGCCCTGCGCCCTCGGGAGCGTGAGCGACAGGTCAAGGGTACCGTCAGACGCCACCGCCGCCGTGCCTGTCGCGGCGTCGCCCTCGGCCACCGAGAGCCTGACGCCCTCCACCCTGCCGACGATGTCGTAGGTGGTGCCGCCGACGCGGACGTGCCTTATTTCGTTTGCCATTGGCAACTCCAACCTTGTCTCACGACACGACCAGCGTGTCTCCGTCGACGCAGCGTGGTGGCGCGAGCGTCGGAGCCAATCGTCCTCAGCGTGATCATGGCTGCGCCTGGCCGTCCGTGGTCACGCTCAGCTTTATCTCTGATAGCTTGGCGGCCACGGCGTCGGAGACGGCCTTGGCGACGGCCTCCGGGTCGGCGCCCTGGGCGCTCGCAAGCGTCCTGATGGCCTCCGTGAGCGCCGTGATGGTGGTCTGCAGCTCCTGGATGCGCAGATTGGTGTCCACGACATTGGCCAGCACATCATGCTGCCCATCGGAGCCGAGCACGGACTGGATGTCCTGGATGCGCATATTGGTGTCCATGAGATTCGTCCAGGCCGTGCCTGGCGTGGTGTCAATCTGATTGCCGCCATTGGTAAAGGCCCAGACATCGGATGGTGTAGGCAAGTCATCCTCGCTTTCCGCGGAGCCTGCTCCGCTTGTGATTCTTGCGTGTAGGCTGGCCCACTTCGAGCCAGTCGGATCCTCGCCATTTGGCGAGTAGGGCAGCGGGCAGCATTTGCGGCTCGCGTCGTAGTGGCGCACCACGCGGGACGCCGGCACGCCGAATTGCGTCATCAGCTCGCGCACGAGCTGGGAGAGGTAGGCAATCTGCGTGCCGGTAAAAGGCCCGCCATTATTGCATACCTCGATGGAGACGCTATTGGCATTGGTGATGCCGTAGCGCCCATGGCCATCGCCGACGGCCCATGTGTAGTATCTGCTCAAGTCAGGGTTATACTTCCAGACGCCGGAATCGTCGATGAAGAAATCCGCAGATGCATTGCGATTTCCGCCGCTGAAGTACTTGCAATTGGCAAGTGCGCTGCCGGCTTTGGAGCTGCCAGACCCCGTGTAGTGCACGATGATGTAGCGTACCCCTCCCGGCCTGCGGGAGAGGTTGTAGCTACCTGTGTATGTATGGATTTGCATAATCTATGCAATTGTCTGTGGGTCTACGCTTGTGTCGGCAGCAGTCTTGCCGTCTCCCGCCATGAGGTCGCCGACCTTGGTCACACCGTCTGTCGCCGTGGCCTCGAGCACCGCCACGGCCTGCGTGGACGTGAGTCCGAGATTGATGAGCTTGCCGAGCTGCCTGCCGACCACCTGCCCCGTGGTGGTGGGATTGGTGCGCCAGGCGCTGTACGCGGTCGTGGCCACGATTATCACCAGGCACACGACGCTCGTCACCAGCCCGCCATCGAGCTTGTAGCCCATGGCGGCCGCCACGCTCACGGCGGCGCTGGCGATGATGCCAATCCAGCTCTTGACCTTGTCAGATGTCATATGTCCTCCTCTTGACGCATGCGCAGGCACGTGGCCTGCGCATTGATGGGCTGTATCACTGGCTCGTGGCTCTACCGCTTGCGACCACGCCACCTCTTGGGGGTGCCGCCCTCGCTGGTGACCCTCACAAGCTCCTCGTGCTGGCAGAAGCTGCAGTGCCACCCCTCCCACGTCTGGCTCCCAGCCGTGTCCTCGCGGACTGGCACCATGACGCTGCCGCACACGGGGCACCTGCGCTCGACCGGAGGCATCTACTCGGCTCCCTCGGCGGCGTCGACCTCGGGCAGGCCCGCCATGCTGGTCAGCAGGCTGACGATGGCCGCGAGCGCGGCGGTCGACGCGACGGCGGCCCAGCTCACCTCGCCCATGGCGGCGCTGGTGCCGATGGCCGCCACGGCGGTCTGTGCGGCGGTCTTGATGGCGCGGACTCCCGCCGCGGCCCACCACTTGCGGTTAGTGAGATTGCCCATTGTCATTCTCCTTTTCTCTGTGTCTCCGCAGGTAGACGGCTCGTTGTGAGCCCGTTTACGGCATCTTTCCGTGGCGCCTGGGCAATGGTGGCCGCATGGTGGCGCCTATCTTCCCTGCATGTCGTCCATGCGTATCTCCAGGTGCTTCACGCGGCCGCGCAGGCCGTCCACGTCCTGGGAGAGCCTGGCTATCTCGCGGCCGTGCCCGTCAATCATGCGGCGCAGCTCCCGCACGTCATCGCGGGTCTCTGAGACCATGCCGGATATACTGTCGAGCTTGTCGTTCAGCATCTGCTGCCTGGCCACCTCAGTGTCCTGGCGCTGCCCGTCGTCTCCCCACTTGGACACCATCGAGAGCACAAGGGCTCCGGCCGCCACGAGCATGGAGACGAGCGCGACTATTTGGTCAAATGTAAGTGGGTTGATGCCAATCACCTCACTTACTGGTTGCCGACGGGGACGGATATCTGGCCCGAGTAGTCGCCGCCGGAGGCGGCGCGGGCCATGATGCGGCCGTCGGTCATGACGTACAGGTAGCCGATGTGGGCGCCGTCGGTGATGGACCCCATCCCGGCGAACGCCTTCCCGTCCGGGAGCGTCGATATCAGCTCGAACGTCACGCCGTCTATCTTGCCGAGCTCGCGCCACGCGTAGTCCGGCTGGAGCGTCATGTTAAGCACCTGCACGACGGCGCAGAACCCGCGGAGCGCATACCACACGGCACCAGCGACCACGCTCTCCCACGCCGCGCTCATGAGGTTGCGCGAGACGCCGGAGCCGTACTGGCGGTAGAACGAGAGGCCGTGGCCGTACATGTTGACGGACTCGAAGCCGTCGTTGCCGCGCTCGAGGAGCATGGACGCCACGGAGCCGTTTGGCCTCATGTCGATGCCCAGGCCCGCCCCGCGCGTCAGGTAGAGGCCGCCGAACTCGTTGACGGTGTTGCCGGTGCCGATGGTCGCGTACCTGAGCGACGTGCCGTCCCCGCCGTCGACGTGCCAGCTCCCGAGCTGCAGGGAGCCGTCGTTGAAGCTCGCGCCATCCCGCGTGACCGTGCCGCCGACCGACGTGCCGGACGTGCGGAAGTCCACCGAGTCGGAGTCAATCGTGACATTCGCCCCGGCCGGGTCACCGATGGTGGCCGTCGTGCCGTAGACGGGCGTCGAGCACGACTGCCACACGCTGCCGTCCCAGAGCAGCGTCATTGTGGTCGATGGGATGGTGTAGGCATAAGGCGTGCCATTCGTCATGATTGGGTGCGCGTCCCCGCCGTCTATCGACAGCATGGGGCTCGGTGCGACATTGCCGTCTGTGAGCGTGAGATATGCCACCATCCCCTGCGTGACCGGCGGCATGGTGCCGACGCTGTGGGCGGCCTTGGTCGGCTCCCCGCCGACCGTGTCGCACGTCAGGTGCGCGATGAGCACCTGGCTCTCAGGCATCTTGATGGGCGTCGCCGTCACGGGCACGCCCGTGCACGGCTCAGAAATGTTGTGCATGGCCCTGCCGTCGTCCGCGCAGGCATCGTCCTCGGCCGTGGCCGTCACGACGTGGTCTCCCTCGCTGACGCGCACGGTGACCGACCCCGCCTTGGTGAGGTGCCCCACGGCCACGCCATCCACAAGAATGTTGGTCTGCAGGTAGTCGCCGGGCACCCCGCCCTCGAGCGTGCCTGGCCAAGAGGCCGTGACGAGCAGACCCTGGGCGCTCGCCGTGAGGCCGGTCGGCCTGCCGGGCGCCACCGTGTCGCCGACGTGCGTGGCCATGCTCGCGCCGCCTCCGACGAGCGGCCCCATGACCGTGCGTGTGCCGTCGGAATTGTATACGCTGATAGATCCGCTCTGGCGCGTGCGCATGCCGTGCGCGACGTCACGCGCGTCGGCGGCCACGCGGGCCATCAGCTCGGCCGGGCTCATGAGCCCGGTCAGCTTGCCATGCCTCATGCTAGAGCGCCTCCCATGGGTCGGGAATTGGGTCGAAGGTGAGCTTGACCTCGTCGGACAGCCTCCCGGACATCTCCATGAGGCGCATGGTATATATGCCATCAGGGAGCGCGGGGTGGCCCTCGACGAAGAGGTCGACGAGCTGGCCGGGCCACACCACGCCAGGGGTCACCGGGCAGGCCGCGTCCGAGGCGTGCACGGAGCACGTCACCTGGGCGATCGGGGAGCCGCCCGCGCTCAGACGGGCGTCGCCGTGGCGCGCGACCAGGTCGGCATTGTCCCAGTCGGTCGAGGACGCCGTGCCCTCCACGAGCGGCCACGGGTCGCGCGTGTGGCAGAGGCGCATGTCCTCGGAGAGGTGGCAGAGCGTGCCCTCGTCCTGTCCGGAGCCGGTGGCGTAGACGCGCATGGTGGGCGCGCCGTGTGCCACCTTGATGTCATCGCACGTGCCGCCGCCCCTGTACCACGTGATGGTCGGGATGCCGTCGGCCTGGGTGAGGTACGGCTCGGCGTCCGACCCAGCCAGGAAGACCCACTCGAGGCGGTTGTCGGGGAGGATGCGCGGCCGCAGCTGCATGTCCGGGCCGCCGTCGACGTCGGCAATCTCCGTGATGAGCTTCTTCGCGGAATTATTGGACACATTATATCCATGGTATGTGCGCTCGTGTGAGCCGCCCTCGCCGGTGTACTGCCAGAGTATAGGCAGGTGTCCGCCCGGCTTGTCCTCCGTGGCGAGCACGCCTATCTCCGCTGCTATGCCGCGCAGAGACATGCCAGAGAAATTGATGTTGTCGTGCGTGGTCGAGCCCTCGCCCGCCCCGAACATCTCCTCGTGCACCACATACCGGCTGGCCAGGAAGTCCAGGGGAGAGACGAGGTCGAATCTCGTGTCGAGCGCCGAGTCCGTCCTCATGCCGACCATCCCGGCGACGACCGGCGCGCCGTCCCACCCGAGCACGATGCCGCGCCGGTAAGGCGCGAGCTGCGAGACGCGCCCGTCCTGGCTCTCCGCCGAGAGCGCCGTCCACGGCACGGTGAGGCCGCTTGCGTCGCCCTCACCGAGGCCCTTCTCGCGCGTCGTGCTGAGCGAGCACGACGAGACGGTGAGCGTCCACAAGAGGCTCGGGATGTCTATCGACGCCAGTAGCCGCCCGGTCGGGACGTCGAAGGTGTACACCTCCCAGGCCATCAGGCCACGCCCCTGTCCACGACGAGCATGCGCATGCCGACGTTGGCGGCCGGGTAGCCGCCCTTGGTGGCGATGAACTCGACGGCTGCGCCCTCGTGCCAGCCGTCGCGCACGGACACGACATGCATGCCGGCCGTCATCCTGATGATCTCGCGCAGCTCCTTTGTCTCCCACGCTCCAGAGTACGCAATCTCAGAGGTCACGACGGACGAGCCGTCCACCTGCACGTCCGCCACGATGCTTCCCGTGCTCCCGAAGTCGTGCGTGGTCGCCGTGCGGGCGTAGGAGACCTCGACCATGCGGTCGGTCGGCAGGGTGATGGTGGCCGAGGCGCGCGTGTGCCACGAGGCATTGGCGGCCGAGACCGTCTCCCGCGTCCTGTCGCGCACGTCCGCGAGGATGCCGAGGCTCGCCCCATAGGGGATGGCGAATCGCCTGCTGTCGGACACGGTCGCCCCGGTCATCGTGGTCGCGGAGCCGGGGACGAGCATGCGGGCCACCTCGGTGGCGTACGCCGGGACGGCCGGGGCCATCGGCGAGGCGGCCGCCTGGCCCTGCGTGACGCCGAGCGTCACGAGGTTGTCGGCGTCGCCCTGGCTGGCGTCGTGGGCGGTGAGCCACACGACGTCGATGCGGGGGGACGCACTCGCATTTGCGGTCACGCCTGGCGTGGTGCCACCGCCGAAGTAGGCCTCGGTATACCCATCACTATCCGAGCGCGAGCACACGGCCACGCCGGCCGACACCCTGTACGCAAGCGCGAGCCCGGTCACGTCGAGGCCGGTGACCACGCCACGATTGCACCAGCGTGCCTTGATGATGTGCCGCAAGTCGGAGTCGGTCGTGCCGACCCCGGCCGCCGTCTGTCGTATGCCGAGCGCCACGCTTTCCGCCATTTCTGCCTCCTAGATGTAGGTGTCCCTCGCCTCGACGGCCACGCCGCCCGTCCCATCTGCGGTGAGCACGAGCGAGACCGACCCGCCCGGCTGGATGCGCGGGAAGTGCCGCTGCGTGAGGTAGCGCGTCACGTCGACGCCATTGACCGACGCCGTGCACGTCCGGCAGTCGATGACCACTGGCTGGGAGCCGACCGGAGCGCCATAGGCCACCTGGGCGCCGGTGGCCCTGTCGGTGACGGCGAAGCCGCCGGGCATGGAGCCGGACGCGGCGATGGTCGGGTAAGCGATGGACGTGCCAAGATTAGGGAGCGTGCAGGAGCTCGACGCGCCCTCGGCGGCCGGGCCGTAGGTGAGCGGCCATCCGAGCACGCCTGCGGCGACGGTGCCACCGAGCCCTGACAGCTTGGGCCCGAACTCGAGTCCCGCCAGCCCCCGGACGGCAGGGGTCATGTAGCCGACGTGCGCGAGCGTCGAGTAGCGATGCGGGTCTGTGCACACGACGGTGACGGAGCCCACGAGGACGCCGTCCTGCGTGTGCCTGTCATCCCACTCCGTGCGCAGGTAGCCGGAGCACCACGTGTCGTGTCCGCCCACGCCTGCCGGGTCGGAGACGGCGTCGAGCGACAGCACGTCTCCGTCGACGGCCATGCCATTCACGGGCACCGCATCAGACGCCGAGCCGTCCTCCACAAGGCGCACGTCCACGACGCGATGTCCCATGGCGTCGACCGCCTGGGCGAGCTCTATGGCATCGGCCCTGGTCTCTGCCACGGCCGCCACCTGGATGGTGAGCGTGCGTGGCCCATAGAGCACCGAGGCGTCCTCGACGTCGTAGTTACCATCGGCCATGGAGCGGGCTGACGTCGACACCTTGATGTCTGGGTGACCGTACCAGCCCTTCACCTTCCCGGACATTACGAGCCGACCCGTGCCACTCATGCTGCCGTGGAGCGTCACGTCATCGGCGCCGTCGGCCGATATGACCATGCGCAATTGGAATCACGTCCTATCCGAGCTCCGCCAGCGCGGAGCGGTTGAGTATGGTGGCGGCGCTGTAGAGGTCCTCGTCGTCGCGCACGATGCGCACATATTGATTCACGGTCGTCCCGCCACCAGCGCCGAGCGCGGCCGCATCGGCCAAGGCGCGCGCCCATGGCCGGATGTTCGAGTTGGTGTAGGGGACGATGGCCTCGCGCCCGGCCTCACCGATCACGGCAGCGCCATTTGTGATGCCACCGCGGGCATAGAAGCTGATGGATGGGAGCTGGAAGTGCCCAGGGTCTAGATTGAACCCCCCCGACACATGGAAAGTCGGGATGTGGATTCCGGAGAAGGCCCCCTGGATGATGCTCCTGACCCGCGAGAGTGCACCGCTGATGGTCGAGCCGACGCCTGAGAACGCCTGTCCGATGCTTGATACGACATTAGACGCCACAGATGCTATGGAGCGTAGGGCCGACTGTGCGGCGCCGGCCGCCGATGACATCCTGCTGCCGATGGCGGAGCCTGCGCTCGAGAAGAAGCCGCCGATGGCGGACGCCACGGATGACCCGACGGACTGGGCGCCCTGGAACGCACCCTGCGCCACCGATGCCGCCGCCTGCATGGCACCACCGATGACGGCGCAGGCACTCTGGAAGAAGCCGCCGATGGCGGATGAGATGCCGGAGAGGATGCCCTGCACGCCCTGCCATGCCGAGACCGCGACCGACGCCGCGACCTGGAAGAATCCCCCGATGGCGGAGAGGATGGCGCCGAGGGCCGTGAAGGACGCGGCGACGCCGTCGATGGCGACCGCGAGCACGCTGGCGAATGTCTGCGCGATTGGTGACACTATGCTCCACACCACCTGCAGCACCGCCCCGACCACCTGCAGCACGCCCGCCAGAAGTTGGAAGGCGCCGCTCACTACTGGGAGGATGCTCATCCCGAGATTTCCGAGCGCATCCACAAGAGGCTGCATGACGGGTGACAGCTGCTCCATGGCGGACTGCATCATCGGGCCGAGCACGTCCATCACCGGCTGCGCGGCCTGGCCGAGCCACGTCATCGCGTCGGAGAGTCCCTGCATGCCAGCTGTGGCCGCAGACCACACGGCCGAGCCGAGCGGCGCAAGCGCGGCCTGGACGTTGTTTTGGATGAGCTGCCACTGCTCGGGCCAGTCCATGGTCGCCTGCTCGGTGCCCTCGATGTCGCCCTGCGCGCCGAGCGCGGCCTGGCCGAGCTCGTCGAGGTTGATTGCGCCGCTCTTGAGTGCGGCGACGAATTGCGGGGCGTTGCGCGCGCCGAAGATGTCCTTCGCGGCATTGATGGCAGCCGCGTCATCGCCGGCGTCTATATACCCCTGGATGGCATCGACCGAGTCACGGAACGCCTGCTTGACGTCCCCGCCCTGCTCGGCCACGGACGAGAGGGCCTTCTTCATGCTCCCCATGACGCCAGATGCATTGAGGCCCGCCTTGTCGAGCATGCCGGCCATGTCGGCCGTGTCCTCGAAGGAGAATCCGAGCTCCTGCATCGCCGGGCCTGCCGTCTGCACGACTGACACAAGCGAGTCGAAGCCGATTCCCGTGGTCTGCACGACGCCGAAGAGGTAGTCCATCTTGGCGCCCGCCTGCTCGCCGGAGATTCCCCACTCATTGAAGGCGCCGGTGAGATTGTCGAAATTCACGCTTCCGACGATGTTCTGCAGGCTCGCCGCCTTCGACCCGACCTCCTGGAGCGTGTCGCCGGAGAGGCCCATCCTGGTGTTGAACTCCTGGACGATGTCCCCGGCGTTGGCGAAGCTCGTCGGAACCGACGTGCCTATGTTCGTCGCGACGTCAGACAGGCCCTGCAGGGCATCACCCGAGGCGCCAGTCCCGACGATTATCTCATCCGTCATCTCGTCGAATGTCCCGCCCACAGACATGAGGGCGGCGCCGACGGCCGCCGCGACGCCCATACCGGCGGCCACCATCTCCGCTCCACCGCCGCCCGACAGGATGCTCGAGAAGCCGCCTGCCACGGCCTCGCCGGCCTCGCCACCGACTGACGCGACCCTCTCCCCGAGGCCGCCGAGGGCGCCGGAGATGGCGTCGAGCATCGACGCGCCGCCGGACTTCCCGGCGGCGTCCCCGGCGCCCTCCATGGCACCCGAGAGCGCGGACGTGAGCGACGACCCGGCGCCCTCCATAGAGGGCATGACCTGGACGAAGGCGTTGGCAACGGTCACGCCTGATGCCATGGCGGCACCTCCCTATCCGGTTTTCCGCTGATCTCCGTCGCCGTAGTACCAGTCGAGGAACTCCGAGCGCGGTATGGCGCCCGACCCGACGTGCCTGTCGCGATGGTCGCCCTTGCGCCACGGGGCCTCGTACGGCTTGGGCTTCCTTGGCATCCGCGTGCCCTTCGCGTGGTGGGCCGCAGCGATGCCGTAGCAGACCCATTGCTCAATGTCTATGACGTCGGCGAGCATCTGGGCAATCCCGAACGGCGTGGAGTACGGCGCGTATTTGGGGTGCTGCGCGCGCCACGTCGCGCTCGCGCTGTCCAGGTGGCGGTAGAAGACCTTGAGGCCCGACCAGCCGATCGTCATGGGAACGTCGGCGAGGCGGATGCCGAGCCTGCACATGAGGTCGTAGTCGAGCGCCCCGTCCGTGTCGGCGTCTACTCGGACGAGGGCGCGGATTCCCCCGCCGTCACCCCGGAGTCGTGCTGCCATGCCTTGACGAGCGACATGAACTCCCTGAGGAGGAGCCCCTCGGTGCACCCGGGGGCGGCGTCCTCGAAGAAGCCCCTGAGCGCCTTCTCGGCGGCGGCGTTGTCATGCGCGGTGGCGAATCCCTCGACCTGGTCGAGGCTCAGCGTGTCATATGACGGCACGGACCACTCCGTGCCGTCGATGGAGAAGTCGAACGCCCCGCGCTCGACGCGTCTCAGCTCGTACATGCGACCCCCTAGGCTCCGGTGACGACGCCGTCGTCGTAGATGAAGTAGACGTAGTGGCCGGTCTCGTCCGCGTTGAGCGAGAGCGTCATGGCGAACTGGTTGGCCGAGTCTGGCACGAACTCGACGTCGTCGAGGTCGGTGACCTGTGCGGAGGGGACGTACACGCGCACGCGGCGGTTCTCGTCCTTCATGCTGAAGCACAGGGCATTGTTCGGGCCAGGCTTGCCATCGAACGCAATATTGATGACCTTTCCGCTCGTGGCGGTCGCCGGGGTCACCGTGACGTTCGCGGTGCCCACGAGCATCCTCGCCATCGCCTCGTCCACCTGGATGGCCGGGAGCGAGATGGACGGGTCGGCATCGCCGGACGTCGTGCGGATCCGCTTCTTCGCCCAGTCCCTGATGGCGTCGCCCGCGGCGACCAGTCCCTTGATGCTGATGCCGTCCTCGCCGACGTAGCCGACGGAGTCCGCCCACGTCGCGTCGAGCTTCGCGCGGGCGTCCGTGGGCGCCTTCGCGGTGCCGACCTTGCCGATCCCGACGGCGCCAGTGGTCTTCGTCTGGTCTGGCTCTGGGAGGTAGACCTTGTTGCTGTCGATTCCAGCCATTCTCGCTCCTTAGATGTCTTCGCCGCGTGCGGCGGCGTTGCAGGCGACCGTCACTCGCGGCACGCCTGCGTGGTCTGGGTCTGGGTTCGGGTACACGCTCGTCACGGTCGGCGACTTCCACGCGATGCCGGACGGGGCGCGCCTCATGTGGAGCGTCGCCACCATGCCGGCCAGCCTGCGCGCGGCGTCGGTGGCGGGCCCGTAGTCGGGGACCGAGCCGGCCCACACGTCTATGGACATGTCGTGCTCCCACGAGACGGGCGTCACGGGGGCGCAGCCGACCTGCACGACGTGCGCAACGGGGGCGTCCCTGCCGATGTCACCTGGGGGGTTAGCCGCCACCTCGAACCCGCACAGCTCGGTGAGGTCGCGCGCGAGCGCGGCCTCGGCGTCGGTGGGCGCCGTCATGACCTGCATGACTGCACCGCCACCGTCAGGGCCTTCTCGGTCGCCTCGGCCTCGCGCGCCGCCTGCGTGGCCGTGCGCACGCTGTACGCGGCGCGGCCACCGCCGAATCCGGCGCGCCACGGGCCGGAGACCTCGAAGCCGTCCCCTGCGGCCGCCGCTATGCGCCCTGCGGCGGCCTCGCACTCCGCCGCGACCTCGGACGACTGCAGCAGCTGGGCTATGCCGTCGTGGTCGAGCTCGAGGCGGAAGCTCCCGACCTTCTGCATGTGATCACGTCCAATCCACGAGGGGGCACTCGATGTGGTCGATGCCGCCGAGGGGCGACGGGCATGGGAGCGGCTCGCCGTCGATGGCGTAGTCGACACCAGCGTAGGTGACCCTGTCGCCGGCCATCACGTCGGCCCCCGGCGGCGCGTAGAGCGTCGCCCGGACGTTCGCGTCGCGGCCCTCCCTCGCCTGGTCGGCCGAGGTGGACGGGTTGCCCACCCAGCAGCCGCCCACGTCGCGGGTGGTGACGTTGTCCCAGTCGGCGACGGTCGCTCCGCGCGACGCCTTGGTTCCCGGGCGGGTGACCCTGACGGTCACGAGCCTCCATCCGATCGGCATCGGCATGTCACGTCACCAGCCTGTATGGCGCGAGCTCCTCGTAGTGGCTGCGCACGCCGACGCTCGCGCTGTAGCTCACCTGCGTCCCGCCAGCCGTCTGCGAGGATATGCCGGGGTTGGCCACGAGGTACTCGGACACGAGCGCCGCGAGCGTGGCCTGCAGCTGCCTGGCGTCGTCTATGCCCGCCACGTAGTCGATCGAGACGGAGTGCCACCCGGCGCGCGTCGCGGCGCAGGGGCGTGCGAATCGGACGAGGCCCACCGGCGTCCACTCGTACGCGGACGGGTCGACCTCCTCGCCGCCGACCGTGACGGAGATGACGTCTGACACGTGCATGGCAGGGAGCTGCGCGACCCTGCCGCCGTCGGCGACGTAGCGGCACCTGAGCGATGGGCATATGTGCCACCCGCACATGGTGCGCATGGCGTCACCGTAGGCGCCGATGGCCCACCTGACCGTGTCTTCGGTCGCCGAGAGCCTGCCGCCAGTGGCGACCGACAGCTCCTCCGGCGTCATGATCGGCACCAGGGCGCCTCCGGCCGTCGGAACGGACAGCGTGTCCCCAGACACCTCGATCGGGCCGTCCCCGATGATGGGGGCGGCAGCGCCCTGGGCGTCCGCGGAGACCCCGACGAGGGTGTCGCCGTCCACGATGGCCCCATCCGGCGTCCCGTCCACGATCGCGTAGCCCCATGGGGTGCGCGTCACTTGTCCGCCGCCTTCCCGGCCTTGTTGGCGGGCTGTCGGGCCTGCTTCGCCTTGGGCCGATCCTCGGGCTCCACGTGCTCCGTGGCCCCATCGGGCTGCTCGCCCTCCTCGTACTGCACGGTCAGGCCGCCCAGGTCGTACAGCTTGAGCATGTCAGCTCCCCTCTCGTGCGTTGGGCCGCCCCGCGGGACGGCCCAACTGCCACGCTGTCCCGCGAGCCCTAGGCGGCGGTGATGGTCAGCTTCTCGAAGCCTGCGGGGTAGCGCACCGCGAGCTTCAGGCGCTCCAGGATGCGGATTGCAACGAGGTCCTTCTCGAAGTCGTCCTTGTCGGAGTTGGTCATCTCGACGCGCACGCCCTCGCCCGCCTTGGTGAAGACGGAGCCGGAGGGCTTGAAGGCACCCACGTAGGAGGTGCCTGCGGCCACGGCTGGGGTGACCACGGTGGTCAGGCCCCAGACGTCGGGGTAGAGCACGACGCCGCCTGCGGTACCGTACTGGCCGCTGAAGTACCCGCCGCCCATGTACTGGCCGTTCGTGTCCTTGGCGAGTCGCAGGGTCTTGTAGTCGGTCGGGTTGAGCACCACGGCGTCCGCCATGAAGGGTGTCGCCTGGCCGATGTTGGTGATGGCGTCGAAGATGGTGTCCGCGAGGGTGGCGTTCTTGGCCGCGCCAGCCTGGATGCCTGAGGTGCCGCCAAGCTCGGTCACCAGGGTGTCCTCGACCTTGAGGTCGTGGATGTAGAGGCCACGGTCGTTGATGGAGCTTGCGAGCCAGGCCTGGTCGCTCACGATCTCGTAGGACTCGCGATAGAAGCCGCCCACCTTCTCGAGCGCGGCCGTCTTCTTCGTGGGCTCGGCGAAGTGGTACTGCCCGAGCGCCGTGCCCTCGGCTGTGACTGCCGGGGCGCCCTCGAGCGCACCCTCCACCATCCACTCGACGGCCGCGGCGTCTCGCGACTCAGCGCCGAAGAGGTCGCGGATCTGCAGGCGGCGGCGTGCGCCCGTCACCACGTTTCGGTCGAGGAAGGTGCTGTAGTCGGCAGCGGATGCGGGGGAGGTGATGGGGTCGGACGCCGCCTTGGCGCCGAATCCGGTCGCGGTCATGACGCTGGCCTGGCTGCGGCCCTCGAACGCCTTGAGGTCGAGGCTCTTAGCGGCCCACTCGCCGATGGTCTTGGCCTCGGCGGGGGCGTGCTTGGCCTCCTTGCCTGCGTTGAGCTTCGCGCCCTTGGCGTCAGCCATCTTGATGATGGCCTCGTACTTCTCCGCAAGCTCGCCTGCGGCCTTGGCCGCCTCGGCGTCTCCGACCTTGACCGCGGCGGAGAAGTCCGCCTTGGCCTGCTCGAACTGCTCTCGGATGGTAGGCATGTCGTACCTGCTTTCTCTAGTCTCTGTCGATGAATCGCTCGTACCTGGCGGCTACCTCCTCGAGCGCCTTGGCGTCGCCCTTCGGCTCCTCCGGCTTCCCGCCGTTGGCCTTGGGCTTGCCCTCGCCGCCCCCCTTGTCGCCGTCACCGTCATCAGGCTCGGGGTCGACCCCGTCGCCGATAAGGTCGTTGATCGCGTCGAGCGCCTCGCTCAGGAGGTCCCGCACGCTGGCAAGCTCGTCCTCGTCCGCCTTTGAGTTGCGGCGGCACTCCTTGGCGGGCGCCCCGCCGCCCTTGACGTCCGTTATCTGGGCGGCCGGGTTCGCCGGGACGGTCACGATCGAGCACTCGTAGAGGTCTACCTTGCGCAGCACGTGGGCCTTGCGCCCGTCCTCGAGCTCGATCTGGCCGTCCTCGACGACGTCGTAGGCGAAGCTCATGCTGCACACCTGGCCGCGCTGGAGCATCTTGTGGACGGTCTCCCCGTTGGGGGCGTCCGCGAAGATGTGGCCCGTGACCTTGAGCCCGGTGTCGTCCTCGGCGGCGTCGACGTAGCCGAGGTTGTAGTCCGGGTCGTGCATCTCGTGGGCGAAGAGCAGCGGGATGCGCCGTCCCTCGTCCTCATATGCCTTGAGGGTGTCCGCGAAGGCGCCCTTGGCGACCACGTCCCCGTAGCAGTCCGGGTCGCCGCCGAATGTCGAGGCGTACCCCTCGAACGTGTACTCGTCCGCGTCCTCGCCGGCGTCCTTGACGCTGACGCGGAAGTCCTTGAACATGTGCATCCGTTGCCCTCCTAGAGCCTGTAGACGTCCACATCTATGCCGCAGCGGCAGTACGCCTCCTCCTCGACGCCCTGGGAGCCGTCGTGGGGAAACATCGCGCCGTTGCTGAATGGCTTGTCGAACTCGACACACTCGCCGTCCATGGCGGCGTGGTCGTCGCGCGGCCGCTCGCTGGCGCCGTCCTGGTCGTGCACCCACGTCTTCATGCGCAGGTAGCTTGACTTCGGCGCGAGCTGCTCGGTCGCCTCCCGCACGCCGAACACGGCCACGGCCGCCGCCATTGAGACGCCCAGGCGGTCGGCCCTGCCCTCCTCGGCCTGCTCGAACACGTCCTTGGGGGTCTGCTCCCCGTCCTCCGCGTCGATCGCGTCCGCGAGGCGCCTCCTCGTAACGGCGTTGATGCCGTGTGCGCGGCCCTCCGCGACCTTGCGCAGGTAGGCGTCCGTGCGCGTGGCGTCGTAGTCGCCCCGCATGCGGGACGCGGCGGCCCTGCCGCTCCGCGTGGCGTAGCCCTTCATGACGGGCTCCAGGTCGTCCGCGAGCTCTGAGTCCCATCTGTCCTCGTCCCACCACTCGGGGTCGTCCTCCTTCGCAAGCGGGCCCCTCGCCTTCGCGGCGCCGATCCTCGGGAGCACCGCCTTCGCCTGGCGGCGGAAGAACCTCGACAGCGTGCGGGCCATGGCGACCGACCCGTCGGCGTCCGCGCGGGCCTTGACGCTCCACAGCGGAGCGTCGTCGGCCGCCTTGGCCATCGGCGCCCGAGAGCTCTGCCCACGGGCCTCCGCCGAGGCCGCGCCGCCGTCCTCGCCGGATGACGCGCCGACTCCGCCCACCATGAGGTTGAGCGGCGTGACGATCTCGGACATGCTCCCGCCCAGTGCCGGGAGGTTGAGCATCCGGCGCGCCTCGTCACCGGTGAGAACCGGGCGCTGCGTTGCGCTCACGAGCGTCGAGATCATGTCTGCCGGGTTGCTGTTGAGCTTCGACAGCACGTCGAACTCGCAGTAGACGCCATCGGCGCCCAGGCGCGGTGCCAGCACCTTGTTGATGCGCTCACACAGGAGGTCGAACTTCGGGGCGAGGGTCTCGGCGTAGAGGGCGCGGGCGTTGTCCTTGGCGCTTGCGTACGTCTGCGTCGACGTGTGCCATATGAGCGACGGGTTGATGCCGTAGACGGCGGCCACGTCCTGGCGGGTGAGCTGCGCCGACTCGGAGAACTGGGCCTCGCGGGCGTTGAGCTGCGTGTCGTGCAGCTGCATCCCGTCCTCGAGGATGGGCGTCCCGCCGGAGTCCGTGCCATCCGGGCCGCTGAACCGCTCCTTCCAGCTCTTGGCGAACCGCTCGCGTGCCTCATTGCTCCACGAGTTCCCCTCGCCGCGCGATATCCATCTGCTGACCCACCCTCCGTTGCGCCAGACCTTGTTGCGGTAGTCCCAGGCGCTCACCTGCTCGGCGAGCACCTGTCTGAGCGCGTCGACGGGGGACGCCGGGTCAAGCGGCCCGGACGCACCGTAGAGGGAGAACGACAGCGTGTCCGACGCGTCGATGGTCACGGGGGCGCGCCCGGCCTCAGGGACCTGCACGACGTAGCTGGACGGCCGGAACCCCCCCGTCGTGTAGAGGGTGGTCACCCACTCGGGGCATATGCGCGTGGCCGCCCACCCGCTCTCGGTGTCGGCGCTCGGCACGACGTACCAGAGCGCCCACCCGTGGAGCAGCACGTCTGCCATGGTGTCACGCACGAGCTCGTAGGTCGTGACGCCTTCTGACGGGTGCTCGAGGAGCAGTGCGAGCGGCGACTTTGAGTCCCTGGGACGGTCGTTCTCGCCACGTCGCTCGTAGCACTTCAGTGGCACGGCCGCCACGTTCTCGCTGATGTATCCGACGACGGCCCTGAGTGCCGGTTGCGTGCGGTACATCTCCGCCGTCGTGCGTCCCAGGATAGCTGTCGCGCGCGGGCCGTAGCTTACCCGCATGGCCCTGCCGTCACGTGCGCGGATGCGCGAGAAGATGCCCAAGGCGTCACCCCCAATCGGCATGAGAGGGCCCATCGCACCGACGACGGGCCGCGCACTTTTCAATAAATTATAGGGTAGACCCTTTACATTATCTAGGGTCTGTAGTATATTATTCCTGTCAGAGAGGAGGTGATGGGATGAAGTGGAGAATCAAAATTGAGCTAACGCTCCGGAAGGTAGTGGCATACCTGGTAATCCG
This sequence comes from Olsenella profusa F0195, assembly GCF_000468755.1. Taxonomy (GTDB): domain Bacteria; phylum Actinomycetota; class Coriobacteriia; order Coriobacteriales; family Atopobiaceae; genus Olsenella_F; species Olsenella_F profusa. The sequence goes on from NZ_AWEZ01000047.1 coordinate 17,523, forward strand.
GAAACGCTAGCCCAATGACCAAGGGAGGCCCGCTCAAGGCGGGCGGGCCTCCCGCTCTCCACACATCATATCACCTCGCCACCGAAGGGAGCGAAGACATGGTCAGCGACGCGCAGAAGAGGGCGAACGCCAAGTACCGCAAGAAGCGCATGAAGCAGGTGACGGTCAGGTTCTCGCCGAACGAGATGGACGTCTACGACTTCCTGCGTGGGCATGAGAACGTGTCCGGCTACCTCAAGCGCCTCGTACGCGAGGACATGGGGCGTCACAGCACGATCAGCCCCTCATCCTCGTAGGCACTCTCCTCGGCCTCGTCCTCGACGGCCGTCGCGAACCCATACGCCGTCGCGCACGCGACGAGCGGGCTGATGTCCTCCGTGCTCCTGTTCCTGTCCCACATCCAAGCCCCGTCGCCCGTCGCCTTCGTCGCCGCGACGTTCGCGGCGACGTCGAGGACCGGCTGTGGCCGGTGGTGCACGGGGGTCGCGTCGCTGCCCTCGCCGTCCACGCGGGCCGGGTCGAGCGCGGCGACGCCATCCCAGAAGCGTCCCGAGTAAGCCGCGACGTCGGGGCCCGTCACAGGCACGAGCTCCACGCCGTCGACCTGGCCGTACACGTCGGCCATGGAAGCGACGGGGGCGCCCTTGCCCTGGTAGGCGATACGCATCGGCCGTGCGGGATCGGCCCTCTCGGCCAGCCACCCGCTCACCCACCCGAGGCCCGACCTGTAGGCCACGACCTCTACGTGGAACGTGCGGTCGGCGCGCAGGCCGCAGACGGCCACGGCCGTGTGCATGCGGTTCGCGCCGACGTCGATGGCCCACCACAGCGGGCTGTCTGGCGCTATCTCGCTCGCGGCGTCCGTCCCCGCCTCCCATGCGCCGTCCGGGAACGGCGAGACGGCCATCCTGCCTACGAACTGGCAGAGGTTCTCCGTGCGAGCCCCGGCCTCGGTCTTTCCGGATATCGAGGCGCGGATCCTGCGCACCTTGAGGCCGTACCCAAGCGAGGGGTTGGCCTCGCACCACCCGGCCGTGTCCCAGATGTCGCGCCCCGGGGCCGCAGACCACTCGAATATGCCGAGGGTCTCGTCCTCCATGAGGTTGAGCGCCGCGAGGTCGTCCTGCTCGGCGCACCACCCGTCCGGGTCGCCGAGCGCCCTGTGCGCCTGCCACCTCTTGGCGCGGAGAACCACGGACATGGAGTCCCCGGCGTTCGACGCGCACCAGATGATCCCAAGCTCCTGGGCGAGCGTCGTGTCCGCCACGGCGTCCCAGGCGTCCCACGTCTGCTGCTCGCGCATCTCGTCCATGATGACGAGCTGCGCGGACGGCCCTCGCCCGGCGCCGCGCGTCGGTGGCTTCGTAACGTAGTGCCTGTGGCCGGTGAGGATGAGGTCGCGGCCCGAGTTGCCGTGCTTGCCGCGCACCTTCTCCGCCGCCAGCGCCGGTGTGGTGTCCACCATCTGCTCGGTGGCGTCCCACGTGTCGCCGGAACGCGTGAGGTCCTGCGCCATCCCGATGACGAGGGCGCACTGCAGCATGTACATCCAGTAGAGCGTCACGACGACTATGAGCGTGGTCTTGCCGTTCTGGCGAGCGACCAGCGTGAGCACCGTGGAGTAGCGGAGATGCCACTCGCCTCCGAAGTCGCCCACGATCTCGAGGGCATGGACGAGGAGCCACCTCTGCCATGGGCGCAGGGAGACGCACAGCACGTCACCAGCGAAGTCGATCACGTCGAAGCCCAGGGAGGTCTCTCGCGTGAGCTCTCGCAGCGGCGGCGTGAAGACGCGCGGCTCCGTCCTGCCCAGGAGCTCCGACACGCACCATCACCTCACTTCGACAGCGGCGACTCCTTCCTCAGCTTCGCGAGTGGTGACGCCGCGTCCTCGTCGCGCGACACCTCGGCGCCCGTCATGGCCTGTATCTGGCGGAGGTAGGACACGTAGGTCTTCGCGAGGGCGTTGTAGCCGTCGTAGGCCGGGTTGCGCCTGATCCCCTCCTGGCCCCCGCCGTTGTCGTAGGAGACGACGATCGGTGACGCGTTTATGAGCCGCCTGGCGTCCGCGAGGCGCTGCTCGACCCACGCGCACTCGATGACCACCGGGCGAACGAGGTCGAGCGTCCTGGCGTCGATCCCGCCGAGGTCACCCACGATCCTCTGCACGCGGTCTATCTCGGTCACGTGGGCCGCCTTGCCTGGGCTCGCTCGCTTCCTGCGCGTCGCCATCGCCTCACCAGCCAAAAGGACGAGAGGATACGGCATGCCATGGTGACGGTGCAATACCACCGCCTGCCGTGTATGCCGTCGGGGGGAAATCATTGCCAGCGGGGAGACCGTGCCACCCGTGCAAGTCTGAAGATTTCAACGCCCCTCCACCACACTCACCAATTTCGCGAAGGTTTGCCCAGCTCGTGCGTGCTTGCGCGCTTTCCGCGCGCGCGGTTGCACTTGCTGTGTGCTGGCCTGAGGTTGCCGATGTCATACTCGAGGTCGGGATGGCGGCTCACGTCGAGGTAGTGGTCTGGCTCGTAGGCCCATGGGGTACCGCTCCTCTTGCTCAGCCCGAGCGAGTAGTCGATGGGCGCGCCGCATATCCAGCAGCGGGCGTTGAGCCTGCGGTCTCGCTCGAACGCCATGCGCCTGACGCGCTGCCATGCCGCGCTGCCACGCCTCCTGGCCGCCATGGTCGGAGCCACCCCCCCATGCCATTCCATACGCCCCCCGCCTTGGCGGGATGCCCCAGGGGGTCAGCCCCTCATGGCCGCCCTGGCGTCAATCGGGCTCACGTGGTTGCGCATGCACTCGACGACGCCGTCATAGCGCCGCTCCGCGTATGCGACGGCATCGGCGTCGATGCCACATTCCATCAGGGCGTGACGCATGGCTATCGACATCGGTGTCACGTACCTACCGGCAATGCGCGCCATGTCAAGCAGCGTCACTGTCTACCGCCTTCTTGGTTGTCGTTCGGGCCGTGCGCCCCGCGCGTCTGGCCACATGCCACCACAGAGTCGCCGTGGTGGCATGTGGCAGGGCGGTGACGCGGCGCGGCGGCTGCCATGGGCCGCGTGTCATGGGCACGGGATGCGCCGCGCCGGGGAATCCGTTGTGTCCCTGCAAGCGCGGCACACTACCAGTATGCACACTTGTTGCTGTCACGGCCTGTCACTACCTGTCACGACCTGTCATTTTTTCCTGCGCATATGGAAAATGGCCGTGGCCGCCACCGACCGGAGCCGATGGCAGCCACGGCCAGGTCACATGTCCTCGGCAACCCCGAGGCCCGCAGTCACGCGCCCTATCCCCAGCCCGTCCACGCAGTCGATGGCAGTCGGCACGCCGTCAGTCCTGCACCAGCTCTCGCTCATGCCGCTCCCGGCCGCAACCTCGGCCCACGTCCCGTGGGCGCAGAAGCGCCACCACAGGGCGTCGGCGTGCGCGGGCGACAGGAGCGCGCATATGCCACCACGCCCGTCCTGGCCTACGCCGTATATCAGGTCGCACGCGGCGTCGATGAGCGCATAGTCCTCCTTCCGGCGGCGGCGTATGCGGGCCTCGTAGTCCATGCGCCGGTCAGTGGCGGCCATGGCGTCGCGGTCTCCACCGTCGCCACGTGGCTCGTACCCCTGTGCGCGCACCTGCTCCCTCACGCCCATGCGCTCGAGCGTGAGCCTGATGCGGTCTGCGTCCCTCGATGCGTCGCGCACCGCATCGAAGAACTCCCGCGCGTCACGAAACTCCATCGCCGTCACCACGATCGAGCTCTCCGGCGGCACGGCCCAGGTACCATGCGGCCTTTCGCAGGTCCTCGGCCTCGCGCCCCTTGTGCGGCGAGCGCCACGCGTACTTGATGGCGCAGGCCCTGCAGTGGTCGACGAACCCGCGCAGGCCGAGGGCGGAGCGCAGCGCGTCTATACACTCGACGGCGCCCGTTGTGTAGTGCGCCGGGTGGTTCACCATGTCATCGCTCACGATCGTCCCCAATCCCCTAGAACGGTATGTCCTCGTCCGCCACGGCGGCCATGGCCTGTTGCGGCACTGGTATCTGCGGCATCGCCTGCTCGCCACCCATACCACGGGCGGGCGACAGGAACTCGACCTCGCTCACGACGAGCTCGAGGCGCGAGCGGCGCTGGTCGTCCTTGAGCCATCGGCTCTCGTGGAGCCGACCTGACAGGGCGACGCGCGACCCCTTGGAGAGCAGCCGCCCGAGCGCCTCGGCCCTGCGCCCGAAGATGACGCACGGCACCCAGTTTGGCCTGTCCTCCCACTCACCATTGGTGTTCCTCACGCGCTCGTTCACCGCAACCGAGAGGGAGAGGACGGACGTCCCTCCCTGCGTCACCCTGACCTTCGCCTCGCCGCCGAGGTTTCCGGATATCGACACCACGTTCACGCTCATCAGAACCACTCCATCCCATACTCTGCTGATAATTACTTCTTATCTGCGCCGTGTGCCGTGCGGCACACGGACTTTTGCCGCCTGACCTCGCCGTCGTCACATGGTCCAGAGAGGTCGTCGCCGGGGCGCGCTGGCACACATTTGGCACGGTCCTCGGGCGTGCATGGAGAGTCGTGCCAGCGGGTGTTCCATGCCTGCCTCGTTGCCCTCAGCTCCCTGTCGAGCACCATGCACGCGTGCGCGACCGTTCGTCCGTCTCTCAGTAACTGAGGGTCCTCCCCGCAGAACGGACACTTGAGCAACCTCTCACTCGTCCGCATCGCCGTCCCCCTTCTCGCACATCTCCCTGTTTGCTCCTTCCCAGTAGTCCATGCGCAGCCAGATGCACGGGCCGTGCGGAAGGTCCTCCGCCCTCATCGGGTCGCCATCCTTCTCCCAGTTCTCATTGCACCAGTCGTTGGCGTACTCAGCGATATCGTAGATACGCTCGCCGGCGTCGAACCACGCGCCGAGCCATGCACTCACGAGGTGGAGCACGAAGCTGTCCTCGTCCTCCTCGCTGCCGTCTCCACCGCACTTGAGCACGGGCAGGTCTGGGTTGGCTAGGATGAGCCGCGCCACCTCGGCGGGGCCGCGGGCCACGTCACTCATCGCCGTCCCCCTTCTCGCACATCTCCCTGATGGCCCGCGCGTCCTCCCCCGGCTCCCAGCCGTCGGCGACCAGGGCGTCGTACGGCCCCGTGAACCTGTCCGTGACGTACGTCATGACGTCGCCGTGGACGCCGAGCACGCCCCCGTAGGCCATGGCGGCCGCCAGCGCGCTGCCGACCTCCCACCTGGACGGCTCGGAGTCGAAGGGCGCCATGAGGTCGGCGGCCTCGTCCTCAGAGCAGCCTGAGAGGTCGGCCTTGTCGCGCCTCCCCCTGACGAGCTCCGCGAGGTGCGGGAGGCCGCGCGGCGTCGACCAGTGGGCGAGGACGTAGCGGCGCATGTCCATCCAGACGGACCAGTAGGTCTCGCAGTGCTCGTCGATCCTGCGCCTGAGCTCGCTCTCCCTGGCCTCGCGCGCCCTCGCGCCCGCGCCCTCCGGCAGGGCCTCGTAGAGCGCGTAGCCGGTCCCGGCCTCGTAGGCGACGACGCTGGCCACGTCGGCGTGCCCCTCGGCGAACCGCGCGGCCTCCTCGGGCGAGCGCACCATCCCCAGGTACGAGAGGTCCTCCCTCTCGGGGTCGACCGGCCGGCTGCCCTCGCGGTACTCGGCGGCGTCGAGCACGTCCCTGATCGCGGCGAGCGCCGCCTGTGCCTTGTGGCGCTCCTTGATCCTGCGCGCCTCCGCGGCGGGCCACGCGCTCGCCATCACGCTCGCGCGCTCCTCGTCGTCGAGCTCGTCGTCGGCCGCCGCCAGCATGCCGTCCATGGTGGCCTGCTCGGGCGCCTGGCGAAGGAGCCTGCGCGCCCTGCCGACCCTGGCCACGTCCGGCGTGCCCACGACGGCCGCCACGCGCTCGTCGCTCACGCCCAGGGCGAGCATCGTCTGGAAGCCGCGGGCGGCCTCCTCGTCGGTGAGCCTCTCCTTGCTGTCGGTGGCCATGGAGCACACGGCCTCCTCGGCGTCGCCCATGCGCCCGAAGCAGAGCGCGGAGCACTCCTCGGTCCCGAGCTCGCGCATCGCGAGCCACCTTCTCCAGCCGTCCACGAGCCGCCACCGGCCGCCGTCCGGCACCACGATTATCGGCTGCACCGGCTCCCCTCCCGTGGCCGCTATCGACCTCGCCAGGGCGGCCACGTCGCCGGCGTCCCTCCTCGGGTTGCCGTCGTTCGGCACCACGTCGGCGACGCGCACCGTCATCCTCCTGCTGTCAATCATCGCAATCTCCAATCTCGCCGGTCACCATCGCCCCGCATCTGGGGCAGTACCTCGGCATCAGCTCGTACACCGTCCCGCCGCACAGGTCGCAGTGCGGGGCGTGGTTTCCTCCGTCGCCGGTCACGACGTGGCACGTCCGCACCCTCGCGAGCAGCCCGTCCGCCGTCTCGTGCGGGCCGAGCAGGCGCCTCAGCTCTCCCCTCGACACGCTCAGCGCCTCCGCGCCGTCGCCCTCCCAGGCGTCGGTCATCGACATGGTCATCAGTCACTCCAATCAATCAGTCGGTCACGCCCTGCCATCCGCTTCCCTTCCATGCGCTCCAGGTACTCCCTGGTGCGCCTCTCCCCGAGCTCCACGAGCTCGGCCCACCTGCCGCGCGGCTCCGCGGGCGTCGAGGCCGCCGCGCTCTCCGAGCGCCTCCCGAGCGGCTCGTGCCTCTTTGCGTGCGTGCGGTACCACTCCCGCGCATACCTGCGCCTGCACCCCGAGCACACGGTGTCTCGGCCCCTGCCGACGTGGTAGAAGTACTCGACCGGCAGCGTTCGCCCGCACCTGCGGCACGTCCTCACGTGCGTGGCCCCGGAGCCTCCTGGCACCGCGCCTCCCGCGTCACCCATCTCTCCCCCATTCCCCGCCACGACCCATGGCCGCGCGCCTGAAGGCGTCGGCGGCGGCCGCGTCGCGGCCGGGCATGACGTGTGCATATATCCGAAGAGTTATCGAAACGTCAGAGTGCCCCAGGCGCTCCGAGAGCGTCTTGGGGTCGACCCCGCTCGCCAGGCACCACGTGGCGTGCGTGTGGCGCAGGCCGTGGAACGTGATGGATCTTTGCAGTCCCAACCCGTCGCGGATGCCCCTGAACGCCCCTGAGAGGTGCGATGGACGGACGAAACAACCGTCACCCGACACCAAGGCGCTCGACTGGCTAGGGTTCGCGAAAGATGCGTCCTGTCGCCTCAGGACGGATTCGAGCACGCCGGCGTCGGCGCGGGTGATGGACACGGTGCGCGGGCGGCCGGACTTCGTGAGGTCGCGGCGCCAGGGCGCCCGGCCCCGCTCCTCGACCACCGTGCCGCCCACCCTCACGGCCGGCACGGACAGGGAGAGGTCGCGGCGGCGCACCGCGCAGACCTCGCCGACGCGCATCCCCGTCACGAGGGCGAGCCATGCGCCGAGCGCGGGCACGTCCGCGTCAGACCAGCCGTCCCCCGAGCGCACCGCCGAGAGCAGCGCCGAGGCCACGCGTGGCAGGTCGCACTCGCCTATCGCCGCCGCCTCGCCCCTGTCGGGCGATGGCGGCCTGACCGCGAGCATCGGGTTCGCGTCGCAGATCCCGGAGGCCACGAGGAACGAGAACGCGGCCCTGAGGAAGTGGTGGAGGGCCAGGACGGAGTTCCGCCCGAGCCCAGCGCCCCCATCTCCTCTGGGCGCGAGGAGGGCCTGCTCGAGGCCGACCATGTCGGCCGCCGTGAGGTCGCGGGCCACCCTGCGACCGAGCCTGGGCCTGACGTGGTTGGCTACGAAGGAGCGCCACTGGCGCACGCTGTTGGGCGAGGCCCCGTTGCGCTCGCGCACGTCGACGTAGGAGTCGAGCAGCTCGCCGAGCCGCGCGCTCGCCACCCTGCCGTCCCCGGTGAGGTGGGCCACCCAGGCGTCGGCCAGGGCCTGCGCCTCGGCCCCGGTGGCCGCCCCCGGGAACGACCGGTACGGCCTCACCGCCCTCCCGGATGCGTCCCTGCCCAGGTACGGGCGGCAGTACCACACGCCCCGCGCGTCCCTGGCGACCCTCGCCCTAGCGGCCGCCACGGGGGACCATCCTCCTCCTGGCCCTGAGGCCGTGGGCCCTCAGGAACTCGGTCATGGCGTCCATCTGGGCGTCGTCCATGCCCTCGACGGTCACGCGCCACCCGGGCCTCCCGCCCGTCCCGCCGCCGCTCGGCACCTCGTAGCCCTCCCTCTCGATCTCCTCCCTCGTCATGGAGTTCACAAGCCTTGGGAGCATCGCGTACCCTCCTTCCTGCGGATTGTCGAAAACCCGCTCCAAATGTTGAAAACCTTGGGAACACCTGTTCCCGCAGGCGCCAATTCCGTGCCGCAGCGCCGCGATTCGCAGAGAGGAAGTAGCCAAGGAGAGAGACCCTTCTCGTGAGGTTGAGTCGGGAGGAGAGAGAAGAAACACCTAGGGGTGTGTTCTTCTCTCCTCTTCTCTCCTCTATAGGCTTTAGGGTCGTTGAAACCTAAGGGGTACCCTTGGGTTAACCTAAGGGGTACCCTTGGGTTTTTACCTGCGGTTTCTCTGAGAAAACACGTACCTGCCTGCGGATTTGTCGCAACGTCTCTAGCTGCTAATTCAGTCATGTTTCAGCCCTGCTCGAACCTGATCACCCGGCCGCCTTTCCCGCCCTTGCGCGTGCCGCCGGAGCCTCCGCTCGGCCGCCCGCCAAGGCACCCAGCGGCCACCTGCGCCCCGCGCGCCAGGGCGTCCCTGAGCATCCTCTCGCTCGAGACCGTCCCGTCCCTGAGCTCCAGGAGGCCGACGTCGACCATGTCCGCCACGATCCCCCTGCACTCCGCGACGCCGTCGCCGCCGGGGCCGCAGAAGAGCGCCCTCGCCAGCATCGCCCAGTCCTCGTCCGTCTCGACGGGCACGGCGTGCCCCGTGGCAGAGGCCAGGATCTCGCACATGCGCCACCAGGCCCCGTACCCGTCGCGCCCGCGCCTCATGACCAGGCGCTGGCACTTGATGTCGTCGGCCGCCGACGCGTAGTGCTTGAACCAGAGGAGCGGCCTGTCGGCCGCCTCCTGGACGGTCATCGCCTTCCTGGCCATCCGTCGCACCCCCAAAGGAGACGAGTATCCAATGAGCAGTTGAATTCATTCATGATGCCCGCCGAGGCCGTCGGGTGGCCGACGCGGCACTCGTAGTCAGCCTCGCCCGCGAGCCCGAAGGCCGCGAGCAGCAAGATCGCCGCCAGTATCGCCGCCGCAACCTGCAGGGGCGTGAGCCTGTCGGCCTCGTCCCAGCGCCTGCGCCCCCTCATGCGACCGCCCCCTTGCAGTAACGACGCACCATCCACGAGAGGCCCTTCCCGGTCACCTTCGCGTACGGGCGCGGCCTCACCATCTCGCCCGTCACCTGGTCGAAGTACGCGGGCGGCTGGTAGTTGCGGACGTAGCCGCGGTCGATGCCGACCCTGGACGCCTGCTTGTCCCTGGTTATGATCCCGTCGGCCTGCGCGAGCTCGAAGAGCCGCTTCCGCGTCATGCCCCCGTCGTACTGTCGGAGCAGGCGGGCCGCCTCCGTGAAGCTCGACCACCGCTCCCCGTCCATGCATGCGTCGAAGTAGCCCGCCTTCGGCTCGAGCGCCCCTATGCGGGCCTGCTGCCTCGCTATCCTCTCGTCGCGGCTCGCGATCGTGCGCTTGGCGGCGAGGAGGGCGCGGGCCATGAGGGTCGCGTCGTCCTCCGTTCCGTCGCTCGCCACGTACGCCCCGTCGCGGCGCAGCGCGGGGAGCACCTCGTGCGTGACCCAATGCTGGAATGACTTGATCGCCGCCTGGTTGTCAGGATCGTTGACGTATGAGGCCCGACGCTGCATCACGGCCTTGTAGAAGCCACCCTCGTTGATCGTGCTCAGCTCCTGCATGCCACCAGGGGTACGCACCAGCTGCGTACCCTTCTCGTCAGTGTCAAGCAGGCGCGTGAGCTGTGAGGCATCGCGGTATCCAAGGATAATTGCCACGTCCTTTGCAACGAACCACGGTGCTCCGTCGCCGTCTCGGACAGCCCGTATCTCTCCGAACTCCTGGTTGTCGAACGTCCTAATCTCTTCCATCAGCCTTGCTCCTGTCCCTGTAGAACCACGTCTGCCGCTCCTCGAGGTACTTGGGGAGCGACGCGCGCTGGATGTACCTCCTGCTTCCGACCATGAGAATCGGCGGCGGATCTGGGCCGTCAACGTAGCCGGCCATCGCCCTCTCGCCTATCCCGGCCATGGCGGCCGCCTGCTTGACCGTCAGGTAGAGTGGGTAGTCGCTCATGGCTCCCACCACGACATCAGATACAGGCGTCCATGGTGCGGCGCTGGTATAATCGTCACGGGCATGAGTCCTCCGTCCGTGTCCAGCCCGTCCCTGTTGCCGCAGGTGACGGGCATTCCTGTCTCTCGAGCGCCACACGGGGACGTCAGGGGCAGGACGGCGCCTGGCGAGAAGTGGACCAGGGGCCCCGCGGTGGTCACGCGGTTCGTCCGCCCTTGAGACCAGCACTGCTGCCATGTCGAGCGGCGCGCCGGAATCCTGACGCCCGCGTGGGGCGCTCGAAAATGTGTCGTATTGGTCTGTCCCTGATTCGCCATCCCGCGCACGGGATGGTCTTGCATTGCCTGGACCGCATCCCCTCACGGGTTCCTGACACCCCAGCGGCGCAACACGATGTGCGTTCGCGTCTGGATGCCTGCGGTCATGCCTGCGGTTGCCGTTTTGGTTCGGTACCTGCAGCACTATTCGGGTTTCAAGGTTCGAGATGAACTATATGTTTATCTATAGTTCTCGTAGAAAAAAATATCGCTCACCTTTACGTTGAAAAGCTTTGCAAGCTTTCGTGCGTCATCGACGGTGACAATGCCTGGATCTTTTTCCATTTTTTGGTACGTTGGCCTGGAAATTCCTAAAAACCCAGCGACAGATTCCTGTGAGTAGCGGGCTGCTTTCCGAGCATCCTTGAGCTCCATATATATCCTCCTTCCGATATGAGGAACTATAGATAAACATATAGTGACTGTAAATAGTTTTTGTCATATTCTGTAAAAAAGCTTTAGCAGATGAGGTGAGTTCCCAGTGTCTATTGCTGACAACATCAAGAAGATCAGGCTTGAAGCCAACATGACCCAAGAAGAATTTGGTGATGTTGCCGGCGTCTCACCGATGGCAGTAAGCCAATGGGAGAACGGCAGGGCTGTCCCACGTATGGGCGCGGTTCAACGAATAGCCGATTACTTCAATATAAACAAGGGAACTGTCATTGACGCTGACGGTGAGTGGCGCAAAGCAGCTGGTAAATTCATGTTCCCAGTCCCCTCGTCCGCGATGGTGCCGCTAAGGGTGCTCGGCGCGACCCATGCCGGTGATGCGAGCGAGGAGATACCAGGCGAGAGGCTCGTGGAGGTGCCGGAGTCGGTGGCCCGCAACCACCCGGACGCCTTCATGCTGCGCGTGGACGGTGACTGCATGAACAGGTCCTACCCGGAGGGTTGCCTCGTCATGGTGGATCCCTCGCTCGAGCCGTGGAACGGCTGCGCCGTCGTGGCGGAGCCTGAGCCGGGAGAGTCCGTGATGAGGAGGTACATGCGCGGGCAGTCGAGCCTCATGCTCGTGGCAGACTCGTTCTCGGAACATGACGACCTGGTGTTCACGGGGGACGCAGCAGACGTGAGGCTCGTCGGCACCGTGGTCTGGTTCCAGGCTGCCAGCGAGGAAGAGCGGGGATAGCCTAGTTGTCTGACCCCACCATCGGGGCCATTGGTTGCCCCACGGGGCGGAAGGGCGGCACTCATGTCGGCGAAAGGAAAGCACGGAGGCGGGGAGAAGCAGGGAAAGAAGAAGGGCGGCAAGCTCAAAGTCATACTGATCGTGTTCGCCGCCCTCGTCGCCCTGGGTGCCATAGGCGGAGCCATGGGCGGGGGGACGCATGGGGCGAAGTCGCAGACGACGCAGGGCCAGCCATCTGCGTCGGAAGGTCAGTCCTCAGGCAGCGACCAGCCACAGCAGACAGCGCAGAAGCAGGACGAGGACGACAGCGTGCCGGCCGAGTACAAGAACGCCCTCGCGAAGGCCAAGCAGTACAACGACACGGTTCACCTGTCGAAGGCAAAGCTATATGACCAGCTGACGTCGGAGTATGCGGACAAGTTCTCCAAGGAGGCGGCCCAGTACGCCGTCGACAACCTCCAGGCGGACTACAAGGCGAACGCACTCGCGAAGGCTAAGGACTACAGCGACAGCATGCACCTGTCGAAGGCGAAGCTGTACGACCAGCTGACGTCAGACTATGGCGAGAAGTTCACTGCAGACGAGGCGCAGTACGCGATTGACAACCTCCAGGCGGACTACAAGGCAAACGCACTCGCGAAGGCGAAGGAGTACGAAAGCGAGATGCACATGTCTCCATCGGCCATCAAGGACCAGCTCATGTCCGACTATGGCGAGAAGTTCACCAAGGAGGAGGCGCAGTACGCAATCGACCACCTCAATGACTAGGACGGAACGCGAGCGCAAGCATAAATGTGATGATAGTTTGAAAGCGCTCCTCAAGCGAGTATATTAGTGGCAGTGATACGGCTTGGTGTCTCTAAGTGAGTCCAAGCCTGGTTGAGGGTCGCTGCCATGTGATGGCATGCGGCCCTCTTCCTTTTTCTGTTTGGAGATCACATTGTCTGAGCGGGACAAGCCATTCAAGACCATAGACGAGCAGATTGGGATTCTTCGGAGCAGAGGTGTAATCATAGGTGACGAGGAGGGAACGAGGAACCTTCTGCTCAGGAACAACTACTACTCAATGATCAATGGCTACAAGGAGTTCTTTCTCGATAAGGATAGGTGCAACAAGGACGTCGAGGTGTACCGCGATGGCACGAGGATAGAGCACATAGCGGCACTCTATCGCTTCGACACAATGCTGAGGTTCTCGATGACGCATTGCCTGCTCAGCGCTGAGAAGGCACTGAAGACAGTAACCGTCCACGCTTTCTGCGAGCGACACAGGGGAATTGATGATTACCTTGATCCGGCAAGCTACTGCTCAAAGAGAGACTACAGTGGAAAAAACTATACGAAGAACCTGATCAGGCTCCTATCGACCCTGCAGTCACTGAGGGATGGCAGAGGTAGAGACAGGCCATACATCGAACACTACAGAACCGCGTATGACGGCGTGCCTCTATGGGTGCTCGCCAACGCGCTTACGTTCGGTAACATGTCCCACTTCTATGATCTGCAAGAAATAAGCGTTCAGAACGAGGCATGTCGACTTCTGTGTATGACAATAGGAGCCAATCACCTGAAAGCTCGCAAGTTAAAAAGAGCCTATTCGATTCTTACCGACTTCAGGAACATCTGTGCCCATGGCGGAAGGCTGTTCTGCGCCAAGTCTGGCGTCAGGAGAGACAAACGTTTCATCGATATGATGAAGTGTCTCGCTCTCGTTTCAACTGAGAACGAGAGCGCGCTTGCACTGTCGAGCATCGCACAGGCATTTGTCTATCTATCACCAATAGATGGGCTTTCAGAGATGGTGCTAGAAGAGATGGGGTTCAAGGGCGATGATGCCATGAGAGCAGAGCTAAAAGCGGAAATAGACAGGCAGACTGAGCAATTCCTGCGCACGGGGATAGTGTGACCGATGTCCATCTCTAAGCGTCGGCTCAAATCGGGCCAAATCGTCTACGACGTGCAGGAGTACGTCGGGTTCACCCTGGACGGCAAGAGGGATCGCAAGAAGGTCACGTGCAACAGCCTGCGCGAGGCGAAGGTGGAGCGCGCGAAGCTCGTCGCCATGCGCGACGCCAGACGAAACCGGTCTGGGCGCTGCACCTTCGGGCAGTACGTTGACCAGTGGTGGTGGCCATCAACGTCAGGGCTCGCGGCATCGACGCGCGACACGTACGAGAAGGAGCTCCGCCTGCGTCTCAGGCCGGCTTTCGGCGGCATCGACATGCGGGACATAACCCGCCCGATGATCCAGCGCATGGTCGGCTCGTGCGGGACGAGGAGGGTTGCCGAGAAGGCACTCGGTACGCTCAGGACGATCATGAACCAGGCCGTTGGGGACGGGTTGATGGCGTCAAACCCGGCCTGCGCGGCATACGACATGCCGCCCATCGGCAGGAGGCGCGACAACGGTCTTGTGATAACGACGTTCGGGGCCATGAGGCCACTCCTCGCGGCGCTTGGGGACTATGTGGCGATCGATGGCGGGTTCTGCCGCGTGCTCGCCGTCACGGGCCTGCTGATGGGCCTCAGGCCCGAGGAGAGGTATGGCCTAGACTGGTCTGACGTCGATGCGCGACGGCGCATGTGCCACGTGCGCAGGGCGTACCTCAGCGTGTCGAGGCGCGAGGGGTCGCACGACGAGAAGGGCACCAAGACCGCCGGGTCTATGCGCGACGTGCCCATACCGGACGACGTATGCCGCATGCTCATCGAGTACCAACGGAGAGACGGCACGGTGCGCATGGGCCCCGTTCTCGTCGGCAGTGGCGGGCAGAGGATCCCACCGGCGACGGCAAAGCGGCGCTGGGCGAGGTTCCTCTCCTGGTGCGACGAGACCGGCAGGGACGTCCTGCACGTCACCATAGAGAACTGCAGGCACTCCTTCGCCACGAGCTACCTGCATGCCGGCGGCAGGGTAGAGGACCTCTCGAGGATGCTCGGCCACAGCGACATCGTGACCACGTACAGGAGGTACGTGCGGCCCAGCACGGATGACCTGTCGCGTGGCATCATGGAGCACGTGCCGACCATGCTCGATGACGTCCAGGGAGACAACCGGGATATCCCATCGGTAGCCCATGGGACGGCATAGCCGCAGGTTGACGCCACATACCTTCGGTG
>NZ_AWEZ01000048.1 GCF_000468755.1 Olsenella profusa F0195
TTCTGGGAAAGCAAGGAAGAGACAGCCGAGTCCTCGCAATCGCCCCACGCCCGTTCCCGGTCCTCCGGTTGCGCGCCCGCTCATCGCCTGACAGGCCATGGGACTAGCGCCCCTCGGCCGCCAGCGGGCCGTCACCCTCGATGATGCCGCGCGCCATATGGCCTCTGCGTGCCCCGCGCCCATAGGTAGCGGCCGCGTTCATGAAGGCGACGAGGTGCTCGCGCGACGTCCCCACCGGGGTCGTGCAGCCGGGGCACAGCGTGAAGCCGCAGGGTGAGTCCGCGGTCTTGGCGATGCAGCTCCGCACGCTGGCGTCGATGTCGTCCACCGTGCCGTTCAGCAGCACGTCCACAGGTGGCACATTGCCCGTGATGGCTACCCGATCCCCATAGGCCTCCTTGAACTCGGCAAGGTCCTCCATGTTGTCCCCCCAGAATCCGCTCACACCCGAACCGATCACCTGATCCCAACGGTCACGTGTGTGCCCACAGATGTGGATGGTCGTGCTGCCCTGGAACTCGTTCATGCGACGGACCACCTGATCGAGGTAGGGCTTGTAGAACTCCTGGAACTGTCTCCTGTTGAGGAGGTCGCGCGAGGCCATGGGTTCGGAGAGCGCAAGGCCGATGCCCAGGCGCTCGTGCAGGTCGTGGGCACACTTCACCACGTTGTCCGTAGCGTACTGCATGAGCTTGTGCACGCCATCCCTGTCTTTGATCATGCCGCGCAGGAAGACCTCGGTGTCGATGAGCTGCCCCGCCGTGGTGATGGGACCCGCCAGGCCCGAGCCAAGGGTGCGCACGTCGCCATAGGCGTCCATCAGGCGCTCGAAGGACTCCACGATGAGGGGCAGGCGGCCATCCTTGTCGATGTCGACCAGCTCGGCCCCCTCAACCTCGCCGAAGGAGGAGAACTTGGGCTCACGTACGTACGAGACGCCGTAGTCCGGGTAGGTGAGCCGTGTGCCCAACGCCTCCACGAGCGCACGCAGGCCGAGGCCCACGCCCATGTTGTCGGCCCCAAAGTCCTCGGCAAGGTGGCTCTCCACGTCCACCATGATGTCGGCCGAGAAGTACCAGTCGCGGATGCGGTAGCCGTAGAGGGGCGGCGCCGTCTCCCCCGCCGAGAGGTTGGTGGGAATGCGGTCCACCTCCTCGCCGGCCGCATAGGCAACGGCCCGCTCCTTGGGAGTCATCTCCGTCTTGATCACATCCATGGGAAGCACCCCTCCACACTGGTTGCCGCACGCATCTGGCGGGGCGGCCGCGGACACGCCCACAGCCGCTCCGCCCCAAGCAAGGACCTCGCTAGCTCCAGGTGGGGACCATGGAGCCCTTCATCTCGTTGGCGAGGTAGTCCCTCAGGTGGTCGCACTGGACGGCCTTGGCAAGCCCCGTGGCCCACGCGGCGTCGGCATCCTCCTTGCGCACGACGAAGCCCACGGCGTACTCCTCCTCGTCCTGGGAGCGCGCGATGTAGGAGTTGGCATCCTTCCCGGCATTGACCATGTGGGCCGCGGCCAGGCAGATGCCGTCCACGTCGTCGATGGACTGGGGCAGCAGCTGCATCTCGGCCTCGATGAACTGTAGGTTCCTGGGGTTGTCCTTCACGTCGTGGATCGTGGGCGTCTCCACGCCGTCGGCGAGGGTAAGCAAGCCCTGGTCCTGGAGCATGGTCATGCCGCGTGCCTGGTTGGAGGCGTCGGAGCACATACCGAGGGTGGCGCCATCGGGCAGCTCGTCCAGGGACTTCCACTTGCTGGAGTACATGCCGAACAGCGGCGCGTACGACTTCGGCTCGACCATCACGAAGTCCGTGCCGTTGGACTTGTTGTAGGCCTCCAGGTAGGGCTCGTGCTGGTACCAGTTGCAGTCGATGCTGACCTCCCCCAGGGCCTGGTTGGGCAGGACCGAGTCATCAAACGACACGCCCTCAATCTTGTAGCCGGCGGCCTCGATGTCGGGCGTCACCGCAGCGAGCTTGTCCATGCTGTCGGCACGGGTGCCCACCTTGATGACCTTCGTCTCGCCCGCGTTCTGCGCACCTCCCGCGCCCCCACACGCAGCGAGGATGGATGTGAGCCCGGCCAGGCCAGCCATCCGCAGGGCGGTCCTTCTGGTGATCGATGCGGTCATGCTGCTCTCCTTTGTCTTCGCATTGCCTGCCGTCCCAAGGTCCACGGTCGCCTACTTGAGCTTCCGGTACACCCAGTCGCCGAGGTATTGGATGAGTGCGACGAGCACGATGAGGATCACGACGATCGTGTACATCACCTGCACGTTGAAGTTCTGGTAGCCGTACTGCAGCGCGATGGCGCCCAGGCCGCCCGCGCCCACGGCGCCGGCCATGGCTGTGCAGCCCAAGAGGTTGATCATCCCCAGGCTGAGGCCGGAGATAACGGAGGGCAGGCCCTCCTTGAGGTACACCTTGAACATGATCTGCCGCTTCGATGCGCCAAAGGACTGCGCGGCCTCGATGAGGGCCGGGTCCACTTCCTTGAAGGCGTTCTGGAAGATGCGACCCATGAAGGGGCTGCAGGCCACCGTGAGGGGCACCAGCGCTGCCGTGTTGCCGATGGACGAGCCCACGATGAGGCGCGTGAGTGGGATGATCGTGACGATGAGGATGATGAACGGGAACGACCTGATGATGTTCACGAAGATGTCGACGACCCTGAAGACGACCCTGTTGGGGCTGAGGCCATCCTTGTCCGTGAGCACCAGCACGATGCCCAGGAACATGCCGATGACCGTTGCCAAGAGACCCGCGATGGCGACCATCTTGAGCGTGTCGAGCACGGAGGGCAGGATGAGCATCTGGAAGATCTCCCAGAAGCTGAAGCGTGTCAGAACCATGGCCCCTACTCCTCCGTCTCGTCGGCGTCCACCGAGGCGGCCAGCCAGCTGTCGTCGGTACGGTCCCACTTGAGCGCATGCGCATCGAGGAAGGGCGCGATGCGGGCCACGTCCCCCTCGGCCACGTTGAGCGTGAAGAGTCCCACGCCCCTGCCGCGGAAGGGCTCGATGCCGCCCTCGACGATCGCGGGCACGAGCCCCGTCTCATGCGACAGCGCACCCAGGAAGCCCGTGCCCGCTCCCTCCGCGTCGAACGCGACGCGGAGGTTCGCGCCCGTCTCGGGCAGGCGGGACCGCTCGTCTCCCACTAGGCGCAGGAGCGATGCCGGGCGGCGGTAGAAGATGTCGAGGACGTCGCCCATGTCGGCAATCACGCCGTGCTCGAGGATGCAGGCCTTCTGGCAGGCCTTGCGCACCACCTCCATCTGGTGGGTCACGACGACGATGGTGATGCCCGTCTCCTCGTTGATGCGCATGAGCAGGTCGAGGATGGAGCTGGTGGTCTTGGGGTCGAGGGCGCTCGTGGCCTCGTCGCAGAGGAGGATCTTGGGGTCCATGGTGAGCGCGCGAGCGATGGCCACGCGCTGCTTCTGCCCGCCGGAGAGGTTGCGTGGACGGGCGTCCATCCTCTCCTTGAGGCCCACCAGCGCAAGGAGGCTGCGCACCTTGCGGTCGATGTCTTCCTTCGCGTAGCCCCAGCAGCTCATGGGCAGGGCCACGTTGTTGTACACGTTCTCGCGTTCGAGCAGAGAGAACTGCTGGAACACCATGCCAATCTGCCGACGGAGCTCGCGGATCTCCTGATGGGAGAGGTCCTTTATCTCGTGGCCGTCCACCACCATGCTTCCCGACTCGTAGCTGGTGAGGCCGTTGATGCAGCGCAGCAGCGTGGACTTGCCCGCACCGCTCCTGCCCACGAGGGCGTACATCTCTCCCTCGCCGATGGTGAGGTTGATGTCCCTAAGCACCTCGGCCCCATCGTCCCATACCTTGCCCAGGTGACGCATCTCGATCATGGCTGCTCCAAAAAGGTTGAGGCCGCCCCGTTCCCTGGCGACAACGGTATGCGAACCACACACGCGCTCGACGCCATTCTGTTTCCAGTATATTCATTATCATGTTCAATTAATTTGATGGATACGTATGGTTGCGTAAAACAAGGTGCAGAAGGCAGCGCTTATGCAGGCCACAGAGGCCCGTCCAACCCGCCCTTCATGGGGCTTGATGGGGGGGTGTTCGCGGAGCCTGATAGCACGGGCATCTACCAGCAAGAGTGTATCAAATCCGGCCCCCTCAAAAAGCTAGATGCATCTTTTTGGCAGGTATTTTGAAACAAAAGTGCATCTTTTCTTCGGTTGCCATCAAACGCAAGTGCATCTTTTCGCGGATGGTGCCAAAACCGTATCAGCTCCCCCAGATAGCGCCAGCGGACCGCTGGCCACCCATGGCAGCGGTCAACGTACTTATTGGCTCTCCAGGTCGCCTGCATCCTCTAAGTACGGCTTCCAGAGCGGGCACTCTCTCCACTCCCCCATGAAACCCATGCGCCCCTGGTTCCGACTTGAGAGCCTAAGGACCATATCCAGAAGCCGCTTACGCCAACCTGTGTCCGGGGCAACGCGCTCAAGCAGATAGCTCAGCATCGTAAGTGTCCCGAATATCTTGTCGTTCCTCACCTCGTAAGGGTCATGCCACTCGACTGCCTTCGGAATCTTGGGCGGATTGCCGATAATCCTGTTCCAGAGACGGCCATGGTGAGCGCAGATGTTGCGTACCGTGTTCACGGTCACCATCCATGAGTCGAGCACCTTGGTGCTAACGCCGAGTCCATCCGCAATTTGCTTCCTCACGGGCACGGGAGAGCCACTGTAGAGCGTCACCACCATACCGAAGTCCATAACGTTCACGAGTATCCAGTAGGGAGGCAGATTATGGTGATCGCCATACTTGTCATTGAAGTGCTTCGCGAAGGGCTCGCCTCCCTTGACCCTACCATAGGCATCGCGGCACTTCTCTACGAAGTGTTCATAGCGTTCCTCACTCAGCCTGGGGAGGTTGGTTTTGTCCAGAAACCCGAAGGGGCCGGTCTGCTCGGCCAGGAGGTATGCCAGCTGGGTGCGCATGTAGACCTCAACACGCTCCACGGCGTCGAGCACCACCAGACGGAACTGCCGGTCGAACACGTACATGTCCCAGGCGCGCTGGAATGTGGTGCCCTCCCAGAACTTGTCTGACCCTCGTTTCTTGTAGATGTGCCAGTAGCCGCTCAGGCGGTAGTAACCCACATCCTGGAGATGCCGGATGAGGTCGCTCCGGTCGGCAAGCATTCCGCGCTTTTTCATGAGGAGGTCGGTCTGCTGCTCAAAGGTGAGAAAGGGTTTGGTGTACTTCATAGGCGCAACATTCTCTAGATAGGCGAAAACCCGCCAGTGTGCATCGTTGAGAGGCCAGGCGGGCTTACTGAGAACATCTTATCACGGGTAGCGGTCAGCCCATACAGGATTTATGAGCGATTCTGCAGAAGTGCGAGCTACTCCACCAGGGACACAGGTCTCGTCTCCAACGCACCAAAAAGGGTGACAGGCCTCGCTGCGACCTGCCGCCCGACTATGATGTGGCCTCTCACCTGCCCCTCAGTCGCGCTCGACGAAGCTCAGGAACTCCCTCAGGCGCGGGTCGCGCGAGGCGTCGATGATCTCGGCCGGGGTGCCGTCCGCGGCGATGCGGCCCTGGTCCATGAAGATGATACGGTTGGCCACCTCATGGGCGAAGTGGATCTCGTGCGTCACCAGGATCATGGTGACGCCCAGCTCCGCAAGCTTCTTGATGGTGGCGAGCACCTCCCCCACCAGCTGCGGGTCGAGGGCGCTCGTGGGCTCGTCGAGCAGGAGCACGTTGGGCTCCACCGCCAGGGCGCGGGCGATGCCGACGCGCTGCTGCTGGCCACCGGAGAGCTTGGAGGGATAGAAGTCCTTGCGCTCCTCCATACCCACGAGCCTGAGGTAGTGCAGGGCCTTCTCGCGCGCCTGTCCCCTCTCCATTCGCTTGACCGTCACCAGGGGCTCCATCACGTTGCCGATGGCGGTGAAGTTCTTGAAGAGGTTGTAGCCCTGGAAGACCATGGCGGAGTGCTTGCGCAGCTCGAGGACGTCCCGCTCGGTGTGGTGAGCGGCATCGACCGTCACGTCGGCGATGCTCACGATGCCCGAGGTGGGTTCGGTGAGATAGTTGAGGCAGCGCAGCAGCGTGGACTTGCCGGTGCCCGAGGGGCCTATGATCGCGGTGATCTCATTCTTGTCCATCGTGAGGTTGATGTCCCTGAGGACGTCGGTGTCCCCAAAGCTCTTGCTCAGATGCTCGACGCGTACCAGCGGCTGTTCCATGGTCCTACTTGTTCGCATCGTCGTCGGAGATGAGCTGCGTCATGTCGGCATACAGCCACGTCTCGCAGATGGAGGCCATGCGACCGTCGGCGAGCATCTTGTCGATCTCGGCGTTGACGAAGTCGCAGTACTTCTGACCCTCGTCGGTCTTGGGGAAGAAGTAGGCCACGTTGTTGGAGAGCGTGCGCTCGTCGAGGATGCGCATCGTGACGCCGTTGGCGTTGTTGAACTTGTAGACGGCCGTGTCGGTGGTGAACACGGCATCGATGCGACCGAGGAGGCAGTCGTTGAGCGAGATGTTCGCGTCCTCGTAGGTGGTCACCGTAAAGCCGTACTGCGCGGCCATGTCGTTGGCGATCGTCTGGCTTGCGGAGCCCGCAGTGACGCCGCAGGTCTTGCCAGCCAGGTCCTCGAAGCCGTTGATGTCAGTGTTGTCGGGGGCAACCGTCACGTCCTGGGCATCGCCGTAGTAGGGGTGGGAGGCGAGGTACTTATCGGTGCGCTCCTTCTTGACGGCAAGGCAGTTGGCCACGAGGTTCGCGCGGCCGGCGTCCAGTTCGCCAAACATGGAGGAGAACTCCGCCTGCATGACGTTGACCTCCACGCCGGTGTCCTTCTTGATCTCCTCCCACACATCCGCGTCGATGCCCGTCCACGTGCCGTCGGCGGCGATGAGCGAGTAGGGCTCGCCCTTGCCGCTCGTCACGAGGCTCACCTTGGTGACCTTGTCAGCGGTGGCAGCATCCGAGGAGCCGGCACCACCCGTGCAGGCGGTCACAAGCGGCAAGGCGGCAAGCGCGGCTGCGGACGTGAGGAGTGACCTGCGGGTAATTTGAGCTGACACGAAACTTCCTCCCTCTGGCCCTGGGGGCCCACCACGGCAGGCCCCTAGTAGGCCTGCTCACACGTATGTTGCAGACGCCGGCTGGCGGCGCCGAACAGCTCGATGACACCCCAATAGACCAGCATGGCGGCGGCGTAGATCTCGAAGTAGCGAAAGGTGGAGGCACCCTCGATCTTCGCCTGTCCCATGATGTCGGGGACGCCGATCATGAACGAGAGCGACGAGAGCTTGATGAGGTTGATCATGTCGTTGAAGAGGGGTGGTATGGCCACCCGCACCGCCTGGGGGACCACGATCCGCCAGAACGTCTGGCCCTTGGAGAAGCCGAGCGACGCCGCCGCCTCACGCTGCCCCTCGTCAACGGACATGAGGGCGGCGCGTATGCTCTCCGACATGAAGGCCCCCACGTTGAGGCTCAGCACGAACGAGCAGGCGATGATGGGCGTCATGTTGCGGATGGCGGTGCTGTAGATCGCCAGGCCGAAGTAGAAGAAGTAGAGCTGGGCCACGGCCGGCGTGCCGCGCATGAACGAGACGAAGGCGCGTGTGATGGGATAGAGCACCTTGACCCTGTAGCTGCCCACCATGGCGACGAGGATGCCGATCAGGAGGGCGAAGACGGTCGAGACCACGGTGAGCTGCAAGGTTACCGACAGGCCACCCATGACCTTGGGGATGACCCGCACGAAGTAGTCAAAGTCGAACATGATCGCATCCTATCGGCAGATGGGTGGTGACCGACATCCGCTACCACCCACGTCACACATATCTCTGCATTATAAGTTGATGACTGTAAGAAAATCGACCGAAAGATGAATCAATCAGACTTCCGGTCGAAGGTGCGCAGAGGACGGCGCAGGCGGGACACGCGGCTATTGGACGTCATCCAGGACGGGAGCCCAGACCTTCGCCAGGACCTCGTCCGCACTCTGCTCGCTGTCGATGATGCCATACTTCTGATGGTCGGCGATGATGTCGAGCAGGGAGTCCTTGGTGCGCTGCTCGGTGATCGTGTAGTCGAACGCCTGCATGAGGGCGAGGTCGTCATCGCGGTCCCCGGAGGCCCAGGAGTTCTTGAGGAGGATGTCGAGCGCCTGCTCCGTGTTCTGCTCGATGAACACGCCGGCCTTCTGGAAGGCGCGCGTGTAGCGCTTGACGTGCACGGGGTTCTCCTTCGCGAAGTCGCTGTTGAATGCGAGGATGCAGCAGGGTTCGACCTTGAAGTCGTCATCGTAGGTGAGCGACCGGATGTAGGTGATGGTCCCATCGCTGACGAAGGGCATGGCGTACTGGTCCTCGAGGACCGCCGCCGCTATCTCGCCATTCTGCATCCCCTGTATGCAGGCCTCCTTGGCGACCTGCTTCCACTCGACGTCGGTCTTGGGATCCACCTCGTCGCGGCCCAGGAAGCGCATGGCGATGTTCTGGTCCGCGCTGCCCATGCCCTCGGGAACGCCGATGGTCTGGCCCTTAAGGTCCTGGGTCGACCGCACGCTCCCGTCCGTCAGGACGTAGAGCGACTTGCATCCCGAGTGGATGCCCAGGGTGAAGGTCATGCCGACGCCATTGTAGGCGGGTACCAGCAGCGAGGCGATGTGGGTGCCCACGACCTGCACCTGCCCCGATCCGACCGCATCGATCTTGGACTGGACGTTCATGAGCTCGCAGTCGAGGCCCTCGTCCGCGCTGTAGCCTTGGTCTTCGGTGATGCCGAAGGCGCCCAGGCAGAGACCCCCGCCGTAGCCCACGGTGAGCTTCTTGCCATAGAAGGGCTCCTTCTTGATGGCCTCCTCTTCCTCTTCCATCGACATCTCGTAGACGGCCTTGGCGGCGTCTGCGGCAGACGTGTCGTTCTCATTGGCACCGACCTGCGTGTTGCCGCATCCGACGAGGGCAAGCCCCGCCAAGGCCGCCCCGCCCACGAATCCCCTGCGCGTCACCATGCTGCTCATCCTGCTCCCCTCTCATGACCATGACCGATCCTGCTCGCCAGGCGCTCGCACGCCGACGGGCGTGCCGACGCTACGAGGAGACCCTCCCGAAGTTCAAAAGTGACAGAATCTGGTTGCGATATGCCGTAAACTCCCCACCCGCCCTGTTGCGCGGGTAGTCGAGGTCAATCTGGATGGCCTTCACCACATGGGTTGGGGCGGGAGACATCACGATGACGCGTGTGCCCATGTAGATGGCCTCGTCGACGTCGTGGGTCACCATGAGGATCACGTCGTTCTTGTCCTGCCACATGGCGAGGATCGTATCCTGCATCCCCATGCGGGTGAAGGCGTCGAGCGCCCCCAGCGGCTCGTCGAGGAGCATGACCTCTGGATCGTTGATGATGGCGCGAACGAGGGCGATGCGCTGCGCCATGCCCCCTGACAGCTGATGGGGATAGACGTCCGCGAAGTCTCTGAGGCCCGCGAGCTCAAGCATCCGGTCGATGCGTCGTTCGAGGTCGCCGTCCTCTCCGCACATGCGCGGGCCAAAGGCGATGTTCTTGCGCACCGTCAGCCACGGGAAGAGCGTGGGCCTCTGGAAGACCATGCCGCGACGCGGGCTGGGGCCCTCCACCTTGGTGCCGTCCAGCAGGACGGATCCCTTGGTGGGCACCTCGAGGCCGGCGACGAGGCGCAGGAGCGTGGACTTGCCGCAGCCAGACGGCCCTACGATGCACACGAACTCGCCGGCGGACGCTATAAGGCTCACGTCGTCGAGCACGTCGACCACGTCGTGGGGTCCCACGCCCGCGAAGCTCTTGCTCACGTGGTTGACCTCGAGCCTCATCGCTCCTCCACCATCCCCTCCTGCCAGACGAGCACCCGGCGCCTGATCCTCTCAAGCAGGAAGTTGACGGCCACGAAGATGAGGCATATGACGATGATCGCCCCGTACATCTTGTCGTACTCCGCCCAGTTCTTCTGCCAGGTGATGTACCAGCCCAGCCCGGACTGCACGCCTATCATCTCCGCCACGATGAGCGCGGTGCAGGCGGAGCTCATGGCCTGCGTCATGCCCTGGAAGATGCTCGGCAGGGCCGAGGGGATGGAGACGTGCGTCACCAGCTGGCGGGAGCTCGCGCCCAGGATGCGCGCCGCCTCGTAGTACGACCTGTCGATGGTGCGGATCCCCGTGATGGTGGAGACCGTGATGGCGAACCACACGCCCAGGGCGATGATGAACACCGCCCCCTGGAAGAGCGACATGGCCAGCACCATGACGACGGGAATCCACGTCGTTGACGGGATCGCACCCAGCAACCGTGTGAAGGGAGAGATCCAGTAGTTGATGCGCCTGCTGTAGCCGCAGGCGATGCCCGTCGCAAGCCCCACCACCAGGCCGATCGCATAGCCCGTGAACAGGAGGATGAGGGAGTGCCAGGTACAGTCGAAGAGGTATGCCCCATCGGAGAGGATGGCGTTCAGCACCTGGTCGACCGAGGGGAAGAAGGGCATCATGAGGCTGGCCGACTTGTCGGTGAGCAGGTCATAGCCAATGAAGAGCAGGTAGATGAGGACGTGGAAGGGCGCCTTGTGGCGTATGTGCCGCATGGTGCGCCCGGAGCAGAAGGTCAGGAGGGCGCCCGCCAGCGAGAGGGCCACGAGCGCACCCAGGAACCACACGTACACGAAGGTGGTGCGGTAGCCGGGCCTGTTGGGAACGTAGAGGTACTCGAGGATGCCGCCCATCCCCACCAGCACGGGAAGCAGGCAGACGGCATGGTCGACCGCTCTCTCCCGGGGCGTCTTGCGAGCGTTCTCGAGGTCGAGCAGTTCCTCCCTGCTCAAGTTTCCAGTCTCCATAGGCCTCCGCCATAGCCAGGTTCTCATGTCTCCCGCTCATATGAGGACCCATTATAGAATTATCATGGTCAATAAAACGTAGGCTTTCACTGGGCATCCGCCAGCGGCGGCAGACGAGGGCGTCCCGAGACGGGCGGGCGTGGACGAAGGCAGGCCATGGATCCCGCCCGCGGCCGTAGCTCCCCCGTTCGTACGACAGCACGACCGCTGGCGGAAACACGTCCCACACAGAGGGGGGACGGACCCTGCGCCTCACACTTCCCCGTACGGGCATTCTACAATGGGTGTATCTCATCGCCGGAGCAGGGGTGCCCCGGACGCCCAGGGAGGCGATACCATGCGGTACGAAGGCCAGATCTGTCGCACGCCACGTGAGCGCGCATCATTCATGCTGCCCATCAGCGTCGGATGCCCCTACAACCGCTGCAAGTTCTGCGACCTCTTCAAGCACCTCAGCTACCGCACCCTGCCCTTCGAGCAGGTGAAGGCCGAGGTGGGGCGCATCGCGGCCACCGGGAGGTCCCCGCGCGGCGTCATGCTGGGAGACGGCAACGCCTTTGGCGTGAGGACGGAGGATCTGCTCGCCGTCCTCGAGCTCATACACCGGCAGCTTCCCGGCTGCGCCAGCGTGAGCGCCGATGCCACCATCTCGAGCATCGCCGCCAAAAGCGACGAGGAGCTCGCCAAGATCGCCACAGGTGGCCTGCGCACCCTCTACATCGGCATCGAGAGCGGCCTGGACGACGTGCTCGCCTTCATGCACAAGGAGCACGACAACACGACCGCCCGCAGGCAGATCGCCCGCCTGCACGCCGCTGGCATGGAGTACGGAGCCCACATCATGACGGGCATCGCCGGCCACGGGCGCGACATCGAGAACGCCCGGGCGACAGCGGCCTTCCTCAACGGAACCAAGCCCCTCTACATCTGCAACTTCAGCCTCTTCCTGCATCGGGACGTGGAGCTGGGCCGGGAGGTGGAGCGTGACAGCTTCGTGCCCGCCAGCGAGCAGGAGAACCTGCACGAGGACCGCGAGCTGGTCTCCCTCCTGGAGGGACCGGTCGACTTCGACGGCTTCCATGACTACGTGGAGCTGCGCGTGCACGGCAGCCTGCCCGAGGATCGCGAGCGGATGCTGCGCCAGCTGGACGCCGCCATCAAGGAGTTCGAGGTGGAGGAGCCCCTCTTCTCGATGGTGGGGTCCATCGCCAGGCAGAGGGAGCCCAAGGACGAGGAGGATCCCGAGGAGACCCGCGTGGCCTCGTAGGCGCCCGCGTGGCGGGGCTCCATCGCGCCTGCCACACGCGGCACGGGGTATCGCAGCAGCTGCGGCACCCCCTTCCTCGCAACGATGGCCTCATGGGAGCGAAACGGCCCCAAGTGCGTGCCCGGCCGTGTGCTTGCGGCGCGTCGGCGGCGTCCACTGCCGGCAAACGCCCAGGATTTCTGTTCGTGAGGGGCTGGGATTGCTCCGGTTGACCACGCGAGCCCCCTTTGGGCCTCGATGCCGGCACGCACTTGGGGCCGTTTCGCTCCCTCAAGAACCATGGGGCTGTATCAAAGGCACCTCCCTTTAGAGCGGGACCCAAAGCAGACTCCGCTCTCCTTTGACGGAAAAGGACTGGCAACGGCGGCTCTGCAGTTGCAAAGTATAGCCATTCATCAGTGGAAACGTTGGCATTTGGTATCATTGTCCCGACATCGGCGACCTTGTTCCCGAGAACTCCCTTCCCCGCGTGGTGGATATGGTCGTGGAGTCCATCGACAGATCCATCCTCACGGCGCTCTATCCCGGAGGAGGATGTCCCGCCCACGACCCACAGGTTATGCTCAAAGTGGTGCTGCTGGCCTACGCCCAAGGCATCTGCTCCTCCCACAGGATCGCCCAGGCGACGTGTGAGAACGTTGGATTCCTTTGGATCTGTGACATGCAGCCCCTCGACCACAGCACCGTCAACCGTTTCCGTTCCGAGCACATCTGCCCCGTCTCCGAAGAGGTGTTCTCAAAGTTCATATCCCTCTTGGCCGACATGGGCCTCGTCACCCTTGACGGCACCAAGATCGAGGCGAATGCGAACAGGCTCAGAGGAGGAGAGGCTCGCGGCCGAGGGACCCAGCGACGTCGACTCCGAGACCATCGCCGAGGCCGCACGGCACATCAACAAGCGTATCAGGGAGAAAGGCGTGGGCAAGTGTCTCAAAGACGACGCAGGCAAGGCGCTTCGCCGCGTCGAGCGCATGCTCGAGGGCGAGTGGAGAGAGAAGATGGTACACAACGAGAGAAACGCCACCGACCTCGCAGGCCGTGGCTTCCTCTCCAAGACCGACCGCGATGCCACCTTCATGCGCGCGGAGGATGACCACATGGGAAACGGTCAGCTCAAGGCCGACTACCGCGTGCAAGTGGGGAGAGGGGAGCCGTCGGCTCGGGGGCCCATCCTCTGCCAGTGGCTCCCTACATGGGCTCAGTGATGGCCGAGTTGGCGACCACCTTGAGGGCGCCACCACTCAGCGTGTTGCTCACGGGGCAGCTTGCTTCCACGTCCTTCACGAGGGCATCGCAACTCTCCTGCGACGACTCCATCTGGAAGTGGAGGGTTATGCGAATCTCCTTGAAGCCGTGGTAGTCCGAGAGAGCAGAGCAGCAGCTCGACCGGGTTCATCCCCTTGCCGGTGCCCTTGGAGGCGACGGGCTCGTCGATGGGGGTGTCGTGGTTGCTGCCGGCGGGGCAAGGACGAAGACCGTCCCGACCCCAACGGTCACCTTGATGAGCGTGCAACGCGTGAGCATCTCCCTCATGAACCTCCTCCCTGTCGCACCCGGCGCGCGAGTCGCTGCGCGGCCCGCCTCATGCATGGTTCCGTGCCAGGCCTAGATCATCTCGATGAAGGCCTGGATGCGGGTCGTCAGCTGGCCCGTGTCCTCGTTGGAGTAGTCGGTCGAGATGTGCATGTAGGGGATGCCCGCCTCTTCGGCCGCCTTCCGCATCGTGAACGACTCCATGTCGTAGAGCGTGCAGAACTGGAGCGAGCAGTCGACGATGCCGTCGGCATGCAGGTTCTTGGCCATGCCGATGACGTCCTTCATGCGGCCCTCGTTGGGCGTGAAGATGGCGCAGTTGATGTCGTAGTAGCGCTCCGCTATCCGGTCGAGCATCTCGTCGACCGTCTCGCCGGACTCATCGACGAGATCCTTGTAGTAGCGCGAGCCCGTGCAGCACTCCTCGCCCACCACGACGGCGCCGGCCTGCTCGATGAGGGTAAAGAGCTTCCAGAACGGGACGGGCATGGGCGTTCCGGTATACAGGACGCGCTTGGTGCCCTTGGGGGCCACGCCTACGCCGTCCCTCACGCGCCGCTCGCACTCGTCGGCCATGGCGTTGATGGCTGCCGTCAGGCGCACCGGGTCGTCCATGAAGGCGGCCTGCACGGTGAGGAGGCAGTCCAGCCCAGAGATGGGGGCGGGGTCCGCCGCCCGCGTTGCGGACAGGCGCTGGAGCGCGCGGCGCTTCTCGTTGACGAGCCTGATGGCCGCCCTCAGGCCCTCTTCCGTGATCTTGACCCCAGTCTCCTGTTCCACGCGCTGGGCCAGGAGACGTACCTGCTCCCTATAGGAGGCAAGGGCGGTATCGGTCTTGACGTTGGGAACATCCATGATGTGCATGGGCTTCTGCGTGCCGAAGAACTCGTAGGCCTTCTTCTTGCCGTCGCAGGTGTTCTCGCCCACCACCAGGTCGCTCGACTCGATGTAGGGGCAGACGCGCCCCAGCTTGAAGCCGTTGAAGCTCTTGATGAGCGGACAGGTGTTGTGGGGGATGTGCTTCTCCACCTTGTCCGTGGCCCAGTCGGCGCCGGAGCAGAGTCCCACAGAGATGCCTCGGGCGGCCATGATGACTTCCTCGGGCACGTAGAGGCAGAACGAACCCACGATCTTTGTGGCGGTACCGGCCTCCTTCTGGTCGAGCATCTCCTGGATGCGCCCGGAGTGGATGTTGGCGACCACGCTGTCGAGGTAGTCGGTGCTCGCCGGGCGGTTCTCCTGCACAAGGAACGAGTCCTGGAACATCTGCCCCACCGCTGCCAGTAGCCCATCATGGGCCTCGACGTCCATGCCTAGGCTCTCCCACATGGGATGATAGTCGACCTCTGCCATAGCCTCTCCTCTCCTTTGGTGGCCTTGGGCCACGCCCCTCCCTTGGCAATCCCGGGCCTTGCTCCCCCTCGTGCAGTCCGTATGCATGAACCCAGTATTTCATGAATTTGATCATATTTTCTGCCCGAGGCTACCCCACTGGAGGCGCAATCACGTAAGCGGTGGCAGTCGCTACGGCAAAGGCGAGGGACATCGAGAAAGCGCGCGTTGAACCGAGGTCACCTCGCGTTTGCCCAGTTGGGAATTTTCAACGTGAATCCAACGCACACTTGGCCTGGCTCCTAGTGGGCGAGTACCTCCTCGATGATGCTGCGGGGATCCCCGACGCGCGACTCGTCGAGCTGGCGATAGTCCGCGCCCATCAGACGGGCAGGGTCACGGCAGCTCCACCACGCGCAGGTCGCCACCCATGAGTGCGGGCAGCGCGCGGACGGCCGTCGTCTTGCCCGTGCCCTTCTCCCCCTGGATGAGGACGCCGCCGATGGTGGGGTCGACCAGGTTGAGGACGAGGGCGCGCCGCAGGTCGTCCTGGCCGACGAGGGCGCTGAAGGGATAGCTCGCCATGACGAGCCCCTACACCGCTACGATGTTCACGAGGCGCCCGGGCACGACGATGACCTTCCTCACGTCCCTGCCGGCAATCTGCTCGGCCACGGCCTCGCGGGCCGCCGTCTCGAGCTCGTCCTTCGGCGCGTCCACCGCCACCTCGATGTGGGCACGGTTCTTACCCTTGACCTGCACCACGATCTCGACCATGTCGCTCTTGGCCTGCTCGGCGTCGAACGCGGGCCAGGGCTCGTCGTAGACGGAGCCTGTCTGGCCCAGCGCCTCATGGAAGAGCTCCTCGGCCCAGTGCGGGCAGATGGGCGCCAGCATGGCCACCAGGTCGTGTGCCACGCGCCAGCACACGGAGGCGGCGCGCTCGCCCTCGGCGGTCTCCAGCAGGTACTTGCTCGCGGCGTTCGTGAGCTCCATGCATGCGGAGATGGCCGTGTTGAACTGCCCGCGGTCGAAGTCGGCCGTGCAGCGCAGGCCGAGCTCGTGCAGGGTGCGGTTGAGCTCCTTGGCCCTGGCGTCCAGCGTCGTCACGTCAAGCGGCGCCGCAGCGTCACCGGCGTTGGCAAGCTCCCACACCACGCGCCACGCGCGCCTGATGAAGCGGTTCGCGCCCGCGACGGCATCCTCGTCCCAGTCGAAGTCCTTCTCGGGCGGGGCAATGAAGAGGATGGCCAGGCGCATCGTATCCGCGCCATACGGCCCGATGACGCTCGAGGGCGGCACCACGTTGCCCTTGGACTTGCTCATGGTGTCGCCGTTGGCATCCTTGACCATGCCCTGGCAGAGCAGGTTGGTGAAGGGTTCGTCCGTGCCCACGAGGCCGAGGTCGCGCATGACCTTGGTCCAGAAGCGCGAGTAGAGCAGGTGCAGGATGGCGTGCTCGATGCCACCGATGTAGTTGTCGACGGGCATCCAGCGGTCCACGGCCTCGCGCGAGAACGGTGACGCATCGTTGTGCGGGTCGCAGTAGCGCAGGTAGTACCAGCTGGAGCAGGTGAAGGTATCCATGGTGTCGGTGATGCGGCGGGCCGGCTTGCCGCACTTCGGGCAGGTGGTCTCAAAGAAGGGTGCGTACTCGGCAAGCGTCTCGCCCGCACCGAGGTCGAGCCCCTCGGGCAGGCGCACCGGCAGCTGGTCCTCGGGCACGGGGACGTCACCGCAGTCGTCGCAGTGGATCATGGGGATGGGGTTGCCCCAGTAGCGCTGGCGGCTGATGAGCCAGTCGCGCAGGCGGAACTGCACCTTCGCGCGACCGCAGCCATGCTCCTCGAGCCAGCCGAGGATGGCCGCGACGCCCTCCGAGTGCTTGCCGCCCTTGAGGCCCGTGAACGCACCGGACTGCACGAGATATCCCTCGATGGCCATGGCGCCGTCCCAGTCGACGTCGCGAACCACGATGTCCCTCTGATCCTTGAGGCGCTCGTACAGCGGACCATCCTTCTCGCAGATGATGGGGACGATGTCCAGGCCATACTTCTTGGCGAACTCGAAGTCGCGCTGGTCGCCGCAGGGCACGCCCATGACGGCGCCGGTGCCATAGTCCATGAGCACGTAGTCCGCCACCCAGATGGGAAACGGCTCGCCCGTGATGGGATTGATGACGAAGCGGCCGGTGGGCACGCCGTGCTTCTCGCGATCGGAGCCCTGACGCTCCACGCTGGAGACCCTCTCGGTGGCAGCGCGCAGCTCGCGATAGGCGGCCTCGTGCTCGGTGCCCACGACCAACTCCTCGGCAAGCTCGCTCTCGGGCGGCAGCACCATGAAGGTGGTGCCGAAGAGCGTGTCCGCGCGCGTCGTGAACACGGTGATGGTGCGATCCGTGGGCGTCACACCGTCCTCGTCCGCCAGCCTGAAGTCGATCTCGGCACCCTCGGAGCGGCCGATCCAGTTGCGCTGCTGGGCCTTCACGTTCTCGGGCCAGCCCGTGAGCGTGTCGAGGTCGTCCAGGAGCTCCTGGGCGTAGTCGGTGATCTTGAGGTACCACTGCGAGAGGTTGCGCCTCTCGGGGATGGAGCCGCACCTCCAGCAGCGGCCGTCCACGATCTGCTCGTTGGCGAGCACCGTCTTGCAGCCGGGGCACCAGTTGACCGGCGAGGTGGCGCGGTAGGCCAGGCCCCTCTTCCACATCTGGATGAACATCCACTGGCCCCAGCGGTAATACTCGGGGTCGCAGGTGTTGAACATGCGGTCGTAGTCAAAGGAGAAGCCCATGCGCCTCATGGTGCGCACGGCCCGGTCGATGTTCTGGTAGGTCCACTTGGCCGCCTGCGTGTGGTGCTTGATGGCGGCATTCTCCGCCGGCAGGCCGAAGGCGTCGAAGCCCATGGGGTGCAGCACGTCAAAGCCACGCATGTGCGCCTGGCGGGCCATGGCGTCGCCGATGGTGTAGTTGCGCGCATGGCCCATGTGCAGGTCGCCGGAGGGGTACGGGAACATCTCGAGCACGTACCGCTTGGGCTTGGCCGGATCCTCGTCGGTCCTGTAGAGGCCCTCGTCCTCCCACCTCTGCTGCCACTTGATCTCTATGGCCTGGGCGTCATACGACGGGTAACTCGTGTTTTCGCTTGCGCTCTCGCTCATGGGAAAGACCTTTCCTGCATGCGGACATACGATGAACGATTCTAGCAGGTATTCGACTTGTCCCGGCACAACGGGGACAAGATGAAGCTAATGGCGCCATCGCCAGTCGTGGCTCGCAGAGACATCCCCATATCACGCGCAAGGGAGTGTGCAATAGAAAGACCCAAGCCCATGCCAGACGCACGGCGCGAGGCATCTGCCTTCCAAAAGCGATCGAAGAGATGAGTCATATCCACCGCTTCCCCCTCCTTCAAGTCGTTTGTAATGCTAAGGCTCCATTGGTTTGCATCGCCCTGCTGGAAAAGGGAGGGCGGGGACACCCCATGACGCAAGGCATTAACAACGAGATTGTCAAGGACTCTCCGAAGGGCCTCTCGATCGGCAACAACTCGAAGCGCTTCGTTTTCGAAGCTGACACGCGGCTCCCATCCCCGTTGGCGAAACTCGATCTCATGATCGTCAAGAACTTCAATCAGTAATGTCAGCACTCCCACCTGCTCATATATGTAGCTGCGATCGGGATCATTCGCCCACGCGTATACCTGCAGCCTGTCAAGCATGCCCTCAGCCGCATCTATTCTTTCGACTGCGGCATCAAGGCGCGCTTGTATCCCAGGATCGTCTACTGTCCTTCTTGCAAGCTGCACGTATCCCTTCACACCGGTAAGAGGGGTACGCATATCATGACCAAGAGCAGACAAGCCCCGCCTGAAGGATCTCTGCTCCGCAAGGCTTGCACTCAATTGCTGCTGCATGAGAGCGAGGTGGGCATTCACTATCCGGGCAAATCTTCTCCATCCTCGGCTAGCAAGCATTGCCCCCATGTGAATGCTTCCCAAAGAGGTCTTGTCCTCGAATATTCGTCCCTGTCGACGAATCTCACCCTCATAGATAAGGCTCGCAAAAAGAAAGCCGAGTGCCACTCCAACTATCAGGCCAATCAATGTCTGCTCCAGCGTCCAAGCGCACATATGCCTACCAACACCAGCAGAAGGACGGCAACGTCCACAAGCAAGATGTGCCACAGCGGATCGATTCCCGCATTCCCCAAGATCGTAAGCACCCTGTTGGCAACGTCCGATTCGGTACTCCCATATCTGTCAAAGAAAATCTGAGAACCTTGTCCCAACAGCTGGCCATTGCAATAGGGAAGCAATGTTGCAATCCGCGAAAGAGCGGGCCATTGCCGCGCAGCCATCATGAAAGACGCCCATACGGCCATGCCAATAATCCCCGATCCCATTGCTGCACCGACCACCA
The DNA here is from genome assembly GCF_000468755.1 of Olsenella profusa F0195. Classification (GTDB taxonomy): domain Bacteria; phylum Actinomycetota; class Coriobacteriia; order Coriobacteriales; family Atopobiaceae; genus Olsenella_F; species Olsenella_F profusa. Next base: position 19,431 of record NZ_AWEZ01000048.1, read on the forward strand.
TTCCCTTCGTTCGACTTTTGAGAACGGCAGTCAACAGCAACGAAAGCGCAGCATAAGCAGTGAGATGCAGCCATGCAAGTACAAGCCACCCGGTAAGCATCCAAGCCTCTTCCGAAAAAGAGAACGAGAATCCTCTCGCGATAAGCGTCAACCGAGATGCGCCCGCAGAAAGCAGCAACACCAAGGCAGATGCCATTGTGCAAAGGACGACCTTTTCAAGGAGATAGAGGCGCCTGGAGCAGCCCGTTCCCAGTAGATTGCACTCATAGCCCCATACGAAGTCGGATGACATGAGGCCCGCACCAAAAAGCGAGATAACAAGCGTCAATGAGCCACCCGCAAGAAAGGCCTGCCCCCACGCTCGCGTCAGAAACTTTGCGCTTTCGGATGCGGGCACACTTGCGCCATACCACCCATGCACGCCAAAGACGAGTGATGCAGATACACCAAGACCCAAGCCCGACTCCGACACAACGAGTGCTGACCAAGCACCTAAGGCAACAACGATGACAGCCAGAATCCAACACGGCCTAGTCCGCGATATGCGATAAAAATCTGATAATAACAGATTTGTCATGATGAGTCCCTTGCACCATCCAAAAGCACCTCTTCAGGACTCCTCCTTGACCTGTACATCTCAAGTACCTCTGCGTCCATATCGTGCAGCAACCCAGACAGCAGGTACTCATCGGTATCCCTTATGCAAAGATAGTCCTCTCCTGTCATCATATCGCGACACGATTCGATGCAGTCGGGTCCCAAGGATTCCTCAAGTAGAACCATAACCCTCGGCAAATCAACAGTGCGAAGCCTAATTGAGCCATCGCATTCGACCAGCAGGCGTGTCGTGGAAACCTCACGCTGTAAGCGCCCCTGTTTCAGGACACCATAATGTGTCGCCATTGACTGGAGCCAGCCTATTCGTCGCGAGGCCATGACGATGGTAATCCCCGTTTCCTCGTTAAGTGTAAGAAGGGTTGAGCTAAGTTCAAGGGACGAACGAGAGTCAAGCCCCACAAATGGCTCATCCAATAAGAGCAAATCGGGCCTATTGACAAGGGCGAGCGCGATTCTGATGCGTACACGCTGGTCGACCGAAGAATATCTAACACGAACCTTAATATCGTTCACACCAAGGGTATCCAGAACCTCAATACAGCGAGCTCGGGCGTCAACCAATCCACTGGCCAAGGCCTTGATCATGAGATTATCAAGCGCAGTGAGATATCCAATGGTGGATTGTGGCCCAAGCATCGCCCCAACACGAGTTCGGGAATATCGCGTCGAACGGTTACCGAACAAGATGACTTCACCCGTATCAGCAGCCATCAGCCCAGAAGCTAGGCTCAGCAGCGTTGTTTTTCCAGACCCCGCATCACCGACAAGCCCATAGATCGCGCCATTCTCTACATGCATCGACACCGCATTGACGGCCTTCACCCTACCCCACACCTTCGTTAAGGATGCTGTCTCGAGGGCGTTCACGCGGGGATTTCCCCATCATCTTGTGGAACAACGAGCCTGAATCCTACACCCCAAACGGTATCAATGTAGGAATCGGTCCCCGTCGGCCTCAGCTTTGTTCGAATGTTCGATATATGGACATTCACCGTCCCTGCATCATTGGAAAAACGTTCGCCCCAGGCAATTTCGAATAGCTCTGGACGCGTAAAAACCCTTTTGGGATGGCTGACGAGCGCCTCGACGAGATTGAACTCTATGCATGTCAGAGACAACGAAACCTTGTCGATCTCAAGCGTCCTGCAATCCCGGTCCAGCACCCACCTACCCACTGAGACCCGACTACGGCCGATCTTCTCGGAATCCTCATGTCTCGTGTGACGCAGTTGGACGCCAACGCGTGCTATCAGCTCCGCTATGTCAAAGGGCTCGGCCAGATAGTCATCTGCGCCAAGCGACAAGAGATCTACCTTGTCCGAAGTACTTCCACGGGCAGATATAATGAGTATGGGTATAGTGCTATCTCTTGACCTTATGGCACTCACGACCCGCTCTCCCGGACACCCCGGCAACATGAGGTCGCAGATGACCAGATCATAGGGCTGGGCCCCAAACTCTCTCAGTGCATCGTTGCCAGCATAGCTTGCATGGCACTCATATCCCTCGGCACTCAAGCAGTCCATCACGATGGTCGAAATGTCCCGGTCGTCCTCTACCACCAATACCTTTTCGTGCATGAGAACCGACACCTCCCGGGACATCCTGCCACAATTTGGATTATAGCCATTCAGCTCATACGTTATTTTTCCATGGCGCATCTTATGACTTTCTTAGTATCTGCTTTATTTGACCTTAAGACTGATCGAGCACAATGCAAAGCATGGTCGACCAGCATGCAATCGCATTCAGAACGAGAGGAAGAGTTGAGGATTGCCATGGATAACCAAGATCCGCGCCAGACCATAGATGATTTCATTGTCGAAAACCCCATGGAACAGAAAGAACTCGAGAAGGAACTTGAGACATGCAGGCTCGAGGATGTCCTTAGCCCTGTATATCTCTTCCAGAACGTAAACGCCACTTTCATTGGCTGGTAGACCAACGAGGGGCCCGTGGCCTCCATGGAGTCCACGGGCCTTTCCGTGTACCATTTTGGACAATCATCATGAAGCTAATTGATTACTCGGTCGGATTTAGAAACAGAACGGTACTGAGTCATGCGGATGTCTCGTTTCCCGCAGGTCGTATCAACCATCTTCTAGGCAAAAACGGCAGTGGCAAGTCTACCTTCGCCAAGTCGCTCGCAGGGCTCATACCACACGGGGGGATCGTGTCCACCCAAGGTGGAGAAGTGAGCGTAATCGGAAGCTACAGCGGTCTGCCACTCGATCTCCACGTATCTGATGTCATCAGAGCCGCAGAAGCACACTCTGATGGCAATGCCTGCCGTAGGCTGTATCAGGGCCTGAACATAGCCTCAATCCAGGAAGGTCTAAGGCTTAGGAGGCTCAGCGACGGCCAGAGGCAGAAACTCAAGATTCTCTTCTTTCTCTCCAAGAACCCAAAAGTCATCGTGCTCGACGAATGCACTTCCGCACTCGATCAGACAAGCACGCGAACGATACGGTCGTTCTTTAACAAGTACCTTAATCGCCCGGAAATAACCTCTATCAACATTACCCATGATCTGTCTGATCTCACAGAAATGCCAGGAGCCAACTATCTCCTTGAGGATGGGCACATAGAGAAGGACCTTCCGACGAAAACCATAGTAAGGCGCTATATAGGAGGTGGCGTTCCATGCTAGTCGAACTTCGACGCTTCTCTCATGGCGTGTATCTCCCCATCACGGTCGCGCTGTCCATGGGCCTGTTCGCTCTTGGGTATGTCATGCAGATTCCCGCCTATCCTGACGGAGTCGACCTTGAGGGGACGTTGCTCGGGACCTACGTCGTTCTTACACAACTGGGTGTCTTCATACTTCCTGCCTTGGCGGCGTCCTACGTCTGTCTCGACTTCAGCGAGAAATCCATCCTCTTCTATCAGGACCTAGGAATGGGCTCGGTCCGCTACTTCGTTGCGAAGGACCTATGTCTCATACTGTTCTTCACGCTAGGAGCTACCATCGGGCTGTCCGTTACCTGCCTTCACTTTGGCGATTTCCGACCTTTCCTCAGCATGTTGCTGCACTTTGTAGCAGTCATAGTCACATACTTTTCCTTCTATACGATGCTTGCTTGTATCCTTGGAACCTTCATCAGGTCGTACTTTGTCAGTTTCATCTACTCGCTCGTTGCACTCTATGTCGCCCTCTCAAACAAATCCCTGAGGTTCCTACAGTTCTTTGAGCAAAATGGCTTCGTCTACAAGGATCTTGAAAGGAATATC
>NZ_AWEZ01000049.1 GCF_000468755.1 Olsenella profusa F0195
CCCGCGAACGTCTGGGTCTTCGAGGAGGGCGGATCGAGCCACATCATCTCCGCCAACCGCGAGACCGACGAGGTCGCGCTCTACACGGTGCTCGCGAAGTAGCATCACGCGCGCGGTACCACGGCCCCGCCCCTGGGCGGGGTATCGACAGCTCACCAACCAAGGGAGGTTCGAATGTCTGCGATCGACGAGGTCACCCGTGAGGGGTGGATCATGAGCACGTTCCCCGAGTGGGGGACATGGCTCAACGAGGACATCGAGAACTGCACGGTGCCCAAGGGCAACGTCAAGATGTGGTGGCTCGGCTGCACCGGCATGTGGGTCAAGACGCCCGGCGACGCCAACATCACCATCGACCTGTGGACCGGCAATGGGAAGCGCACCCACGGCAACGGCCTCATGAAGGTCGGCCATCAGATGGCCAACATGGCCGGCGTCCGGGCCATGCAACCCAACCTGCGCAACATCCCCTACGTCTTCGACCCCTTCGCGTTCACCCATGTGGATGCCGTCCTGGCGACGCACTATCACCAGGACCACATGTCCAAGGAGTGGGCCGCCCACGTCATCCAGTCGGGCATGACCACCACCGACGAGAGCGGCAACGAGATTCCCGTGCCCTTCATCGGTCCCGAGAAGTCCGCCGACTTCTGGCGCGCGTGGGGCGTGCCCGAGGATCGCATCCGCGTCGTCAAGCCCGGCGACACGTTCAAGATCAAGGACATGACCATCGTCTGCATGGACTCCTTCGATCGTACCTGCATCGTCACCACCGACTCCACCGGCCCCGACCGCGAGGACCTGGCGGGCACGTGCCCGACCGACATGGACGAGAAGGCCGTCAACTACCTCCTCGTGACCCCGGGCGGCAACATCTACCACAGCGGCGACTCCCACTACTCCATCTACTTCGCCAAGCACGGCAAGGACGTCATGAGGGAGTACGGCGGCGTCGACGTGTGCTTTGGCTCCTATGGCTGCAACCCCGTGGGCATCCAGGACAAGATGGAGGCCACCGACATCCTGCGCATGGCGGAGGCCCTGCAGGCCAAGGTCGTCATTCCCATCCACTGGGACGTCTGGACCAACTTCATGGCCGACCAGCGCGAGATCGAGGTCCTGTACCAGATGCGCAGGGACCGTCTGGGCTACACCTTCCATCCGTACTACTGGCAGCCGGGCGGGGACTACACCTACCCCCTGGACAAGGACAAGAGGGAGTACATGTACGATCGTGGCTTCCATGACTGCTTCGACCACGAGCCTAACGTCCCGTTCCGTTCGGTTCTCTAAGGGGTGACGCACATGATGCTCAAGGAACTTCGCGAGAGGGCCTACGAGGCCAACATGGATCTGCCCAAACATGGGCTGGTGGTCTTCACCTGGGGCAACGCCTCCGAGGTGGACCGCGACAAGGGCCTCTTCGTCATCAAGCCCTCGGGGGTCGACTACGACGAGCTCTCTCCCGAGAACATGGTCGTCTGTGACCTCGACGGCACGGTGGTGGAGGGTGACCTCAACCCGTCGTCGGACACGCCCACCCATGCGTACCTGTACAGGGCTTGGGACTCGATCGGCGGCGTCGTCCATACCCACTCGGCGGCCGCCGTCGCATGGGCACAGGCCGGCCGTTCCATCCCCTGCTATGGGACCACGCAGGCCGACTACTTCTACGGCGAGGTCCCCTGCATGCGGGGGCTCACCCAGGAGGAGATCGAGGAAGCCTACGAGCTCGATACAGGCAAGGTCATCGTCGAGGGCTTTGCGGGCACCGACCCGGTGGCCCAGCCCGGCTGCCTCGTGCGCAACCACGGCCCCTTCTCGTGGGGCAAGGATGCGGCACAGGCCGTGTACCATGCCGTGGTGATCGAGGAGATCGCGAAGATGGCCCGCGACACCGAGCTGCTCTGTGGCGCCGCCGACAAGTCTGCCGCTGACGCCCTTGCCCCACAGTACCTGCTTGACAAGCACTACCTCCGCAAGCATGGGCCCCATGCCTACTACGGGCAGGGGAAGTAGCAGACCATCCTGCCGCTCTCTGTCGAAATCGAGCGAGGACGCAGGCGCTGGCCTTTCCAGACGAGACCAGCACCCTGCATTCGGGAGGAGCGTATATGAGCAAAGCGTACGAGCTGGGGCTCTATGAGAAGGCGACGCCTTCGGACCTCACCTGGGAGGAGCGTCTGCGCCTTGCCGCAGACAGCGGCTTTGACTACATGGAGATCTCGGTGGACGAGTCCGATGCCCGCCAGGCCCGGCTGGACTGGACGGCCCGTGAGCGCGCGGACGTCGTCCAGGCCATGCGCAACGCGGGCGTGCCCCTGGGCTCCCTGTGCCTCTCGGGACATCGCAAGTGGCCCCTTGGCGCCAAGGACCCCAAGAAGCGCGCATATGGCCTCGTCATGATGGACAAGGCGCTTGAACTGGCGTGTGACCTCGGCCTGCACATCATCCAGCTCGCCGGCTATGACGCCTACTACGAGGAGGACGCCTGGGACGGCTCCGAGGGATGCTTCCGGGAGAACCTGGCCAAGGCCTGCGAGATGGCCGCAAAGGCGGGCGTGGTCATGGGCTTCGAGACCATGGAGACCCCGTTCATGGACACGGTCGAGAAGGCCATGAGGTACGTCAGCGAGATCGACAGCCCCTTCCTGGGCGTCTATCCCGACGTGGGCAACCTCACCAACGCGTCGCTGCTCTACGGCAGGCCCGTCGCCGACGACATCGCGACGGGCGCGGGGCACATCTTTGCGGCCCACATGAAGGCGACCAGGGCCGGCCAGTACCGTGACATGCTGTTTGGCGAGGGCACGACGGACTACGAGGGTGCCCTGACCCAACTCATGCCCCAGGGGGTCCGTCGCTATGTGTGCGAAATGTGGTATCTGGGTTCCGCGAGCTGGAAGGATGACGTTGCCCACGCATCCGTGTTCGTTCGCGGGAAGATCGAGGAGGCGCTTGGGCGTCTCGGCTAACGTCAAGGTATCGCGTGTCCGCGCACGAGCGGACATCTGGAAAGGAGCCATCATGAAGTTCTTCATCGACACCGCCGACCTCGACGAGATCAGGGAGGCCGAGGGCTGGGGCGTCCTCGCCGGCGTCACCACCAACCCGAGCCTCTACGCCAAGACCGGTGGCAGGCTCGCCGACTTCGAGGGCCACATGGTCAGGATCTGCGAGGTCTGCGAGGGCCTGCCCGTCTCCGCCGAGTCCCAGGCCAAGACCATCGAGGACATGGTCGCCGACGCCCGTCGCCTCTCCAAGCTCGCCCCCAACATCGTCGTGAAGCTCCCCATCTGCGAGGAGGCCCTCACCGCCTGCCACACCGTGGCCGCCGAGGGCATCCGCGTCAACATGACGCTCGTCTTCTCGCCCACGCAGGCGCTGCTCGCGGCCAACGCCGGCGCCCGCTACGTCAGCCCCTTCGTCGGCCGCTTCGACGACATTGCCGAGGACGGCATCGGGCAGCTCGCCAGCGTCGTACGGGCCGTCAAGAACTACGACTGGGCGGGGAGGAACGTCGACGGCCGGGTGGAGATCATCACGGCGTCCGTCCGCACCCCCAACCACATCACCCAGGCCGCCCTCCTCGGCGCCGACATCGCCACGGTGCCCCTTGTCGCGCTCAGGAAGGCCGTGAGGCACCCGCTCACCGATCAGGGCCGTGCCAGCTTCGACAGGGACTGGCAGAAGGTCCTCGACGCCCAGTAGGCGACCCGCCCGCTTCCGCGAGAAAGGAACGAGTCCTCCCATGGACAACGCAGAGATCAAGAGGCATGCGAACGAGATCCGCAAGGGCATCATCGCAGGTACCCACGCGGCCAGGTCGGGCCACCCCGGTGGCTCGCTCTCTGCGGCGGATGTCCTCGCATACCTGTACTTCGAGGAGATGCATGTCGATCCCGGCAACCCGCACGACCCCGGCCGCGACCGCTTCGTCCTGTCAAAGGGCCACTGCGCGCCCGGGCTGTACGCCACGCTTGCCGAGCGGGGCTTCTTCCCCAAGGAGGACCTCCTGACGCTGCGACACGTGGGCTCATACCTGCAGGGCCATCCCAACATGCACGACACGCCCGGGGTGGACATGAGCACGGGCTCACTGGGCCAGGGAGTCTCGACGGCCGTGGGCATGGCACTGGCCGCCAAGCACTGGGGTGACGCCTACCGCGTCTACAGCCTGCTGGGCGACGGGGAGATCGAGGAGGGGCAGGTGTGGGAGGCGGCCATGTTCGCCGGCAACCACCAGCTGGACAACCTCTGCCTCATCGTGGACAACAACAACCTCCAGATAGATGGCACCATCGAGGAGGTCAACTCCGCCCAGCCCATCGCGGACAAGTTCCGCGCGTTCAGGTTCCATGTGGCCGAGGTGGCCGACGGCAGTGACCCCGGCCAGCTGCGACCCGCCTTCCAGGAGGCGCGCTCGACCAAGGGCGCCCCCACCTGCATCGTGATGCGCACGGTCAAGGGCAAGGGAGTCTCGTTCATGGAGGATCAGGTGGGCTGGCATGGCAAGGCCCCCAACGACGACGAGTTCGCCCAGGCGATGGCCGAGCTCTCGAAGGAGGCCTAGTGATGGCAGACGCACAGAGGATGGCCACCCGCGAGAGCTACGGCAACGCCCTCGTCGAGCTGGGCCACGAGCACGACGACTTCGTGGTGCTCGACGCCGACCTCGCCGCCGCGACCAAGACGGGCATGTTCAAGAGGGCCTTCCCTGACCGCTTCTTCGACGTGGGCATAGCGGAGCAGAACCTCATGGGCATCGCCGCGGGCATCGCCGCGACGGGGCACAGGGTGTTCGCCAGCACGTTCGCCATGTTTGCCGCCGGCCGTGCCTTCGAGCAGGTGCGCAACTCCATCGGCTATTCCCACCTGCACGTGGTCATCGGCGCCACGCACGCGGGAATCTCCGTGGGCGAGGACGGCGCCACGCACCAGTGCAACGAGGACATCGCCCTCATGCGCGCCATCCCGGGCATGACGGTGGTCGTGCCGTCCGACGACGCGGAGGCGCAGGCCGCCGTCAGGGCCGCCTATGAGGCGGACGGTCCTGTGTACCTCCGCCTCGGCCGCCTTGCCGCACCACGGCTCCATGGGGCCGGCTACCGCTTCGAGCTGGGTCGTGGCGTCGTGGAGCGTGCGGGGACGGACGTCACCATCGTGGCCTGCGGCCTCATGGTAGGCGCTGCGCTCGAGGCGGCCGAGGCGCTCGCCACCCAGGGCGTGAGCGCCGAGGTGCTCAACGTCCACACCGTCAAGCCCCTGGACGAGGGCCTCGTGGTCGCCTCGGCCGCGAGGACCGGTCGGGTCGTCACGGTGGAGGAGCACTCCGTGATCGGCGGGCTGGGCGACGCCGTGTGCGCGGCCCTTGCCGAGGCACGGCCCGTACCCGTGAGGAAGCTGGGCGTCCAGGACGTCTTCGGTGAGTCCGGCCCCGCGTTGGAGCTCCTGGCCAAGTATGGCCTGGACGCGGCGGGCATCCAGCATGCCGTCGAGGAGTTCGTGCGATAGGCAGCTCTCTCTGCTAGAAGGTCCAGTTCGACCAGCCCTGGAAGGTTGCTCCGGGGCTGGTCGAACCCTCATTGTGTCCACCGTGCGGGCGAGTCCTCGAAAGGTGCGTCAGAACAACCTGACGCATGGCCACGAGTCTGCCGTCCATATGCTGGATGGCGCATCACCGTGGGCTGTGGGAACGCCCCCGTTCGGATGGCTGCCCCTTGAATCCGTACGTGAACTCATTCACGACCCCACTTGTCTGTCTCCCAGACGCACGCTGGGGTGGCCTATCCTTGAGATGACGACAGCCGGGTGATGGGGTCACCCGGCTGTATGCCCTCCTGGCACAGTCAAACGATGTGCGCACCGGAATGGTTATGATAAAGAATGCCTGGTAAACGGCAGTGACAACCGATGGTTGTCACTGCCGGGAGCAAAAAA
>NZ_AWEZ01000050.1 GCF_000468755.1 Olsenella profusa F0195
AGAGGGATCGAAACGCCCACGGGCTGGTATACTTGCTGCGTTCCGTTCAGGTCTGTGGTTGCGGGTGGCGCGCTTTGGCAGGTCTCCCTAGTCCATGGCAGACGAGGTCAAAAGGATCCACGTAAGCCGGGCGTGAGCGTGCCGGCGAGCATGGCTCGTCCTAGAAGCAAGTCGTACCGTCCGCGGCTGGGGGCATCTGGCCCCACGGGCGAGAGGGCCGATAGTGGGGGGCCGTAGCCCCGAAGCGAAGGCTCCCGTACGCGAGTGTGGGGTCAAATACCAGGTCAGCTGGAGGGAACAGGGAGGGGACGGACGCCCTTGGTGGGCGGCCTGCCGAAAACGGGGGAGCGATGGGCATCACAGTCACGAGCATCGGCATGCGGGGTCGCACATGCGTTGGGGCTCTTGCCCTTGTTGGTGCCCTCGTGGTGGGAGGATGCGGCGCGCAGGGGCTGTCGGGCGCCATGCGGTCCACGCCCTCGGTCGACCAGGCGCTTGCCACGCTGGCCTCGGAGCACGCGCAGAGCGTGCCTGATGGCGCCCTCGTGACTGCGGGCACGCTTACGGTGGGCATCAATACCAAGGTGGAGACCGTCCCTCTCTACTTTGCCAACGCGGACGGTGCCATATCGGGCTTGGACGTGGACCTTGCCTCCGCCCTTGCCGAGCAGATGGGGCTCAAGGTCTCCTTCGTGAGTGTGAGCGACCCCGCCGCTGCGCTGGGTGTCACCTGCGACGTGGTCATGAACTACTCCGGAACGGACGCGGCGGGTACGGTGGCACCTGCCGGCACGGATGTCACGACGGCCTGCTCCTATGCCGAGACGGCCCCCGCGCTCTTTGGCAAGAAGCTCAGTGGCACCCTCAGCGGCTCCGATCTCACGGGCAAGAGGGTCGGCGTGCAGGCAGGCTCCAAGTCCGCCTCGGCGCTCGAGCGGACCAGCCTTTCCCTGCAGTCCACGGGCTACAACAACCTCAATGACGCCTTCTCGGCACTCGAGGGCGGTGATGTGGACTATGTGCTCTGCGAGGCCTATCCCGGCGCGTACCTCGCACAGTCGCATGCCGATGTCGCCATGGGCGGCATCCTGGGCGAGCCCACCCCCAAGGGCATCGCGGTGCTCGGCACCAACGCCGACCTCAGGCAGGGCGTCTCGGACGCCTTCTCTGCGCTGCGGGAATCAGGCGCATACGATCTGGTGCGCGCGCACTGGGTGGGGAGCCTCCCCAATCTCGGTGCGGCAGACCAGGTCAAGGGGGTCCCGACCAAGGGGACGCCCGAGGCGGCAGCCAATGCGGCAGGTGCGCTCGCGGGTGGACAGTCTGCCAGCGCCTCCACGGGCACCATGGGCGCCAACGAGGGAGCGTCGTCTGCGGGCAATGCGGGCGATGGGTCCACGGCAGGCGCCAATGCCGTTAGCTAGCCTGTGCGGCGCGCGGATGTGCGTCCGGTCGCCAGGGGATCTGCCTTCCCCGCAAAGTCCCCAAGGGGTACAACTAGGCTAGTCACCTCTTCCAGAGGATGATCTCTAAGAAGGAGGAACACATGGTTGACATCAAGATTACGGGTCGGAAGGTCTCCATCACCGACGGCATGCGCGAGCATGTGACGGACAAGGTCGGCGGGGCCCTCAAGGTGTTCGACATCAGCCCCATGAGCTGTGATGTCGTGCTGCGCGTGGGACGCAATCGCTCCAACCCGGATCGCAAGACCTGTGAGATCACCGTCTTCGTGCGCGATGCGGTGGTGCGCGTGGAGGCCAGCCAGGAAGACATGTACGTCGCCATCGACGAGGCGGCCGAGAAGGTCACCCGCCAGCTGCGCAAGTACAAGACGCGCGTCATCGACCATACCCGCCGCTCTGCCGGCGCACGGGGCGATGTGGCACCCGAGGGGATCGGTGACCTTTCGAGCCTCATCGAGCCCCCCAAGGAGGAGGACAACCTCCTGGTGCGCGAGAAGTACATCGACCTCAAACCCATGAGCGAGGAGCAGGCCCTGGTCCAGACCGATCTGCTCGGGCATGACTTCTACGTGTTCGAGAATGCCAACACGGGCCTCATCAACGTCATCTACCATCGTAACAACGGCGGCTACGGCATCATCAAGCCCAAGGTCGAGACGAACGACGAGGCGTAAGGAAGCACATGCCCACGGACTCTCCCCTTACCAGCGCGGATGCTCAGGATCCGACCGACGTCAAGCGCGTCGGCCGAGCCTATCACCAACGGCGTAACGTACGATTCATCGTTGACTCTACGGCGGACTATGCCCCTGGCGTCACGGATGCCCTGGGGGTGGAGGTCATACCGTTCACCTACATGACCCCCGAGGGGGAGCAGGTGGACGACCTCTGGGCCACGAGCGACCCCCACGAGTTCTACGAGGCCATGCGCAAGAACCCCACGGTGCACTACACCACCTCTGCCGTCACGCCAGGGCGCTACTATGAGGCCTTCGAGCGCGCGGCACTGGACGGCATGCCCACGGTGTACATCGGCCTCTCCGGCGGACTCTCCTCCTCGATCGACTCCGCACGTCAGGCGCAGGAGATGATCAAGGAGAGGTATCCCGGATTCGAGCTCTATGTGCTCGACACCACCTGCGACTCTGCGGCGGGCGAGCTCCTTGCCATCGAGATGGTGCACCAGGCGAGCCTGGGCCTCTCGGCCGAGGGGCTCTATGCCTGGGCGTGCGACGCCCGCTACTTCGTCCATGGGTACTTCACGCTGGATAGCTTTGACAGCCTGGCCGCTGGTGGCCGCATTCCTCCGGCAGCGGCCAATGTGGGCAGCAAGCTGGACATCAAGCCCGAGCTGTCCTATGACCTCACCGGCGCCCTCACGCTGCGCGGCATGTGCCGTGGTCGCAAGAAGGCGCTCAAGGCCATCATCCAGGACTTTCGTGACAACTATGCCCATGATGCGTCGCTTCCCCTGGCCATCGTCTCCACGGACGCCGAGAAGGACGCCGACTGGCTCGAGCGTGAGGTGCGCAAGGAGGAGGGCTGCGAGGACGTGACCATCATTCGCAGCCAGGTGTCACCCATCCTGGGCAGCCATGTCGGCCCCGGCATGGTGGCGCTCTGCTTCTGGGGCACCGATCGCCGCGAGAAGCTCTCGCTGACCGATCGCATCGCACGCAAGGTCCGCAAGGGGAGGCAACCCTCCTGACGGGCGCCCCTCTGGCGCTGTCTGCCCATCATCCGATACGAAGAGGAGGCCTATGTCATCGACCATCCACAGCGTTGCCTTCATTGGCACCGGCATCATGGGCGCCCCCATTGCGGGCCACCTTCTGGATGCCGGCTATGGCCTTACGGTCCACAACCGCACCAAGGCCAAGGCGGACGCGCTCGTCGCCCGGGGTGCCATGTGGGCGCCCTCGCCCGGCGAGGCCGCCTCGCAGGCGGACGTCGTCTTCACCATGTTGGGCTACCCCACCGATGTCGAGGAGGTGTACCTCGACAAGGGCGGCATCATCGCAGCCTCGAGGAAGGGCGCCTGGCTCGTGGACCTCACCACCAGCTCCTCCCAGCTTGCCCGCGACATCCACGATGCCGCGGAGGTCATGGACAAACATGCGCTCGACTGCCCGGTGACGGGCGGCGAGCAAGGTGCCATCGACGGCACGCTCACGCTCATGGCGGGTGCCGCGGAGGCGGATGCCGCCCCCATTCTGCCCCTGCTCGAGTGCTTCTCGGACACGGTCTACTATGTGGGCGCTGCTGGACGCGGCCAGACGGTCAAGCTCTGCAACCAGGTCGCCTTGGCCTCGGCCATGGTTGGCTATGCTGATGCCCTTGCCCTTGCCGAGACGGCGGGCATCGATGGGGCCCAGATGGTCGACATCGTCTCGCACGGCATGGGCGGCTCGGTCGCCCTGAGCAAGCTTGCCCCGAGGTCCGTGGTGGGGGACTACAGGCCTGGTTTTCTGGTGGAACATCTGCGCAAGGACCTTGGCCTCGCCCTCATGCAGGCGGATGATGCCGGCATGGCCCTGCCAGGCGCCCAGAACGCCTTCGACCTGTATGACGCCCTGTGCAAGGTCGGCGGCTCGCGCCTGGGGACGCAGGCCATCACCCTGCTCTACCAGGATCAGGAGACGGGAGCCTCTGTCGGGCTCGATTGGTCGCTGCTTGAGCAGCCTGCCGAGCACGACCACGGGCATCATCATCGTGATGGGCGCCAGCACTAGGGCGTCCCGAAGGGAACCATCGACCACATGAACGAAGCAGCACAGAGCTCGCTCGCCGTCCTCATCGACTACGAGAACCTCGCCCTAGGGACGGGCAGGCGCAAGCGCAACGGCCATCAGGAGCCAGGTCCGCGTCCCGACGTCAAGCGCATCCTCGAGCGTCTCGTCGACAAGGGGCGCATCACCGCCAAGCGCGCCTACTGCGACTGGCAGCGCTTCGATGACGCCATCACGCCCCTGCACGAGCTGGGCATCGAGCTCATCGAGATCCCAGACCGTGCCTATACCGGCAAGAACTCGGCTGACATCCGCCTTGCCGTGGACGCGATGGAGATGTGCCTCACCAAGGAGCACATCGACACCTTTGCCATCCTCTCCGGCGACTCCGACTTCTCGCCGCTCGTGGCAAAGCTCAAGGAGTTCGGCAAGACCGTCATCGGCGTGGGCATGAAGGAGTCCACGAGCAGCCTGCTCGCCGAGGTGTGCGACGAGTTCCTCTTCTATGAGGACATCGTGAGCAAGGGGGGCACGCCCGACTTCACCGCCACGGTGCCCAAGGAGCGCCATGCCTGCTACGAGCTGCTGTTCGAGACCATCGACGCGCTGCAGGGCGAGAGCGACAGTGCCATACTTGCCTCGCGCCTCAAGGACACCATGAAGCGCAAGCGTCCGCAGTTCTCGGAGCGCAGCTACGGCTACCGCTCCTTCAGCAACCTGCTGCGTGAGGCGTCGAAGCTGGGGTTCATCGAACTCCATCAGGATCCGCGCAGCGGCACGATCATGGTGGATGGGTTTAGCGAATAGGGGAGACATGGCAGACAAGGAAACCGAGAAGGATCTAGAGACGCTCGTGGCGGAGCTGGATGGCTCCAACCGTCGCCATAGGCAGGAGTCTGCACGTGAGTTGGCCCGTCGTGCCAGGGAGGGTGTCAGCGATCTCTTTGAGTACGCTGGCGACGTCATCGACGGCCTCGACCGTCCCGAGGCGCAGACGCGCTGGGAGCTCTTGGATGTCCTGTCCGAGATGGCCAAGGAGGACCCCGGCTGCGTGGAGGAGGCCTTCGAAGGTGCCGAGGCGTCCCTGTTCGACGAGGAGTCCTCTGCCGTGCGCCTTGCGGCATTCCGCTTTCTCACGAGCTTTGGTGCCACCGAGCCGGCCCGTTCCGCTCAGGTGTGGCCCATCCTCGATGAGGCGGTACAGTGCTATCACGGAGATCCGGAATACCGTGACATGCTCGGTTGTCTTCTGGAGTTTGCGGGCGGTTCCATCGCTCCTGATGTGGCAGACGCACTGCATGCGCGCATCGACTTCGACGCCCAGAACGGCAGGGGCTATATAAAGGCATTTTCGTGTGAGATTGTGGAGGCCCTCAACAAGAGGTAGTGCCTCGCCTACAATTTCGAGGATTGGTTGACGATAGGCGGCCATCATGGCCCTGCAATCAGTGCCCCTAGGTGCGTAGGAGGATGAGCATGTCACGTAAGCACAACAAACGCGGCAACAAGAACAAGGGCAAGAAGGAAAAGAGGAATGCGCGGGCCTCGAAGGTGGCGACTGACGGGGCTCTGCCTGACATCCAGGATGACGAGGACACGCTCGAGGACGAGGAGTCCACGACCTCCAGCGAAAAGCCCAAGAGAGGTCGCACGTCCAAGAGGCACAAGGAGTCCACGGACGACCATGAGGACAATGCGCCAAAGCGGAGCAAGCGATCCAAAAAGTCCGGGAAGTCCGAGGGAGACTCTCAAGACGAAGGGTCCAAGGACAAGGGACGTAAGAACGCTCCTCGCAGCAAGGGCAAGGGGTCTTCCCAGACCTCCCATAGGGGTTCCGCAGGCACCAGGTCATCCAGGTCGCCCCGTACGATTGGCCGTCGCCAGGGTCTCACGACCACCTCGTGGGTCTGGATTGCCATTGCCTGCGCACTTGTGGGCATGCTGTTCGGCCGCTTCGTGCTCACGCGCATTACCGGCGGCGTGATTGACGGCTCCCTCTCTGGCAAGACCACGGTCACCGCCGATCAGCTCAATACGGTCATGGGCACCTACACGTACAAGGGCCAGACCTACAACATCACGGCGCAGGACGTGCTCGATACCACTTCCAGCCAGAACCAGGCCAATGCCGATGGCACCTACAACCTGCCCTCCGCCGATGGCGTCCTCGCCGTCGCGCGTACGCAGATTCTCACGAAGGCGGCAGACGATCAGGGCATCACTGTCTCCGATGACGAGCTGAGCCAGTTTGCCCAGCAACATGCCGGCACCTCCGACTTCGACCAGATCGCCTCCAACTTCGGCATCTCGGCCGATAAGGTAAAACAGGAGGTTACTGATACCGCCAAGATAGACAAGCTGCGCGACTCCGTGGTTACTACCACCGTGCCCGATGCGCCCACGGCCCCCACCGAGCCCTCCGATGGCAACAAGGATGCCACGAGCAAGGAGTATGCGGACTACATCATCAACCTTGCGGGTAGCGAGTGGGATGCGAATGCAGGTACCTGGGCCGCTACGGATGGCTCCTACGCCTCGGCCCTGGCCAACTACACCGTCACGCCCGACTCAGCCAGCTATAACGCTGCGCTGGCTGCCTATGTGGTTGCCTCGCAGAAGTACCAGGCAGCCGCTCAGCAGGCCTCCCAGGGCTGGACGAACTACGTCAACAGCCAGCTGGCGCAGGCCAACCTCCAGCTGGGCACCTTGGTGATCTAGTCGCCCTGCCACGGTGCCGCGCATGCGCGCGTTGGTGAGCAGATGCCTCTTGGGCAGCGCCTGCCGTTACGATGGTGGGGCGAAGCCCGTGCCCGAGGTGAAGGAGCTCTGTGGGAAAGTCGACGCCGTGGGAATCTGTCCCGAGCTTGCCTCGGGGCTTCCCATACCCAGGCCTCCCGCCGAGCAGCGCGGCGGGCGCGTCATGCTCGAAGACGGCAGGGATGTCACGGAGGACTTCGAGCGGGGTGCGCATCTCTCTCTGGAGCGGGCACGCCAAGAGGGCATCTGCGCCGCGACGGCACCTCTCGCCGTTCTGAAGGCGAAGAGCCCCTCCTGCGGCGTGGATGTGATTTACGATGGTTCCTACACTGGCACGCTGACGCGGGGAGACGGGCTGCTCGCACGTCTCCTGAGGGAGGAGGGATTCTGCGTGGTCACCGAGGATCTCGTCAAGAGCTGCAAGCCGTCCGTCGAGCATCCCGTCGCCATCGTCTTGGGGACGGGCCTTGGGCACCTCAAGAGTCTGGTCAAGCCTGTGCGTCGCATCGACTATCACGATATCGAGGGCTTCCCCACAAACGCCATGCCCGTGAGCGGTCATTGCTTCGAGGCCACGGTCGGCACGGTGGACGACGTTCCGGTGGTGGTCTATCCGGGGCGCATCCACCTGTATCAGGGCTATAGCGCCGCGGAGATCACGTCCCTCGTGCGCCATGCGCACCACCTGGGCTGCCGTGACATCATCTTTGCCTGTGCCACGGGAGCCGTCCCGGGCAACGCCAGCCTGGGCCTGGGCATACTCTCCGACCAGGTCAACCTCACGGGACGCAATCCCCTTGCCGAATGGGAGGGGGAGCGCGACGTGAAGACGCCCTTTGTGGACATGAAGGATGCCTATACGCCCTATCTGCGCACGCTGGCTCGTGGCGTGGCGGACGACCTGGGCATCGCGGTGGAGGAGGGCGTCTATGCGGGCGTCCTGGGACCGTGCTTCGAGACGCCGGCCGAGGTGGCCCTGATGCGGCAGCTGGGCGTCTCATATGTGGGCATGTCCACGGTCAACGAGGTCATCATGGCCCATGCCCTGGACATGCACGTGCTGGGGCTCACGCTCGCAGCCAACGCATCCGGTGCGCCGGGGACATCGCACGAGTCGGTGCGCGCAGGGGCACAGCGCCATGCGGACAGCTTCGAGCGGCTGGTGCGCGGCGTGCTGCGTCTGCTCTAGGGCGCCCGCGTGAGAAGGATGACACCTCGCTCGCCATCCCTCCCAGAGCGCGTTGGCCGTTTCCATCTCGTATCGTTGAGTGTGCAATTACCAATTGGTGCTAGGCTAAGGGCGTTACCATCCACCATTCGATGACAGGGGAGCAATCATGTCTGGCGGCTCTCTGTGCGCTCGCCCTCTTGACCGTCGCTCCCTGCTGGGCGCTGCACTGGGCTTGGGACTTCTCGCACCAGCCCTGGCAGGCTGCAGCAGCCCATTCGACCAGATCGAGCGTGTTATCGGACCCAAGAGGGCCCCTCTCTACGTGTTGACGGGTTACAAGAGTACATCGAGCGGTTTCTCCGTTGGGATGTCTGATGTCACCGTCGACCTTACCCTAGATGAGCATGGGAACGTCATGCAACGTACGACCGACTTCACTGATCCAGAGGGGACGGAGGATGACAGTGGTGGCATACAGCGCATGCTGTCCACCTACACGCGTGACGAGAACGGATGGGTGACCTCCGTGGAGTCGACCTATACGTTGACCACCGCAGGAGGCTCGAGCGGCTCGTCGACCTCGAGGAAGGATTCGCAGAGGAGCACCACTGACAGTTCGAGTAGCGATGTGACGTACGAGTTCAACGGCGACGGCCAGCCGTGCAGGCTGACGCACACCACATACGGGAACGCTAACGACCAGGATGGCACGTCCTCTGAGACGACCTATGAGTACGACGACGGTGTCATCACGAAGGTGACAAACACGTCAGGATCCTCGTCCGACGAGAGCGGACAGTCGAGATCTGTCACCGACTACAACGAGCAGGGTTTCCCCACGCGGAGCAAATACACCTTTACGCGGAGGAAGGGATCAGGAAGCACCTCGTTGAGCACCTATACGTACCAGATGGATGACGATGGTGTGATAACGGGGGCGCACGTGGAGCTAACGTCCGATGCTTCGGGAAGCAGCCCATCGACGCCGAGCCCCTCCGCCTACGAGGATGCGTACACATACGACGACAACGGCAACCTCGTTCAGTGCGAGAGAACCGCCGAGATGGACGTGGACGTCTATGGAACCGTTGACACAGGGGCGAAGCGGCGGCCGGTCACAAGGACCACCAGCACGACCTACACATACACGCTCATCGACGACCCCTCACCCGCAGCGGTGTTTGACTCCTTGCTCGTGACCGTGTAGCCATCACATTCGTGTGTCAGCGATTGGAGCAGAGCATGTCCACCAGCAGTCCCGTCCCTCATTTCGGCGCCCACTCCCTGAGCAGGCGTGCGCTTCTGTCATCGGCTGCAGGCGGCACGCTGGCAGCACTCTCCGCCTGCAGCAATCCCTTGGGATTCACATCCCCTGACAGCTCGGGCAATGGGGGGCTCGGGGTTCTGGCACCCAAGCATCAGCCCATCTTTGTGACGGCATCACGCAAGCACACGGACTCCTCGGGACTGGATTCGGATGTCACGTACGAGCTGGATGATCATGGCAGTATGATTTCCGCGAGCGGCACACGAAGCGACCACAAACGCGATGAGAATGGCAAGTCAACTCAGGAAGTAGAGGAATACTCGTTCACAACCACCTTTGCTGTGGACGAGAATGGCTGGACCACCGACTGGGAGACCACGGGCGATACCGACGAGCACTCAGGCAAGGGTCACTATGACCTCGAGTTCAATGATGATGGGACCCTGGCAAGGCGGGTGGCGACGAATCCCGATGATGGTACGGAAGTATCCACGGTCGAGTACGAGTACGATGCCGACGGCAACCTCACCAAGGAGACAACGACGTCCTCATCCAAGGACGGCTCATCCACATACGTATCCACGATGCTGTTCAACACGGATGGTTTCGTGACCGAGACGGATGACGAGGGGGACGGCTTCACCTCCACGTCCACGTATGAGTATGAGACGGATGATGACGGCGTCGTGACGGCTGCGAACATCTCGAACGACTATGGGCAAGGCGACCCGCTGCGCTCTCGCCTCGAGTTCGAGTATGACGACGACGGTAACATCTCCAAGGTGACAACCAAGATGGAGTCCTTTACCGGTACGTCGAGCGGCGGCAAGACATCGTATCACGCCACGGGGGATTCCGAGTACACCTATCAGTGGATAACCGATCCCTCCGATGCCGCCGTGCTCGGCGCATCAACCCGACCCATTCGGTAGATTCGAGGACGGCGCTTGCATTCGTAGCGATGGTTCATATAGAATCTGTGCCGCATCTGCGGGTGTGCTGGGGATGCCAGCTTAGCTCAGTTGGTAGAGCATCGCTCTCGTAAAGCGGGGGTCATCAGTTCGAGTCTGATAGCTGGCTCCAGAAGATGCAGAGGCCGGGACACTCATGGTCCCGGCCTTTCTCATTGATGGCGTCCGCGAGCTTGTCTCGGGTTATGGGTCTCCTTCGCTGTCGCGTGTGCGAGCACGCCGGGGTTTCCTGTCATGTGGGTACCAATCGTTGCATGTGGGTGTCAATCGATTCATGTGGGTGTCTTTCTCCCGAAAGTCACCCACAAAACCGCACATATGTTCGTCGGCCTGTCAAGTGAGACATTTTTAGCAGAGCTCGCCAGCCCCTAGATAGCTAAGCCAGGGGCTGGCTTCCAAACCCTTTGAGCTCTCATCTTCCTGCGTGTCCTCATAGCGGATAAAAAGATCTATCCAGCTTCGGATGCTTCACATGCGATCCACTCACATATTCGCGGGTCTTCGGTTATACACTGAGCCGCACTACGATGCTTTCGGTATAGATGGAGCCGCATGACCACCGCATAAGGTGATCTGTCAGGTCTCACACATGACCCTTTTGGCTGCGTGTGCGGTTTTCGCGGGTCATCTTCACGCATCGATGATAAGAATGCTCGAGGGGATGTGGCTCTGTCAGTGGCAGGCCTAGGCCATGGAGCCTATCTCAGACTCCACCTTAAGCCCAATTACCCAAATCCAACAAGCAAGCTCGCGCACCACCGCCACTCTTGCGACGTTGGGATGTTTGCCTGCATCAACAAGCTCGTCAAAGCGGGACTTGAGACGTCTGTTGGCCTTACGGGCAAGTCGCCCAATCTCAGGCGACACCCCACACGTACGCACATGCCTCTTGGTATAGTCCTTCCCTCTGCAGATGGATGCAGGACCCTCAATAAGCAAGCGGCGCAGAAGGGTTGGCCCTTCCCTGGGGATGTGCCCGGGGCTGCATCTTGGGCCACTTGAGCGATCGGTTGCAGAACATCCTATCCACCGAGAGACCTTCCTGCCTGAGCCAAAGCGAGAAAAGCTTCCAAACTCAGCTGCCGCAAGAAGAGCAGTGGCACTACCTATACCCAAGGGCAAAGAAATCGCATCAACATAAGGTGCCCAGCGCAAAGACTGACGGAGTCCCTCTACACTCTCTTTGAAGGCAGCACGGCTCTCTTCTAAGGCGCAGAGCCCTCCAGGCATGGGTCTCAGTGTGAGATTTGCGCCCTCACATCCCAGATCACAGCTTGCGACCCAGGCTCTGTAGGTCGCAGTATGAGTTGACCTCAGTCTTCCTGAGGAGGTCCTCTCGTTCCAAACGCAGCCATGTCTAAGAAGAAAGGCTGCTATCCTGCGCCTCTGTGAGCTTACAAGAGTAGCCGGGGATGTGTACGCTCTCACGAGGTCACGTGCCCCTTCGGTCTCACGATCAGGAATCCAGATGTAGGAAATGTCACTTGCAGGACTGGGCATCTCTCTCAAGAGTATCGATGCGTCATTGCGATCGTTTTTGTGCCGGTTGTTCTTCGGGGACTTAGGAATGCTTGTTGCCGCAGCAATGTCACAGCTAAAGCCTGCAGCCTTCAGTGTGCGAGCAAGCTCATGGCCCGTACAGCCCGACTCGTACGCAAGGCGCACGGGCTGAGGTAGCTTCCCCAGCCACTCAAGAAGGTCCAAGACCATAGTAGAACCACGAAGGCAGTGCTCCTTTACCTCTCCCGAAGTGACAACAGGCGCCTTGCACACAATACTCCTGGCGTGAACGTCCATTCCTACCTGCGTGGTATACTCCCTCATGAAGGCCCCCTTTCTTCTCTTTGTGACCCTGGCTGAGGTTTGATGGTTTCATGCTAGCTCACGACTCAGGAGACAAGGGGGCTGTCTTGCTTTGGAGGAGACAGCCCACCAGCCTCTAAGCCGATGAACATATCGTCAGGTCGCCGGGAGCTCGCCCGGGAGAAAGGCACCCACACGCGGCAAATGGCACCCACACGCGGCGGATCGCACCCACACGAATCGATCGGGACCCACACGGCGCCACAGGGGAGCTCCTGTCGCCACAAGATGCCAACGTGGCCCGCACGCGGTGCGCTGCCCTGTCTTCTCTGGGCCCCGCTCCTCCTCATGATCCTTCGTGCCCGCGGTCGCGCTCACCCACGGCTAACCCCGCGCTCGTCGAATACTGCCCAAAAGCTCCCACTTTATTGCGAGACTGTGTCTGGGCATGCACGACGTGTGCATCGCATCTCGTTGGGCAATGAAGGGATATGACATGGCCATGAATCTGTCTCGTAGGAACTTCCTGGGCGCTGCCGCCGTCTCGGCCACCACACTTGGCCTTGCTGCCTGTGGCGGCTCCAATGCCGGCGACTCTGGCTCGGGTGGTTCTGGCACCGACGCCGTCGGCGCGGACGAGAGCCTCAGGTCTGCCGCGCAGAACGAGGGCAGCCTCGTGGTCTATGGCTCCTGCGAGGAGGAGTACCTGGCCGCCGCCTGCGAGCACTTCCAGGAGCTCTATGGCATCCAGACGCAGTACCAGCGTCTTTCCACGGGCGAGGTCCAGGCCAAGGTCGAGGAGGAGAACGGCAACCCCTCCGGTGACGTCTGGTTCGGGGGCACCACCGACCCATACAACGTTGCGTCCGGCAAGGGCCTGCTCGAGAAGTACGAGCCCACAAACGCCTCGCACCTCATCGCGGACACCTTCAGGTCCACCGAGGGCGACTGGTACGGCATCTACAAGGGCATCCTGGGCATCATGTACAACAAGGAGGAGATCGACCGTCTGGGCATAGACGTCCCTGCCGACTACGCCGATCTCACGGATGCCACGTACAAGGGTCTCATCTGGTCATCCAACTACAACACGTCTGGTACGGCCAAGCTGCTCATCAACACCATCATCCAGAAGTACGGCCACGATGCGGGCATCCAGTACCTGGTGGACCTCGACAAGAACATCGCCCAGTACACCAAGAGCGGCTCCGGTCCCTCCAAGTCCATCGGCATCGGTGAGTGCACCATCGGCATCGGCATGCTGCATGACGGCATCTACCAGATCGCCGACAAGGGCTATGACAACATCGGCCTCGTCATCCCATCCTCTGGCGCCTCCTATGAGGTGGGCGCCACGGCCATCTTCAGGGGTGCCCAGCATGAGAGCGCGGCCAAGCTCTGGGTGGAGTATGCGCTCTCGCCCGCATGCGTCAACCTGGCGGCGCAGAATGGCTCCTACCAGTTCCTGGTCATTGACAATGCCACGCAGCCCAAGCTTGCCGGCGAGTACGGTCTCGACCCCGACAACGTGATGGACTACGATTTCGATGACGCCAAGGACAACACCGAGCAGTACGTCTCTGACGTCATGGTCGCCCTCGGCGGCGGTGACGACCGCTTCAAGACCGAGTAACGCCACCGCTCGCATACGCACCCCGGGAGCATGTCAGGGCGGACGGGCACGTCCCGTCCGCTCGTTCGTTGCAGGGCGTGATCGCAGGAAGGATCGCCGCATGGCCACAAACCAAGGAGCCAGGCTCGATCGCAGGAAGCTGATGGCCGACCCCATCATGGTCACCACCATCGTCGTCCTCATCGCCTTCCTGACGCTGTTCATCCTCTATCCGCTGGCCATCCTGCTGGTGGACTCGTTCGTCACCGACAGGGGCATCACCCTCGACGTGTTCGCGCGGGTGCTCGCCCTGCCATCGTTCGACACGGCCATCACCAACACGCTGTCGGTGGGCTTCTGCGTGAGCGTCGTCTCGGCGCTGGTGGGACTGCTCTTTGCCTACGTCGAGGTGTACGTGCGACTCGGGGGCAGGTTCATGGCAGGACTCTTCAGGGTGGTCTCCATCCTGCCGGTGGTCTCCCCTCCCTTCGTGCTCTCGCTTTCCATGATCCTGCTCTTTGGCAAGTCGGGCCTCATCACCCGCGGCCTTTTGGGCATCCCCGACAACAACATCTATGGTTTCTGGGGCATCTTCGTGGTGCAGAGCCTCACGTTCTTCCCGGTGTGCTACATGATGCTCAAGGGCCTGCTCAAGAACATCGATCCCTCCCTCGAGGAGGCCGCCCGCGACATGGGGGCCTCGCGCTGGAAGGTCTTCACCTCCGTCACCCTGCCGCTCATCCTGCCCGGTCTGGGCAACGCGTTTCTGGTGACCTTCATCGAGTCCATCGCCGACTTCGCCAACCCCATGATCATCGGTGGCTCCTACGACACGCTGGCGACCACCATCTACCTGCAGATCACGGGAGCCTACGACAAGGAGGGCGCCGCGGCCATGGCCGTCGTCCTCCTGTGCATCACCCTGCTCATGTTCGTCGTCCAGAAGTACGTGCTCGAGGCCAGGAGCACCTCCACGCTCTCCGGCAAGGCCTCGCGCGCCCGCATGCTCATCACGGACGCCTCCGTGCGGCTGCCACTCTCCATCCTCTGTGGCGCCGTGGCCCTGTTCGTGGTGGTCATGTATGCCTGCGTGCCGCTTGGGGCCCTCTTCAAGACCTGGGGACGCGACTACTCGCTCACCACCAAGTGGTTTGGCCTCGTGTTCTCGCGCTACCATGGCCTGCAGGCGTTCCGTGACTCCTTCCTGCTCTCGTTCGTGTCGGCACCCATCACCGCCCTGCTCTCCATGATCATCTCCTACCTGGTGGTCAAGCGAAGCTTCCGCTCCAAGGGCTTCATCGAGGCGGTGTCGATGCTCGCGATGGCCGTACCCGGCACCGTGCTGGGCGTGGGCTACATCCGCGGCTTCTCGGGAGGCCTCTTCCATACGGGGGTCATGCAGGGACTCTATGGCTCGGCGGCCATCCTGGTCATCGTCTTCATCGTGCGCTCGCTGCCCACCGGCACGCGCTCGGGCATCTCGGCCCTGCGCCAGATCGACAAGTCCATCGAGGAGTCCGCCTACGACATGGGCGCCGACAGCTTCACGATGTTCATGACCGTCACCCTGCCGCTCATCAAGGACTCGTTCCTCTCCGGCCTCGTGACCGCCTTCGTGCGCTCCATCACGGCCATCTCGGCCATCATCCTGCTCGTGACGCCCCAGTTCCTGCTCATCACGGTGCAGATCAACGAGTTCGCCGGCAAGGGGGACTACGGTGTCGCCTGCGCCTTCTCCACCATCCTGATCATCATCACCTATGCCGCCGTCCTGCTCATGAACCTCATCATCGGGCGCTTTGGCACCAGTACCGCAACCTCCAAGGAGGAATAGTTCCATGGCCAAGGAGAAGAAGAGCGTGCGTCTGGAGCACGTGTCCAAGATCTACCAGGATCCCAAGACCGGCAAGGACTTCTATGCGGTCCACGACGCCACCATCACCATCGAGCCGGGCTCGTTCGTGTGCCTGCTGGGTCCCTCGGGCTGTGGCAAGACCACGATCCTGCGCATGATCGCCGGCTTCGAATCGCCGGACGAGGGCGAGATCTACATGGACAGCGAGCCCATCAACGGCCTGACGCCCAACAAGCGCGACACGGCCATGGTGTTCCAGAGCTATGCCCTGCTGCCTCAATACAACATCTTCGACAACGTCGCCTATGGCCTCAAGCTGCGCAAGATGCCCAAGGACGTCATCCGCGAGAAGGTTGCCGACATCCTGCACCTCGTGGGACTGGACGGCATGGAGGACCGCATGACCAACCAGCTCTCAGGGGGCCAGCAACAGCGCGTGGCCCTCGCCCGCGCGCTGGTGATCGAGCCGGGCGTGCTCCTGTTCGACGAGCCGCTCTCCAACCTCGACGCCAAGCTGCGCGTGAGCATGCGTACCGAGGTCCGCCGCATCCAGCAGGAGGCGGGCATCACGGCCATCTATGTCACGCACGACCAGTCGGAGGCCATGGCCATCTCCGACGACATCATCATCATGAGGGGCGGCGTCGTGGAGCAGGTCGGCGATCCCCACGCGGTGTATGACCGTCCCGCCAACGAGTTCGTGGCCGACTTCATCGGCGAGTCCAACTTCCTGCGGGGCAGGGTTTCGGCGGCAGAGGGCACAGGCGGTGTGGTTGCCGTGGAGGATCAGGCCATCGAGGTGGCCGACCTCAATGGTGCCCAGGAGGGTCAGGACGTGACGCTGGTGCTGCGCCCCGAGGCCGCACACTTGGCCGACGAGGGTGTGCTGCCAGGCACGGTGACGCTCTCGCGCTTCATGGGCGCCTACCAGAACTATCAGGTCACGTGCGGCGACCACCTCGTGAGGGTGACGGAGTACGACACCAAGAGCAAGCACATCTACGGGGTGGGAGATGCGGCCTGCGTCACGTTTGGCCCGAGCGACGTGCACGTGCTCCCCGTCACCACCTCGTAGTCGCCTCGCCGGGGGGGTGTGCCAGGGCCGAGAGCCCGCCATGGGTGTCTTGGGCAGCGGCGGGAGCGCATGACCCCTTGGAAGCCGCCCCCAGCACCTCGGATCGCGCCGTGCACATGCGATGCCATCATCGGGGTATGCTGGCGGGAAGACGGGGAAGGGAGTGCGGTGATGCAGGAAGAGGGCATCGAGGGCGTTGCGCGGCGCTCGCATGTGATGGGCAGCCGTGCCACGGAATCCGTGCTGGCCAGGTTGCTTGCGCTCATGTCCGATGCCGCGGTGCTGTTTGATGACGCGGGACGCATAGCCCTCACCAACGATGCCGCGGAGCATCTCTTCGTGCATGGCGGCGGGTCGGAAAGCCTGATTGGCACCGATGTGCGGGCCATCTTCCCCCCTGCGGTGGGCGTTGCTCCCCGGACTCCCTTTCACCTCTCCGAGCTGCCCTTCACGGTGGATGGACAGCGCAACGCCCTCACGTGCCTAGGGAGGGATGGCACCTCGGTCGACTTTGACATCCGCTGTGAGCACCTGAACGCGGGCGCCTTCCTGCTCGTGGCACACGTGGCCGATGCCCTGCAGGCAGCCCAGGCAGAGCATGACCGCTTGGTGGGCGAGCTCTCCCGGGCAAACCAACGCCTTGCGGGCACGCTCGGCATCGTCTTGGACACCCTTGGGGCCCAGGACATCCCCACGCTCTTCGGACACGTGCTCGAGGAGATCACCCAGACCATGGAGGCCACGGGCACCATCCTCTACGTGGTGGGAAGGGAGGGCTATCACCTGCGCGGCCGTAGCTCGTCGCTCGAGGGCGTCCCGGTGTCTCCCTATGTGCCGCTCGGCCGTTCCATCGAAACGCTGTCCGTACGGGTGGGCACGGCCCTCATGCTACGGGTGCTCGCGCCTCATCGGGACGACCTCAGGCAGGGGAGCGTTGCCTATCGGGACGTGGTGGATGAGACCACGCGCGAGACACATCGCGTGCGTGCCGCGACCCTGCCGCCATTCACGAGCCTCATGGCGGTTCCCATCTGGTTCGGCGGTCATGTCATCGCCCTGTTCGAGGTCGGTTGGGAGCGTGTGCACCCTATGCGTCGCGAGGATGCCGAGCTGCTCGATGCCGTGGCACAGTATCTCTCCGTGCAGTTGGCGGGGGCGCTCCAGACCATGCGTACGCGTCGCGAGATGCATCTCGACAGCGTCGCCTCGTCTATCCGCGAGATGCTCATGGAGGATGAGGGCACGTCGGAGCGGGAAGTCCTCTCCTGTCTCGCCCATGCGTGCGAGGAGCTGGGGGGCACCATCCTTCAGCCCCTTGTGGAAGGTGAGGACGGTCTGCTTTCCGCGGACCTTTCCGAACTGGGGGTCGTGCACGTCGATGGCGCGCTGCTGGGGGAGGCGGCTCCTGCCGTCATGGTCGTGGAGCCCGAGAGCCCCCTTGGAGAGCAGGTGAATGTGGCCGACATGCCAACGGCCCTCATTGATCTTGGTGTGCTCTGGGGCGCACGCAGGGTGTTCCTGCTTGCAAGGCCCCAGGGCAGCGAGCCCTTCATGGAGGTGGAGCGGGCATTTCTTGGGACGGTTGCCCACGACATCCACGAGCTGGTGCTGGGCGGCGAGGCGCAGCGTCAGAACAGGCACATCGCGCAGGCCCTGCAGACGGGCATGCGCAACGAGCTCCAACAGGTGGATGGCATCACGGCGCAGGGCATCTACAGCTCTGCGACGGCGACGGCCGTCATTGGCGGGGACTTCTACGACCTCATCCGCCTGCCCGACCAGCGTGCCTGCGTGATCATGGGCGACGTGTCTGGCAAGGGTGTGGAGGCGGCTTCGGTCTCTGCCGCCGTGAAGACCGCGCTCGGCGCCTACGCCTGGCAGGGCCTCTCGCCAGCGCATATGGTGAGGCTGCTCAATGAGTTTCTGCTGGGCTTCTCGCGCGTCGAGACGTTTGCGACGCTCTTTGTGGGCATCATCGACCTCAAGGGGGCGGCGCTCGCGTACTGCTCGGCGGGGCATCCCCCGGCGCTGCTCGTGCGCGGCGACTCGGGTGAGCTGGAAGGTCTGGACGTGCAGTCAGGCGTGGTGGGGGCGTTCCACGACATGGTGTATCGGGACGGCCAGATGAGCCTGCGACCGGGTGATGCGCTGCTGCTCTATACCGATGGCACCACAGAGGCGCGCGCCCCGAGCGGCGCGTTCTTCGGGGAGGATGGCCTGCGCGATGCCGTCATGACCCAGGAGCCCAAGGGATTCGATGGCCTGCTCGACCGCCTGCTTGCCACGCTTGACGACTTCACGGGGCGCACCTTGGATGACGACGTCGCCATGGTCGCCCTGCGCTTTGATGACGTGGGGGGATAGCCGTCGTGACGGGGCGGACGCCAGACGCATTCCGCCTGGCTCACACGTTCTCTGATAGATGCTCTCCATGATGGGGAACAAGCACCGTATGGAACGTTCCACCAACATCGCACTCGTTCCCGTGGAGGGGGACGTTGACGTCACGACCGCCCCGTGCCTGCGCCGCATGGTGGATGCCCTTGTAGCGGGGGGGTGTCGACGCATCGTGCTCAACATGGCCGACGTGGGCTATATCGACTCCGCGGGCGTGGGGCTGCTTTTGGGGGAGATGCGCGCCATCCGCTCGCTGGGGGGGCTACTCTCCATCGTCAATGCGAGTCCCTGCGTGATGCATACGCTGCGCATCTGTCGTCTGGTTGACCTCATGCCCGTCTCATGGGTGGGGGAGCGTCGCACGATCGAGGAGCTTGATCCCTCTGCCGAGCCCCTCTGGCGCTGCTCCCTGCGCGTCAACCCCATGGACATGCTCGCAACGCGTGCGGGTGTCAGACGGCGCCTCTCCCATGTTGGCCTTACGTCCGATGAGCTCTTTGACCTTACGCTTGCGGTGGGAGAGGCCATGGGCAATGCCGTTGACCATGCCTGTTGCGAGTGCTCCGCCATCTCCATGGCATGCTACTCGGATCGTGTGGTGGTGGACGTCACGGACTGCGGCTGTGGGTTTGACGCGCGGGAGGTGGCCGCCCGTCCCCACGACGACGTCGAGCGGGGTCGTGGCATCAGGCTCATGCGCCTGCTGACCGATTCGGTGACCATCGCGCGGCGGCCCAGTGGCACGGGGACCATCGTGCGCCTGGTCAAGCTGCTGGGGCAGACGTCCCTGCGGTAAGGGATGCCTTGCATGCGGCACACTGACGGGAGGCTGGCTGCCGACGATGGGACGGGAGATGAGAGAGGGCGACTGCTCACGCAGCCGCCCGACACGTTCTTGGAGGCGAGACCCGGATTCGAACCGGGGATAAAGGCTTTGCAGGCCTCTGCCTTACCACTTGGCCATCTCGCCATGTAACCATATGAAAAAGGCCGAATGAATCCGGCCGGTGCATCGCATGGAGCGGGCTACGGGGTTCGAACCCGCGACCTCCACCTTGGCAAGGTGGCGCGCTACCAACTGCGCCAAGCCCGCGAATGCGAGGAATAATATACGTGAGCCACGATGGCGATGCAAGCCTGAATTGCAAAAAGTTGGGAAACATTTCGTCCCATGCTGTCGAACATGCCACTGTACCTGGCCGGATGGTATGAGAAATTACTATGGGAGCGGGAGGGTGCCCCAGGGCATGGGCTATGCTGGAATCGAGAGAAATGCATACATCCCTGCGAGTATTTCCGGAGGCCCATGCTTACCAGCATCCTGACCCTTCTTGCCCTCATGCTCATCGTGCGTCTCGTGGCCTTTGCCATCCACTGGCTGTGGGCATGGCTCGGACGCGGCAAGGACCTGGCCCATGCGGTTGACCACAAGCGTCTCTCCGAGGAGGCGGTTGCCACCCATCTGAACGGTGAGCGCCTGGCGCGCAGCCAAATCCAAGAAGTGTGGCGCGCGGTCGTCGCGGAGCGCGAGTACTATCTGGACTCCCTGTACTTCGGATGGTATCAGGTGGTGTATCTCTTTCTGATCGGTTCCGTGAGCGGCCTTGTGCTCGAGGAGGCCTGGATGTATGTGACGGCCGGCCTCACGCAGAGCCGTGTGGGGCTGGTGTGGGGGCCGTTCTCGCCGCTGTATGGGGTGGGGACGGTACTGCTGACCCTCGTCGCCTTCCACCTGCGTCGTCGGCATGCCAACCTGGCCACGATCTTTCTCGTGTGCATGGTGGTTGGTGGTGTGCTGGAGCAGGTCACGGGCTGGGGCATGGACCACTTCTTCCATGCGCAGTCGTGGACGTACCTTGCCGAGCCCGACCATATCACACAGTGGGTTGCCTGGCGCTTCCTCTTCTTCTGGGGGGCGTTGGGACTCATCTGGACGAAGCTGATCATGCCCGAGATGCTGTTTCGCATCGGCGAGCCCACCACCGTCAGGCAAGTCGTCTTCGTCAGCCTGCTTGCGCTCTACCTTGCGCTGGACATCTTCATGACGCTCATGGCCTTTCAGCAGCGTGCGGCACGCTATGAGGGCAGGGAGCCACGCAACCAGCTTGAGGAGTGGGTGAGCGACCACTACACGGATTCGTGGATGGCGAGCCGCTTCCAGAATATGGTGATGAGCGGTGACTAGTCAGGCGGCTGGTGCGGATGTTGGTGCCGTGGGCGCATCCGTGCATGGGGCATACCTGGACTATGCCGCGGCGACACCCATGGACCCTGCCGTTGTCGAGGCCATGCTGCCGTGGCTTACGGAGCGATTCTGGAACCCCTCGGCACCGTATGCCCATGCGCGTGAGGCCAAGCGCGCGCTCGAGGAGGCGCGCACGACGCTTGCCCGGGCCATTGGTGCGCGTGCGGATGGGCTGACCCTCACCGCAGGCGCCACCGAGGCCAACAACCTTGCCGTGGCTGCAGCCGATGGGGTCGTGGTCACGGATGCGGCAGAGCATGAGAGCGTGCTGGCGTGCGCCGGTGCACGGCCCCATACGCTTGTGGGCGTGGATGCGCGCTGCCGTGTGGACATGGGTGCCGTCGAGCGCGCCATCACGCCCGAGGTGGGGCTTGTCTCGGTGGGGCTTGCCAATGGCGAAGTGGGCACGGTGCAGCCCATACGGGAGCTCTCCCAGATGGTCGGCCGCGAGCGCGCGCGTCGGCTTGCGGCGGGGGAGCGGCGTCCCATCTGGTTGCATGTGGATGCGTCCCAGGCAGCGGGCCATCTCTCGGTGAACGTGGGCTCGCTCGGTGCGGATCTCATGACCCTCTCGGCAGCCAAGGCCTATGGACCAAAGCAGGTCGGCCTGCTGTGGAGCAGTGACGACGTGCGCCTGCGCCCACTTGTGCTGGGCGGCGGCCAGGAGGGTGGCGTGCGCTCCGGTACGGAGAACGTGGCGGGCGTCGTGGCCTTTGCGCGAGCCCTCGAGCTTGCCGAGGAGATGCGAGGCGTGGAGTCCCGTCGTCTGGCGGGCCTGCGCGATGGGCTGGAGAGCACGCTGATGCGGGCGTTTCCCTGGGCGTGGGTGGCCGGCCCGCGCAGGGGCAAGGGCCGCCTGCCGGGGCTGCTGCACATCAGCTTCCCCCGCCTGGATGCGCGCCGCCTGGTCATCCTGCTCGAGCGTCGGGGCGTGAGCGTGGGGACGGGCTCTGCCTGCGCCGCCAGCAGGATGCGCGTGAGCCACGTGCTCGCGGCCATGGGCGTGCCTGAGGAGGTCGCCGCAGGGAGCTTGCGCATCACTCTCGGTCGGCCCACCACCGAGGCCGAGGTGGCCTATGCCGCCCAGTGCATCACTGAGGTCGTGCGGGATGAGGCGGGACGTCTGGGGCGCTCCGAGAGCGGGCTGCCATGTGGAGGAGGGCACCGGTGAGTGGAGGACAGAAGGTCTACCTGGGCATGAGCGGTGGTGTTGACTCCGCGCTGGCAGCGGCCCTGCTGCAGGAGCGGGGGTACGACGTGCGTGCCGTCTACATGCGCAACTGGAGCCGGGACCTGCCGGGCTTCAGGTGTCGTTGGGCCGACGACCTGGCTGACGCCGAGCGCGTGGCCGTCACGCTGGGCATCCCGCTCGACGTGTGGGACTGCGAGGCAGAGTACAGGGCCACGGTGGTGGACTATCTTGTGGATGCCTATGCGCGGGGCTACACGCCCAACCCCGACGTCATGTGCAACCGGACGGTCAAGTTTGGGACGTTTGCCGATCGGGCCTTCGCCGAGGGGGCAGACCTTGTGGCCATGGGACACTATGCCCAGGTGGTTACGGACGCGGGTGGAACGCGGCTGATGCGTGCGGTGGACGAGCGCAAGGACCAGACGTACTTCCTGTGGCGCGTGGGCGCCTCGGTGCTTGCGCGGACCCTCTTCCCCGTGGGGGACATCGCCAGCAAGGCGGAGGTGCGCCGCAGGTGCGCCGAGCGCGGTCTGGGCGTGGAGGACAAGCCCGACTCGGACGGCATCTGCTTCGTGGGCGAGGTGGGCATCCGCACGTTCCTGCTCGATGCGCTGGAGCGCCGTCCCGGTGACGTCGTGGAGCTGGAGACGGGCCGCGTGCTCGGGCGCCACGAGGGGGCGTTCCTGTTCACCGTGGGCCAGCGCAAGGGGCTCGACCTGGGTGGGGGACCCAGACGCTACGTCGCCTCCACGGACGTGGGGAGCAACGTCGTCTACGTGACGGCGGATCGCGACAGCCCGGCCCTGCTTGCCGATGAGCTGGAGCTGGAGGACACGCGCTGGATTGCGGGGACGCCACCTGTGGCGGGGGCGTATCGGGTACGTTGCCGCCACACGGGTGCGCTCATGGATGCATGGGTTGAGTGTCCCGAGGACGGACATGCGCACGTCCGCTTCGCCCGGACCCAGCGTCGCGTGGCCCCGGGCCAGAGCGTGGTGGTGTACGACGGCCTCACCTGCCTCGGCGGTGGCCTTGTCGCCCGCTAGCCAGCCCGCGGCACCCTGTCGAGTCGTATGCAATCGCGACTCATGTGCCTGCGAGTCGTTCGCAATTTTGTCAGATGGGTCGTTTAAGGAATTGCAGGTAGATTGCGCGCTGTTCCTTTCTCGGTACGAATGAGGAGTGATAATTTGCGAACGACTCGGCAGGGTGACATTGGAAATCGCATACGACTCAGAATCACGACTCGAAACTATGACTCGGAACCACGACTCAAGACGCTGGGGATAGGAGCTCGCGACGGGCGGCATAGATGGCGTTCCAGAACTCGTGATCACTAGGCGGGGGCTTGACACCCAGCCGGGGCGCGACGCGATGGCGTACCAGCTCGTCGAAACGATGGGGATCCATGAAGCGCTTGGTACGCAAGGATATGACCGTAAAGCCCAGTTCCTCAAGCGCGCATCGGCGGTCGTCATCGCGGTCACGTTCCTGCTCGAGGCTGTGATACCTCTTGCTGTCATACTCCATCGCGAGCTTCTTGCAGGGCCAGCAGAGGTCTGGAAGTATATAGGGGGTGTTGAGCAGCGCGTCCCATTGGGTGGGGAGCGAGAACGGTATGTTGAGCTCCGGCTTCGTCAGACCATAGCCGCCTTGCCTGGGCGGGGCGCAGAGCAAGAGGTAGAGCTCGGTCTCTGCCGGGGAGCGCGAGCCCTCACGCGCCAACTCGACCGCACGGCGCATGTGGCCTTTGACGAGAGGCCACCTGAGCTGGGAATAGAAGTGCCGTAACTGAGCTTGCGTCGTTATGGGCTGCACGGCAGACAGATGCCCATCTGGACCCAGAGAGTAGGCTCCCATGAGCTCCATCGCATAGGCAGCTCTCTGCAGCGGCGAGAGCGTGAGCGAGAGCTGCGCAAGCGTGAGCTCGGGAGAGGTTACGTACAGGCCCTCTCCCAGCCGCAGGATCTGCTCGTCCGTGGTCTCATCGGAAAGCAGATGCCCACGGACGTCCTTCCCGCGCATGAGTGCCTCGCGGCTGTGTGAACAGACGTGGAGTGGACGACTGAGCGAACCGACGATGGCCTCTGCTTGGGACAGGTGATCGAGCACGTGCCGCTGCAACCGACACGGGTCCGGCACCTCGTCGATGGCGCATGAGGGCATGGCGGAGAGGGAGCCCTTACGCAAAAGACCCCAGAGCTCGCGTGCGGATGAGTGTGACAGGCAGATGGTTGGCACGGGCGTCCCTATCCTTACGATGTCCCTGCCCGACAGTGTGCAGGGGCTATCTGGCAGAAATGCCCGCAAGACCTGCAGCGTTCTGCACTGACCCGGCGAGCGCACCATGAGCGTCCGAGTTCATCGTGTCTTTGTGGCCATCGTCGTCGAGCCCTGCCCCATTTTTGGCATCTGCCCGCTCCATGCCCTTTTCACATGGAGTTGTATGCAATTTCGCCCCACGTACTTGGGAGTCGTTCGCAAATTATCGGGGGACTTCTTGGGATTCAAGGAAGAGGCAACTCGTGTACCTGCGGCGCTGCAAAAAGGGAGTCGCCCGCAATTGCGAACGACTCCCCCGGAGAGATGCGAGGATTGCGAATGACCCCTACGCCAGGCCGGCCTCCTCGGCGGGCAGCCCCCTCTTCCACACGGAGAGGATCAGCGCGCCAACGATGGAACCAACCACCAGTGCCACAAAGTACATGAGCGGGTGGCCGATGACGGCGATGACCCAGATGCCGCCGTGCGGGGCGGGCAGCGTGCAGCCGAAGGCCGCGGAGAGCGCGCCGGCGACGGCGGAACCCACGATGCAGGAGGGCAGCACGTGGCCGGGATCGGCCGCCGCGTAGGGGATGGCGCCCTCGGAGATGAAGGACAGACCCATGATGTAGTTCACCAGGCCGGCGTCGCGGTCGGCACGGGTCCACCTGTTCTTGAAGAACGTGGTGGACAGGGCGATGACCAGCGGGGGAACCATGCCGCCCGCCATGACGGAGGCCATGATCATCTGGCCGGTGGACCCACCGGGCGAGACGAGTGCCGCCGTGCCAAAGACGTAGGCAGCCTTGTTGAACGGACCGCCCATGTCGATGGACATCATGCCGCCGACGATGGCGCCCAAGAGCACGATGTTGCCCGTGCCCATGCCGTTCAGGAAGTTGGAGAGGCCGGTGTTGATCGCACCAAAGAGTGGATCGAGGATGAGCATGATGACGCCGATGCCCAACACGCCCAAAAGCGGGTAGAGCAGGATGGGCTTGATGCCTTCGAGCGAGGCAGGCAGGTGGTCGCACAGGCGTTCGATGCCCAGTGTGAGGTAGCCTGCCGCAAAGCCCGCGAACAGCGCCGCGATGAAGCCGCCAGAAATGGTGGTCGGTGGGGTCGCCGCATTGATGTTGGCGAGATAGGCCAGGTCATAGCCGGTCTTGGCAAAGAGGCCACCCACGAAGCCGGGCGCGAGGCCGGGCCTGTCGGCGATGGACTCGGCGATGAAGGCCGCAAGGATGGGCAGCATGAGGCCGAAGGCCTCGCCGCCTATCGTCTTGAACAGCGCGGCCGCCGGGATGGTGGAACCATAGGTTCCCGTGCCGGCGGCGCCGATGTCCACGAGGAACGCGATGGCCGTGAGGATGCCGCCGCCGATGACGAAGGGCAGCATGTGGCTCACGCCGTTCATCAGGTGCTTGTAGATCACGTGCCAGGCGGAGTCCTTCTCGCCCGCCGCATCCGTGGAGCCCGCCGACGTGGCCTGGCCCTCCTGCACGGGGGCCTCGTTGTCGAGGATGATCCTGAGGAGCCTCTCGGGCTCCTGGATGCCGGCGGAGACGTTGGTGGAGTACACCCGCTTGCCGGCGAAGCGCGTGCGGTCGACGTTCTTGTCTGCGGCAATGATGATGCCCTTGGCGTGCGCGATCTCCTCGGACGTGAGGACGTTCTTGGCCCCCGCGGAGCCCTGGGTCTCCACCTTCACCTTGACGCCCAGCTCGGCACCCTTCTTCCCCAGGGCCTCGGCGGCCATGTAGGTGTGGGCGATGCCGGTGGGGCAGGCGGTGATGGCCAGGATCTCCGGCAGGTCGGACTCGCCTCTGGGGGCGGCGGCCTGGGTCCTTGCGGCATCCATCTCGTCGCGCTTGGCCTCCGCCGAGTCGATCGTGGCAAGGAGCTCCTGGGGGGTCTTGGCGGTGCGCAGGGCGTCGGCGAACTCGGGGTGCATGAGCAGCTGAGAGAGCTTTGCCAGAATCTGCAGGTGCGTGTTGGCCTCGCCCTCGGGTGCCGCGATCATGAACGCCAACGTTGCCGGCGCCCCGTCCGGGGCGTTCCAGTCCACGCCCTTGGGCATGGTTATGGCGGCAAGGCCGGGCTGCCTGACGGCTGCCGTCTTGGCATGCGGGATGGCAATGCCGTCCCCCACGGCCGTGGAGAACTCCTTCTCGCGTGCGAGGATGGCCTCCTTGTACGCGATCGTGTCGTTGATGTTGCCCGATGCATCCTGCAGGGCGATCAACTGGTCGATCGCGTCCATCTGGTCAGACGGTTCCACCCCAATCCTGATTCCCTCTGGTCTGAGTAGGTCGGTGATCTTCATGCGTATGCCTTCCCTCATTACCTGGCGCGTGGCCAAAGGACAGAAGCGGTTGCCTGGATGCAGGAAACCGCTTCTAGTATGACGCTTTTGAGGAGAGGTGCGCATTCCATCTTGGCATAAGGTGACTCTATGGCGGTAATCGTGGTGTTCGAAGCCTGCATATCCGTTCATTTCGTGCATATTTTCTTTCAGGTTATCTTATAAAGTTGATTACGCATCAGCTACGCTAGAATAAGATGGCCAGTCCGTTCCTCATACAAGGAGATGTATGCCATGGCAGATCAGCCAACCCCCATGGGAGCGCCCGATGCGCCCCAGCAGCCACAGGATGCGCCCCAGCAGCCAGTGCCTCAGCCCGCCCAGCCACCGGCAGGGCAGCCTGGAGGGCAGCCCGCCACGCAGACGGATCAGTCCCAGGATGCGCCCCAGCAGCCCGCCCAGCCCCAAGAGGCGGCCCCTCAGGAACCCATGGACGCCACGACGGTGCAACCCCAACCCACAGGGGTGCCCGGTGCTGCCCCGGCGGACGCTGCACCCGCACAGCCCCAGCCCACAGGGATACCCGACCCTGCCCCCATGGATGCCACGCAGGTGGCGTCTGGTATTGGTGCGCCCTCCCCAGGTGGTTCCGGTGCTCCCGCTGACGCACAAGCTGCTGCTCCCGGTGTTCCCAACGGTCCGGCCGTACCGGACGCATATGCTGCCCCCGGTGCTCCCGCACCCAAGAAGCCGATGAGCAAGGGGCTCCTCGCTGCCATCATTGCAGTGGTCGTGGTGCTCGTGGGCGGTGGCATCTTCCTGCTCGTGCGGAACAACGTCGCACAGCAGGCAGAGGCAAAGATCAAGGACACCGCCAGCTCCATCGTTGAGGCGGATGACAGCCTGCATGGCCTTGATGCCTACGCAAAGATTGACAGCGGCTTTGACACCGACCTTGACACCGATGGCGACCGCAACAAGGTCTCCGATGCTACCTCGGCTCTTGACACTGCCGAGGCAAGCCTGAACGAGGCCAAGCAGTCCGAGTGGGCGTTGAGCGACGCGGACAAGTCGACCATCACTGCGCTTGAGGCGGGCATCCAGTCTCGTAGAGACGCCACGGATACCGTTGGCAAACTCATGGATGCGACTGACCAGGCAAAGACCGTCTCTGATGACGCCAGCACCTTTTTGAATGATTTTGCTGCCGCATATGTTTACCTAGGCTTGGCCGATGACGCCCGTGGACAGGCCATATCCTCAGCAAACAATGGCGGCGGTATGGATACAAGCGCAATAAGCACCTACCTTGACAAGTGCTCAAGCGCGCTTGAGCAGGCAAAGAAGGATTTGGATGCGCTGGAGCAGGATGCGCCGGATGCGGATTTCTCAAGCTATGATGACGTGTGCGGCGCTCTGAGCACAACTGTCGACGATCTCAGCGCGGCCATTGACAAGATGAACCAGGGGGATGTCGATGGGACCAATGCGGCCTTGGGTACCTATTATTCCCAGCGGGATGATCTGGTGAAAAAGGCGAAGGGCATGGAAGGCACCTCGGCCGTGCTCAAAAAGCTGGTCACCGATGGTGACAAGCAAAACGCAAAGAATCTCAAGTCTAACTTTAGCGACATCAAGGGCAACGTGAGTGATCTTATCGATGACGAGCTTGTGGGTGACACCATGGACACCTCGACGTTCGCGTAGACCAAGCTGCCCGAGCGCAACACACGTCAGACAGGGGGAGGCCGTCCACCAGCAGGTGGGCGGCCTCCTTTCCCATGTCCTGCAATCGCGGCGAGTCGCTCGCTGCATGCAGGCTCCCACGAACTGGCGCATGAGTGCGCGCTGCCTTCCGTTGGTTACCCACATGAAGCTCGGGGTGCCATTGCACGGCACAGAGGTAGCGCCTGTTGGGCATCTCGAGCACCAGGCGCACGAGCGCGAGCTCGAAGTCGTCGAGGTTCCTGAAGACGGGGTGCGTCGCGGGAAGGCACCTCTCGCCATAGCGCGCAGGGTCGACGTCCGCGCCACCCGTGAGCAGTAACCTGTCTATACCCTTCAGCAGCTGGCCAAGGTCAGAGGGGCCATCGGTCATGGGGTGTATGACCGACAGCCCGCCCACATGTTGGAGCGCAGGAAAGTAGGCGGGACGAACGCCAATCGTTCCCTCGGTGCTCTCGTAGTGTGGCGTGACTCCTATCAGTGGCTTCATGGCATGTCCCGACTGCCCTTCACGGGGATCGCTCTATTCCACTGCGGCGGGCCGCCCCCGCATGTGCAGGCGGCGCCACTCGAGTAAAATCCCCCCTGGGACCATGATTCCATGGAGGTGGCGGCATGTCAGACCGACTGACGGAACGGCAGATAACCGACGCGGGCAATCCTGCCAAGCCTACGGGCGTCTACGGCGCACGAATGCTGCACCGCATGAACCGCAGCCATGCGGACGTCACCAACTGGGCGCTTGACTTCATCGACTTCTCGAATGTGGCCCATGCCCTCGATATCGGCTGCGGTGGGGGAGCCACCATGGCTCGCCTGCTTGCGCGCATGGGTGGACGGGATGGCACCGTGTGTGGCGTCGACCATTCCGAGATCTCGTGCGAGGAGTCGCGTGCCCTCAATGCCGAGGCGATTGCCGCTGGAAGGGCTGAGGTCCTGCAGGCGGACGTCGAGAGCCTCCCCTTTGCGGACGGGAGCTTTGACGTTGCCGTGACGGTGGAGAGCTTCTACTTCTGGCCTCGTCCCCAGGAGGACCTTGTCGAGGTCGCACGTGTGCTTGCGCCAGGAGCGCACTTCCTGTTGGTGGCAGACGTGTACCAGAAGGATGGTCTTCCCGCGGAGACGCTGGAGAACATTCGCAAGCGCAACCTGACGGTGCTCGCACCCGATGAGTACGAGGCGTCGCTGACTAGGGCGGGGCTCTCGAGTGTCACGGTGCACCTTAGGGACGGTACCACCTGGATTGCCGTCGAGGGCGTGCGCTGAGCGGGGACATCGGTCACCCTTTTGCGGCCCCATCCCCTGTATGGGATGAGAGTTCGCATCCTGACGTGTCCGAGAGCTGCAGGGGGCGCTGCCGTGGGTGCCCTTGGGCGTTGACGCCGACGGGCGCCGCACTCGGGATACGAGATTCTATTCCAGACCTTGCTCCATCGGTGTCGTTTGACGACGGTCACGCCTGGGGCGTCCTAGACTTAAGTGTCATCGCATGAGGTTTTATGCCTCATACCGGTATATGGTGTGCACTTAGGGGTAGGAACACAGGGTGCCGTGTCATATCCACCTCGAGAGAAGGGATTTCGCCAACCGTGAAGCAGTTCAAGACAGAGAGCAAGAAGCTGCTCGACCTCATGATCAACTCGGTCTATACCAACAAGGAGATCTTCCTGCGCGAGTTGATCTCCAATGCGTCTGATGCGCTCGACAAGCTCGCCTTCGAGGCCATCAAGAACCCCGACTTGGGCATCGACCAGTCCGATCTGGCCATTCGCCTGTCGTTTGACAAGGATGCCCGCACCATCACCGTGAGTGACAACGGCGTCGGCATGGGCAAGGACGACCTGGACAAGAACCTGGGCACCATCGCGCACTCCGGCTCCAAGGCCTTCAAGGAGGAGAACGCCGAGCATCAGGGTGATGACATCGACATCATCGGCCAGTTTGGCGTGGGCT
Source organism: Olsenella profusa F0195 (assembly GCF_000468755.1). Taxonomy (GTDB): domain Bacteria; phylum Actinomycetota; class Coriobacteriia; order Coriobacteriales; family Atopobiaceae; genus Olsenella_F; species Olsenella_F profusa. The sequence goes on from NZ_AWEZ01000050.1 coordinate 30,786, forward strand.
TCTACTCGAGCTTCATGGTTGCCGACAAGGTGCGCGTCGTGAGCCGTGCGCTGGGGGCGGATGCCGCCTATGCCTGGGAGTCCGATGGCATCAAGGGCTACACGCTTACCGAGGCCAAGCCCGACGAGCGTGGAGGGGCGAACGACCACGGCACCGACGTGACCCTCTGGCTGCGTGACTCCACCGAGGACGAGGACACGGATCGCTACCTCTCCGAGTGGGGCCTGCGTGACCTCGTGAAGCGCTACTCGAACTATGTGCGCCACCCGGTGCGGATGATGGTCACCAAGAGCCGCGAGAAGCCCAGGCCCGCCGACGCCGGGGACGACTACAAACCCGAGTACGAGAGCTACGAGGAGCTCGAGACCATCAACTCGATGACTCCCATTTGGAAGAAGCGTCAGAACGAGGTCAAGCAGGAGGACTACAACGAGTTCTATCAGTCTACCTTCCATGACTTCGCCGATCCCGCACGCACCATCAGCTTCCACGCCGAGGGTGCCCTCAGCTATGATGCGCTGCTGTTCATCCCCAGCCGGCAGCCCTTCGACCTCTACAGCAAGGACTACGAGAAGGGTCTGGCGCTCTACACTTCCAACGTGCTTATCCAGGAGAAGTGCGCCGACCTTCTGCCCGACTACTACAACTTCGTGCGCGGCGTGGTGGACAGCCCAGACGTCTCGCTCAACATCTCCCGTGAGACCCTGCAGCAGAACTCGCAACTGCGTGCCATCGCCCGCCGTGTGGAGAAGAAGATTCGCTCCGAGCTCGAGGACATGCGCGACAACGACCGCAAGGCCTACGAAAAGTTCTTCGAGAACTTTGGCCGTGGCCTCAAGTTTGGCATCTACAACAGCTATGGGTCGAAGGCGTCCGACCTTGCCGACCTGCTGCTCTTCTGGTCGGCCAAGGAGGGCGGGCAGGTGACCTTCGCCGAATACGCTGCCGCCATGCCCGAGGGGCAGAACAAGGTCTACTTTGCCTCCGGCGACTCCCGCGAGCGCCTGGAGCAGGTGCCCGCCGTGCGCTCTGCCCTCGACCATGGCTTTGACGTGCTGCTCTGTACGCAGGACGTGGACGAGTTCATGTTCCAGGTGATGCATGTCTATCACCAGGCCGCCGTTGCCGGTGACTCCGAGCACAAGGGCACCGACGAACGTGACCTCGAGCTTGCGAACGTCGCCAGCGCCGACCTCGACCTCGCGACCGAGGACGAGAAGAGGGAGGCCGAGAAGGCCACCGAGGACAACAGGGGCCTCTTTGATCAGCTTAAGGAGGACCTGGGCGACAAGGTGTCCGCCGTACGCGTGGCCGCGGGTCTAGGCGATGCTCCGGCAGCGATCGCCGCCGAGGGTCCCGTCTCCCTCGAGATGGAGCGCGTCATCAGTCAGGGGCCCGAGGCGCAGAGCGCTCCCAAGGCGCAGCGCGTGCTGCAGCTCAACGCAGCCCACCCCGTCTTCGGGAAGCTCAAGGCCGCCCAGGACGCCGGCGACAAGGACCGCCTCAAGCTGCTGGGTTCCATCCTCTACGATCAGGCGCTGCTTGTCGAGGGGCTGCCCATCGACGACCCGGTCGCATTTGCCCGCAACGTCACCGAGCTGATGTAAGCCATCGACACGTTCCACCGAGTCACATGGCCGCCCATCCCTGGATGGTCGGCCATGTTCGATCGTCTCCCGGGCCGTCACATGTGTGGATACCTTGCATGTCCCTGTCTATATGGGGAGGCATGCGCGATGGGATGTCGAGAAAGGTGCGGTGACATCGGCGGGCTTTAGATATGCCGAGACACGTCATTCAATGTGGTTTCTTGCATTTGTGTTGCAAGGCAGCATTACCCGCGAAATTTGATACCATAGGAGAAAATAATCCTCTAGACGGTTTATTTTTCCGGCGAAGGCTTGTTTTGTCCGTAAACGTGAGTGCAGTCAACTGAGGGATTGGAAGGTATCATGCGCAAGGTTAAGACGTTCCAGGGCAAGCGCCACACGTACGACACGGCCACCTCTACCGAGGTCGCCAGCCGCAGCTTTGGCGAGTTTGGCGATCCGGCAGGTTATGAGGAGACCCTCTACAAGACCAAGCAGGGCCTGTACTTCGTCGTTGGCGCCGGTGGCGCCGACTCTCCGTATCCCACGGAGGACGTCAAGCCTCTTGCCAAGAAGGAGGCCGAGGCCTTCGAGGCCTAGGCTACGCACATGCTCGTACGAGGGGGCGGACGGGGTGCTTTCCTTCCGCCCCCTCCGTGCCCTGCGACCAGCACTACGCAAACATGTTGCGTTCCATGAACTCTGCCTGTACCGTGCGGAACATGAGGTCGACGTCCTCGAGGCCCAGATGGGTCTCCTGCTGGTTGGCATCCAGGGTGCCGCGGCGGCGCGCCCAGCTCTCCAAGGCGGCAGGGCGCGAGTCGCGGGGGAGCATGCGGTACTCAGGGTCGATGCGCCGGCAGATGTCGCGTGTGTCTATGGGCACGATCTTGCCGGCCTTGCGTGCCTCGGCGTAGCCGTCGATGGTGAGTATGAACCATGAGTCCTCGAATGCGGCATTGTGTGCCATGAACGGATAGGTCTCAAGCGTGGTCAGGAGGGCCCGCTGCATCTTCCCATTGGAGCGCAGGGGCTTCTTGTCGGCAATGTCATCCCAGGTGATGTGGTGCACAAACGAGAGGGGGATGCCCGTCTTCCTGTACATCTCGGGAATGCCGCAGTAGGCGCTGAAGGGGTGCTCGGGCCTTGCCCGTGCCGAGAGCTCCATGAACTCCAGGCCGACATTGAGCACATAGCCGCGGCCGGGGTCGCGCTCGGTCGTCTCGATGTCGATGCCGCACACCATGCCCGAAACGGGAGCCTCCACATAGGCGATGCCCAAGTCCACACAGTTGGGGCCTGCCGTCTTGGCCACCTCGTCCTCGCTGCGGTGCTGCATCCGTGCAACGGCACGAATGAGGTCCTCGTCCGAGAGGCGTTTGGAGAGCATGGCAGGGGAGACGTTGCGCAGGCGATCGATGCCGTAGCTGTCACAGGCGGTGCGGTTGCGATCGGCAAGGCCTCTCACGAGGTCATACGAGAAGGGCTCCTGCCCGAGTGGCGCTTCCCACCAGGCGGCCGAGAGAAGCTCCATGGCCTCCTCGTTGCGCTCGCGCTCGGCCGTGAGCGTGGCGTCATCCGCCACGAATCCTGGAAAGACGAAAGCGCTCGCATGCTCCAGTGCCTGACTCAGGTTCATATGCATCCCCCGTCGTTCGAAGACCCGCCAATCACATCAAGTGTAGCCTGTGCGACAGGGAAGCGCTTGGCAAGTGGACGCCCCTTAGGCACTCAGGGCCTGGGGGGCCTCCTGTGGGTTCCAGAGACTGCCCGTGAGCGCCTTCCGTGCCTCGAGGAGCGCCTCGCAGAACACGTTGCCATGCGGCACGCTTGCGCGCACGAGCCGGCCATTGCGATAGGCAAGGAGCCGGTAGCGCGGAACCGGCTTCCACAGGGCCTTCTCATCGTCGGTGCCCAGGGGTGTGGTGGCAAAGAGGAGCGTGTCATCCTTGGGCTGGAAGCAGTAGAGCGTCGTGCTCGATGTGTTGGTGTGCACGTAGGTATAGCTGCCGTCGTCCAAGACGAGGTTAAGCTTGTTGAGGTTTCCCAGCTGTGTGATGGAGCCTGCCAAAGCCGAGAAGGTCTGGTCAAAGCCCAGGTTGCCACCTGCGCGCAGCACGGCCTCGTTGATGATGTCCATCAGGAACAACGACATGCGCTCGGAATCCGTCTGGCCGGCCGTGCGCTCCTCATATCCCCAGAGCATGCCCTCATTGAACAGGATGCCATTGTGGATGAGCGTCCAGTCGCGCCCCATGATGTCCGTCTGCAGGAAGGGGTGGCAGTTGGGCTCGGAAAGGGCTCCGCAGGTGGCATTGCGGATGTGCGCCTGCATATGGCGCGCCACGATGGGCTCTCTGAGCAGTGTGGGAAGCAGGGACGATGCGTATGCGGGAACGGGCTCGCGCCAGAGCCGCACGTTGTCCTGTGAGGCGGGGACGGCGTCGTCACGATAGGTGAGGCCCCATCCATGGGGATGCTGGCGGCTGTGGGTGTAGAACTCAGCGAGATAGGGGCTGGCATTTATGGGTGAGGCCGCATTGACGGCAAACAGCTCGCACATGAGAGGAATCCTTCTTGGACGGTACGTACGGACGGTGGTGGATGGCTGACAGGCAACACGTGCAACAGATACGGCGGTGCATGCCCATGACCGTCTCCTCCCGTATGCATTCGGCATTCCTGCTCAGTGTACCCCATGCGTCAGGATATGCCGTTACGTCTTTGTTGCGCCGCATCGACGTTTCCTATCACAGGCGTACGCATATGACTATACCCCTGCGACGAGTAATTCCTACCATTTTGCTTGACATTGCAGGGGTCGGGTCATAGATTGTCTTCCAGGAGCATAGGACATCGATCGACAAGGGGAGAGGAGCATGCCCGTGCGTCAGTGCATCGCACCATGTTGTTGTACGCCCGCGCTCCCTTCGCCGTGTCGCACGGATGTTCGTAGCATACGCTAGCCTGCATCCGGTCGGGCGCCATGCCCCTCACTCAGACACAGGTTGAACGGGACGCCGTAGCGTCCCTTTTTTGTGGGCGTCCTGCTCGGCTGGTCATAGGTTCAAGTTGGGAACGCATGTCATTTGGAGGAAGCACCATGAAGTATGCAAGCAAGGTAGAGTCCGTCATTGGTTCCACGCCCCTCATCGATCTCTCGGTCCTCGCAGATGGCGCGGCCACCGTCCTGGGCAAGTACGAGGCAACGAACCCCGGTGGATCCGTGAAGGATCGTATCGCCAAGGCCATGGTCGACGCTGCCGAGGGGGACGGCAGCCTCAGGCCCGGCGGCACCATCATCGAGCCTACGAGCGGCAACACCGGTGTCGGGCTGGCGATGATCGCGGCCGAGCGCGGCTACAGGATGGTGCTCGTCATGCCCGAGACCATGTCCATCGAGCGGCGCAAGCTTGCTGCCAGCTACGGTGCGCAGATCGTGCTCACGCCGGGTCCCGAAGGCATGACCGGTGCCGTCAGGCGGGCCGACGAGCTCAAGGACGAGACCCCCGGCGCCATCGTCGCTGGCCAGTTTGTGAACCCCGCGAACCCCGAGGCCCACTACAAGACCACGGGCCCCGAGGTCTGGACCGACACCGATGGCACGGTCGATGCCTTCGTGGCCGGTGTCGGCACGGGCGGTACCGTGAGCGGTGCCGGTAGGTACCTCAAGGAACGGAGGTCCTCGGTGAGGGTCGTTGCCGTCGAGCCGGCGGAGAGCCAGGTGCTTGCCGGCAAGCCCTCTGGATCCCATCGCATCCAGGGAATCGGTGCCGGCTTCGTGCCCAAGACCTACGATGCGTCCGTGGTCGACGAGGTCGTCCCCATCTCCTCCGATGATGCGATTGACGTCAAGAAGCGCCTGGCGAGCGAAGTGGGGCTGCTGGTGGGCATCAGCTCCGGCGCTGCGGTGGCCGCAGCGGTGGTGCTGGCACGTCGTCCCGAGTGCGCGGGCAAGACCATCGTGGCCATCCTGCCCGATACGGGCGAGCGCTACCTGTCCATGGATCTGTAGGCGTGTCCGGCCGCGGACGGCGGTCGCATCACCGTGGGGCACGCCCGCATTCGACTCGCGGGAAGGGACGCGGGCGCGCCCCATTCCATTTCGTTCGATTTTCCCAGTCGACGGATTGGTCAACAACGGGTATCCTAGCCGCAGGTGAAAGGAGCATGTGTGGATACCCAGTCTCAACCTCAGCCACAGCCAGACGCACGACAGCCCGTTGGCATGGGCATGCAGCAAGGCGCGCCCGTCCTGCAGCAACCCCCACAGTGGTATGTCGGGCCTCAGGCTCAGCCCCCCCGGGAATGGCTCGCTGCACAGACGTGCCAGGTACAACCCCAACCCCAACCCCAACCCCAACCGGGATGCCCATCTCAAGCCCAGCCACAGCCCGGCTGCCAGGCGCCCGTTTCTCCTCCGCAACAGCCTATGCCGCAGCAGACGATGGCGTATCAGGCACCCGTCCCGTTGCAGCAGAACCAACAGGTTCCCTGCCAACAGGCCTATTGGCAGCCACAGCAAGCGTACCAGCAGCCCATTCCACAGGCCCAGTCCTGCCAGCAAGCCGCCTACCCGCAGCCCTACCAGCAGGCTCCTGGCCCCTACCAGGCGTATCAGCCGGTCTATCAGCAGCAGGTGCCCGTAGCCATTCCCATTGCACCACGCAAGCCAAGGTCAGGCTGGGGTAGGCTCATCGGCGGCCTGCTCCTGGGCTTTGTCGCCTATCTCGGCGGCGCTCTCGTCGGTCTCCTCATCTCGTGGGCGACAGGGGCTGACTACCTGCTTACGATCGAGGTGTCCTGTGCCGTCGTCGCCTCCCTCTGCTGTCTGATGCTTGGCGGCAGGCAGCTGCTCACGTGGGACAGGGCGACCTTCAGGGAGTGCTTCTCTAGGCTGTGGTGGATGTTCATCCCCATTCTGTTCTTCGTTCAGTTGATGCTTATTTCCTCTCTGGCAGAGGGCAGCACCCTTGATCCAAACTGGCCCCTCAATATTCTCTACCTGCTTGTCTTCACGACAGCCGTTGGACTCTTCGAGGAGGCGCTCTTCAGGGGACTCCTGCTCCATGGCCTTCTTGCGCGCATGGGCACCAACCAGCGAGGCGTCATCGGCGCCCTGGTCATCTCGTCACTGCTCTTTGGCATGGCACACATCTCGCCGGGCAATGTCGACTTTGGCGATGGCCTGCAGGTTGCCCAGGCAATCCTCAAGATCTGTCAGGCCGGGTTGCTGGGCTTTGTGTTCGCTGCGTTTTCGGCCAGGCAGAATAGGATTTATGGCGTTGGCCTCATGCACGCGCTAACCGACTTCCTCATCATGTTTGTGCCTGATGCCCTCATGGGCCCCATGGTGGAGACCAGCTATGTGTCAGATGGCAGCGATGGTGGCGTCATCATCGTCATGTACCTTGTGTACATTGCCCTGTACCTGCCAGCCGCCATCATGGCCTGGCGTTCGCTCAAGGGATCCCCGCAACCGTTGAGGGGGGCATTCTATCATGCCTAGGGCCTGTACCTGCCAGACGCCTGGATTACGGGGGTCACCCCTAACGTGTAGGCTTTTTGGTAGGAGTACAGATTTCTAGCAATTATGCGGTGAAAGGGTAGTGGATTTGTGTATAGTTGAGATGTCAGTGTCAAAATAGGAGCGCGAGGAACATATTATGACCGACAAGTTCGAGAATTTCGTGGGCACCATTTCACGGGCCAGTAAGGCAATCAACCGCATCAAGGGTCAAGAGATGGGCCAGTTTGGTCTCAAGGGCACTGACTCCATGTGCCTGTACTATCTTGGCAAGAACAATGGGGGTGCCACATCCGCCGAGCTGTCCCGCCAGATCGGCGTTGATCGTGCGGCGGTCTCCCGTATGGTGACGCGCTTGGAGAACAGTGGGTTTGTGAAGACGGTGCTCAGCCCCCAGGGGAAGAACTACCGCAGCCCCATCGTGCTTACCAAGAAGGGGGAGGCGGCAACCGAGCGCATAAACAGCATCGTGCGCGTCGTGGTGGAGCGTGCGATCGACAACATTCCTGAGGACGAGCGCGCGGCCATGTACGCCTCCCTCAATGGCATCATTGCCAACTTGGAGAAGCTCGCGAACGAGTACAGGGCGAGGACATAGGTCCCGTGCATGCCGCACGGTGGCAGGTGAGCGAAAAGGCCCCAAGTGCGTGCCGATATCGAGGCGCAAGGCGGGTTCGTTGGGAAATCGGGAGTCATCTGACGCCTTCGCAAATCTCATTCCTGGGCTTTTCTTCGTCCATGGATGCCACTGGCGTGTCGTGCACACACAATCGAGCACGCACTTGGGGCCTTTTCGCTCCGCCAAGAATCATGCCCACCCGCATAGCGGGTGGCCTTGGGTATCGCGCAAAGAATGTACGGCACAGGGTTGAAGGCTCTGTCGTTCATCGCCCCGCTTGTGCGTCGCGCCGTCTGCGGGGCATGCGGTATCCTGTGGCGCCGCTGCTCACGAGGGGGATGATGAATCGCCATGATGCACGTAGATCATGCCATCCTGCACGCATTTGACGTTGATACGGGCTCTGCCTATCTGAGTGACCGGGAACTCGATCTGGGCGAGCGCCAGGTGAAGTCATACGTGCAGCGCAGCATGCGCCGGATCGTCTCGTCCGCCGAGAGCCGCCATGGGGTGTTCGAGGGGGAGAACCCCCTGGCTGACGCATTGGAGTCGTATGCCGGCGGCTCGTCCGGCTTCATCGAGGTCTCCCGACAGCTGGCACAGGTGTTCTGGGAGGAGCTGCGTCGCTGCGATGAGCTCGAGCAGGCCGACCTCCTGCTCGCCGACTTCACGGACACCCAGGGTCTAGGGGAGCATGCCAAGGAGATGGGGGAGGGCCAGGTGGCGCAGGCCATGGCCGCTGCCTTAGTCCCTGCGGATGTGGAGGATCTTTCCGTGCGGTACGTTGGGGCCATCTTGCTGCCACGCAAGCTGGCCTTCGTGCATGACCTGGGGTCTGATGGCTCGGGCATTGCGGACAACGAGATTCTGCGCCAAGATGCCACACTGCCCAATCCCACGCAGAAGTTCGATACCTATCTGCTTGTCAACCTGGCTGATGGGTCCATCGACTTCCATGACCGCGAGCGCGCGCAGGGTGGCCGCGCGCTGAGCATCATCGCAGAGTGCATCCTGCGGTGTAGCCCCCAGGCGTCAAGCAGGGAGGTCGTGCAGCATGTGGAGCGTATCGTGGAGGAGGTTGCCCAGGCGTATGGCACCAATGCGGTCGAAGCCGTGGCACAGGCCAAGCACATGGTTGCCTCGAGTGCCGAGCGCGAGGAGTCCTTCTCGCCGGCCGAGGTGGGGCGCGCCGTCTTCGAGGGCCAGCCACAGCTGCGCGAGCGCTACGAGCAGGCCACGCGCGAGGAACGCCTGCCCGAGGAGGTACCCGTGCGACGCTCGGCCGCGAGGCGCATCACGAAGAGCCATCGCATCAAGACCGACACGGGCATAGAGATCAGCTTCCCCAGCGAGTACGCGGCCGATGCCAACTTCATCGAGTTCACGAGCGATGCCGAGGGCATGGTGTCCATCCTCATCAAGAACGTGACGCATATCGAGAACAGGTAGGGCCGCGCTATGCACGTCCGAAGACCCAAACATCATCGGTCGAGCGCTGGGGACTGAAGGCGTAGCCACGCTCGGAGAAGCTCCTGAGCTCGCGGACATCCCCCAGCTGGCGCTCTGCCGCCCACCGCACCAGGCTGCCGCGTGCGGCCTTTGCCTCGGTGGACCCTTGCAACAGCCTGCCATCGCGCGGGCGGATGGTGCCGAAGAAGCAGGTGAGCAGCTGGGGCCCATCGGGCAGGACATGCGGCACGATGGTCCTGGCATATTCGACTGACGCAACATTGACGATGGTCGTCACCTGTGGCTCGCAGGCGATGGCGTCGTACAGGCGGCCGCCCCAGAACTCATAGAGGTCGCGCGCGCCTCCGACGGGCAGCTTGGCCTGCATCTCCAGACGATAGGGAGCGACGCCATCGAGGGGCCGCAGGATGCCATACAGCCCTGAGAGGATGCGCAGATGATGCTCGAGCCAGCCGAGCTGGACGGTGTCCATGACACCTGCGGCAAGGTGCGTGTATTGGATGCCCTGGTACGCGCAGGCTGCCGGCGTGAGGGCGGCGGGATCTCGGTGCAGCTCGTCGGGCAGCGCCTGGGTGCGTGCCCATGCCTCGTCGGCGAGCCTGTCCGAGCACCTCCAGATGCGTTGTGCCTCGGCGCGCCCCAGGGAGCGGAGCTCCCCTGCGAGCACGAGCGCCTCGCCCAGCAGCCGCGGGCGCTGGGTGGCGCACGGCTCGTCCCCACTGACGAGCATCCTCTTTGCGGGGGAGACGATGATGCGGAATCCCATGGCCCCTCCCTATGCCGCCTCGTCTGTTTCGATGTTGGTTTCTGGAACGGAATCTCGTATCGTGAGGCTCTTGCATCTCAGAATACGAGAGGCTGTCCCAGAGGCGCGAACGTGTGACTCTCTTCCCTAGTGTATGGGCCTTGCCATCGGATGGCACGCTTGGAGGCTCTACGAAGGCGACTGACCCACCACGCGTCAGTCACCTTCGCTCTGCGGCCGTGTGATGTCGGCAAGTGTTCGGCTGTCCAAGAACTCTGCGGTCATCGCGCCCAGATCGCGCCACATGCCCACGGTGAGACAGGTGGTCACCTGTGGGCATATCTCGTCATTGGTGCAATCCAGGCACGCCACGGGAGCAAGCGAACCCTCGGCGGCGCGCAAGATCTGTCCCAGAGTGTACTCCTCGGGCCTGCGTGTCAGACGATAGCCGCCGCCCTTGCCGCGTGCGCTTTCCACGAGCTTTGCCCTATGCAGCAGCGAGACCACCTGTTCGAGGTACTTGCGCGAGATGCCCTGCCGCTTCGAGACGTCCCCGAGCGATACCCAGCCTGGGTGCGTCGCAAGGTCGCTCATGATGCGCAGGGCATAGCGTCCCTTTGTGGAGAACATGCCGGCCATGGCTAGGCCTCCATGACCCTCTCGCTTGTGCCGCCATCTTCGAGCATCTCCTCAAGGGTGTGCCATGCCAGCTCGGCGCATTTCACGCGTGCGGGCATATGGGAGATGTCGCGCAGCATGGCAGCGTCCTCGAGCCGGTCGTCCAAGAGGTCCTCGTCGGTCTCCTCGCCTCGTACCATGCGCCCGAAGAGCCTGCAGAGCTCTATGGCCTCCTCGGGAGTCTTGCCCACCATGAGATCGCTCATCATGTCTGCGGACGCCTGGCTGATGGCACAGCCATGGCCCTGGTAGGAGGCCTCGTCGATGGTTCCGTCATCCGCCATGCGTACGTAGAACGTGAGCTCGTCGCCACAGGAGGGGTTCACGCCCTCATGGCTGCAGGTGGCGTCCTCCATGGGATACTTGTAGTCTGGATGCTGCACGTGGTCCATGAACTCGGCATTGTAGAGACCGGTCACACCCGCGGCGCGCTCCCTGTTATCCATTGCTGAACACCGTCCAAACCTGCTCGAGCCCGCCAACGAGGCGGTCAATGTCGTGCTTGTCATTATAGAGGGCCACACTGGCGCGGCAGGTGCTGCCCATCTGAACGTTCAGGTAGGAGAGCAGGGGCTGCGCACAGTGATGACCGGCACGGATGCAGATGTCAAAGCCATCCAGGATGGACGCGACATCGTGAGGGTGGATGTGGCTAAGGTTGAATGCGACGGCACCCACATGGCGGCTGCCGTCCACAGGGCCAATCACCCGAACGAAGTCGAGCGCTGCCAGCTGTTCGGTGAGGTAGGCGGCGAGTGCGCGCTCGCGCCGCTCGACCTGCTCCATGCCCAGACTCTCGAGGTAGGAGAGCGCGGCGTCAAAGGCATAGATGCCCGCTGCGTCCTGCGTGCCCGCCTCGAACTTCTGGGGTACCGGCGCCCACACGGCATCGGTCTCGGTGACGGCATCGATCATCTCACCGCCGGTGAGGAAGGGCGGCATCCTGTCCAGTACCTCTGCCGTGCCCCAGAGCGCGCCAATGCCCATGGGGCCCATCATCTTGTGCGCGCTGAAGGCAAAGAGGTCGCATCCCAGCTTACGCACGTCGACGGCGATGTGAGGGGCGCTCTGTGCGCCGTCGACCACCAGGTAGGCACCCACCTCGTGCGCACGGGCCGCGATGGCGGCGACGTCGTTCTCTATGCCGAGCACGTTGGATATCTGCGTGACGGAGACGATCTTTGTCCTCGGGCCAATCTTGGCCCCAAGCTCCTCGGGCGTGATGCGATAGTCATCATCCAGGCGCAGGTACACGAGCCTGGCACCCGTGGCGGCGCACACCTGCTGCCAGGGGATGAGGTTGGAGTGGTGCTCCATGATGGAGATGACCACCTCGTCGCCGGGCCCCAGTACGGTGCGGCCCAGCGAGCTTGCCACCAGGTTGAGGGATTCGCTCGTGTTGCGGGTGAACACGATCTGGTGGGCCTGAGGGCGTCCCTGCTCGTCGAGCGCGCCGATGAAGCGTGCGACATGCGCACGGGCCTTGTCGATTGCCGAGGTGGCATTGACGGAGAGCCTGTAGAGGCCACGCAGGGGATTTGCGTTCATGGTCTCATAGAAGCGGCGCTGTGCGTCCAGCACCGTGGTGGGGCGCTGCGAGGTGGCGGCGCTGTCGAGGAACACGAGCCGCTCGTTGGACGCGAGCAGCGGGAAGTCCTGCCTATGGGGGTTGTCCTCGATCAGGGAGAGCTGAGTCTCGGTCAGCATGGGGCACATGCTCCTTACCCACGGAACACCGTGGAACATAATCTCTACTTACGGGGTAGGATTTTACCCCTTCGCCCCGCCGTCAATCATTTTTCCATGGGCGTTCGGATGGCCTTTGAACACGAGTTCCCTCTACCCCACATCATGTGTTCTTTACCTAACGAACCTAGCCGCCCGCTGGGCAGGTGGCCAGGTTTCAACACATAATCGCCTTGGGCCTAGCTGGCACTCGCAATCTCGCGCCGGTACGTCAAGACAAGAACGAGGAGGAAGCCTAGCTCTATGAATAGGGCGATAAACCATACGACGGCCGGCGTTCCTGGTAGTGAAAGAAGGCCAGAGAACATGGTTCCCACCATTATAAAGAGCCATGTGGTTGCAGCTGCTGCCAGCAGGCGTCGCGGCAGGGGAAGCTCTTTTAACACAACCAGAACGACGAAGAAGAGGTACGCACAGATGAGGCGCTGCATGAACTCGCAGAAGGGCAAGGCAAGCGCCGATCCATTCCACGAAACAAAAGTCAGTTGATCGTGAATGAGTGAATGGCCCCCAAACTCATCTGTCCCAAGGGCCCAGCAGTGGATCATGACGGCGACAGCCAGTGGGAGCGAAGCCTTGAGCCAGCGCATGATGCCTCCTCCGGAAAATGGCGCATACCGCGAGGGAAATCGCAGCATTTACCAGTTACTTTGAACGGTAAAGGAGCTTCCGGATGAGGTGGTGACGTCAAGTTGGGAGGTGACATAGTATGCGACAACCAGTCCAGCGTAAGAGTCGCTCTTACTCATCTGGACGGTGCGGGAATTGTATGAGGTGTTGCTGAGTGTACGTGTGTATGCAAGGCTAAGTCCACCAGAGGTGGTTGCTCCATAAGCCTGGACCTTGGCAGATGCAGTCATGCTCCTTGGGGTTGATCCTGACAGTATTCTGCCGGTAAGGGTTGCTCCCCATTGGTACGTGAACGTGCCACTATGCCAAACGTTCCCGCTCAACTTGGCGGTAACACCGTACATGGTTCGGCTTGCATTAACATTCTTTGATCCACTGCTTGCACGGGTGCCTGGATTGGGAGTCGCTTCCGGGCGCGTGGCATACCGTCTAACAAAGGCTGCATCCTGTTCGGAGAGTTCCTCACCAGGGGAGTATGTCTGACCGATTTGCTGGAATCGCATATCTATCTTATGCTAGGACAACTCTGCCGCAAATGCAGGATGGGGCAGCAGGATGAGTGCAAGCGTAACAAAGCACAGGGAAAGGAAGATGGGCCCTATGTGGCGAACGCGGTTGGAAATCATGTCAGCCTCCCGGATGGATTGGGAGAATCACACGGTCACACAAAACATCGGAGACGTTGTATCGCCCTGTAAACAATATAGAGCAAGGCACCCATTACGGAATCTTTCTTTAGGTGGACTATATATAACATATTTTGTTCAGTGATGCAAACCCTTTACCTCTTTATATGAGAGTATCGCCTTCCATCTTTTGTCTTGAATCGTTGATTGCCAAAGCTGGTGCAGGAAAGCCTGCAGCAGGTCTGTCATAGGGTCTCGATACTGGCGGACGACCTCGTGAAGTCGCCTTGACGTCGAGGGATCCGCACCTGGGAACGGATTGCGCCCCAAGCTGTTGGTCCCTGCTCTGCACGCCGCCCAGAAAGGCGGTGAGACCATGGCGACAGCAAGGCATCACGTCCACCTCACCCTCGAGACGCGCAGGGAGATCGAGAACGGGGCCGTCGAGGGCAGGAGCCTCGCCCGGATGGCGGAGAGGTTCGGTGTCGACACGACGAGCATCTCCCGGGAGCTCAGGCGCAACCGCTGCGCCCAGGGAAGGAACCGCAACGGCTTCCTCAGGAACGACTGCGCCCGGCGCAAGACCTGCGGAAGGCGAGGGATGTGCGACCCCGACTGCAGGAGGAGGTGCCTCTCCTGCGCGAAGGGAGATGCGCGGGCTACGAGCGCCAGTGGTGTGCTCGTACGCACCGGGCGCCCTGGGTCTGCAACGGCTGCGGCAGGCGCCCGACCTGCCCCCTGGGGCACTTCACCCACTCGGCCAGGGTGGCACAGGCCAAGGCCGACGAGCGCCTCGTCGAGCCGAGGCGGGGGCTGGACATGACCGGCCGCGAGATGGCGTTCCTGGCCCAGGAGGTCAAGGCGGGGCTGGCGAGGGGCCAGTCGGTCCATCACGTCTTCGCCTTGAGGGACGACCTCCCCTGCTCCGAGCGCTCCTCCTGCCGCCACGTCGAGAACGAGGGCATCGACGTGGCCGAGATGGGCCCGCGCAAGAAGGCCAGATACAAGAGGCGCTACAGGAGGAAGGCCAACCGCCACGAGAAGGAGTTCTACCGGGGCCGCGAGTACGCGGACTACCTCGCCCTTCCCGAGGTGCAACGCATGCGCACGGTCGAGATGGACTGCGTGGAGGGTGCCGAGGGAGACTCCCAGGCCCTGCTCACGCCCCGCTTCGTCCAGATCAGATCCCAGATCTACATCCTGCTCAAGGGGCACGGCTGCGCCCACGTCGTGGCGGCCCCGGGCTGGCTGGAGGGCCCCTTGGGCGGACCCGAGGCCTTCCGCAGGGCCTTCGGGCTCATCCTGACCGACCGGGGCAGCGAGTTCGACGACGTGGGCGGCATCGAGCGGGGCGGGCGCTGCCGCGCCTTCTACGCCGACCCCCAGCGCTCTGGCCAGAAGGGAGCCTGCGAGAAGAACCACGTCGAGCTCAGGAAGGTAATCCCGAAGGGTACCTCGATCGACGGGCTTGGGCTCGATGCGTGAGCCCTTGCCGGCATCTGCCCCAACGTGGACTCCAGCCTCAGGCTGGCCGTCGGCGACGCCTCGCCGATGGCCCTCGCGAGGGCGGCGCTGCCGGCGTCGCTTCTCGAAGGCCTCGGCCTTGCCCCCGTCCCGCCAGACGAGGTCGAGATGCGGCCGGAGCTCGTCGAACGACTCAGGAAGGAGCACGACAGCACCAACGGCTAGCCAGAGAGTAAGCCACGCGGGACGGAGGTCGCGGGCACGGACAGGGACGGGGCAAGGCGGAGGGCCGCGCTAAGTCTGACACAGGCTGGCGCAATCACCGTGAGCCATGCAGTGGCCATGTGCCATTTGGTCGGTTCCCTACGCTTACTCCGCCAAACATGCAAGTGGCAAGCCCTCGGGAACCCCTCGCGACCTGCAGTTGCTCTGGCGGATGCGCTAAGCCCGCCAAAGTTGCACTAGCTTTGGCAATCAACCGCAATATCGTGACGTCGTTGTAGCCACGCGATGGCGGCAAAGGAACGAAATGGCCCCAAGTGCGTGCCGACATCAAGGCGCAGGGCGGACTCATCGAGGAATCGAGAGCCATTTGACGCCTTTACGAATCTCAATCCTGGGCTTTTGTCATCCGTGGGCGCCGTCGATGCACCGTAAGCACACGCTCGAGCACGCACTTGGGGCCATTTCGTTCCCTCAAGGACAATCGGATGGGAGGTCCGCTCGGCCGCTGACCACTTGACAGCTCATCTCGCTCCCTTATGATTGAGTATATGAGCACTTACTCATATAAAGAGAAAAAGCGGTCGCGCCCACGACGCAGGTGGGCGGGCTGCACCCAAGACACGGCGAGGCCTGCGCCAGAGAGGGGAAGCGATGGACGAGAGGGAGAGCCGCGCGCTCCTGGCACGCATCATCGTGGCGGCCGTCCTGCTGGTGGCCGCAGTCGCACTCACGAGGCTGGTCGCGCTGCCGCTCTGGGGCAGCCTGCTGCTGTTCGCCATCCCGTACCTGGTGGTGGGCTACGACGTGCTCCAGGAGGCCTGGGAGGGCATATGCGAGGGCGATCCCTTCGACGAGGACCTGCTCATGTCGCTCGCCACCATGGGCGCGCTGTGCATCGGCTTTCTCCCGGGCTCCGAGCCCGAGTTCGCCGAGGCCGTGTTCGTGATGCTGTTCTTCCAGGTGGGAGAGCTCATCGAGGAGCTTGCCGAGGGCAACAGCACCCGTTCCATCGCACACCTCATGGAGATCCGCCCGGACAGCGCCAACCTCGAGCGCGACGGTTCCGTCGTGGTCGTGAGGCCCGAGGAGGTCCGGGTTGGTGACGTGGTGGTCGTCCGCCCGGGCGAGCGCGTGCCCCTGGACGGGCAGGTGGTCGAAGGCACGTCCAGCCTCAACACCGTCGCGCTCACGGGCGAGTCCGTCCCGCGTGACGTGACGGTAGGCGAGGGCGTCGCGAGCGGATGCGTGAACGTCTCCGGTGTGCTGCGCGTGCGTGTGGAGAAGCCCTTTGGCGACTCCACGGCCAACAGGATCCTCGACCTCGTGCAGAACGCGAGTGAGCACAAGAGCACGTCCGAGGGCTTCATCACGCGATTTGCGCACGTCTATACGCCTGTCGTCGTGCTGCTTGCCCTCGTGGCTGCGTTTGTCCCACCCCTCTTTACGGGCGACTACCTGGCCAGCTTCCCCACATGGCTCAACCGTGCCCTCACGTTCCTCGTGGTCTCGTGCCCCTGCGCACTCGTCATCAGCGTGCCGCTCACGTTCTTTGGCGGCATTGGCGGCGCGTCGCGTCACGGCATCCTGATCAAGGGCTCCAACTACCTGGAGGCCCTCGCACGGACGGACACCGTCGTCTTCGACAAGACCGGCACCCTCACACGTGGCGTGTTTGACGTGCGTGCCGTACACCCCACATGCATGGCGGGGCTCGAGACCGGGGGCAGCGAGGCCGAGCGCCTACACCTGCTCCACCTGGCTGCCCATGTGGAGCATTTCTCCACGCACCCCATCGCGGACGCCCTGCGCGCCGCCTACCCGGACGTGGATGACGACTGTACGGTCAGTGACGTGCAGGAGAGCGCGGGCAGGGGCATCGTGGCCACGGTGAACGGCAGGCGCGTTGCCGTGGGCACCGGCGCGCTCATGGAGGCCGAGGGCGCGCGATGGCATCAGTGCGAGCGTGTGGGTACCGTCATCCACGTGTCCATCGACGGCGCCTATGCGGGACACATCCTCATTGCGGACGAGGTCAAGGACGATGCCGCCTCCGCCATCCGCGACCTCGCGGCCGCGGGCGTGAGGCGCACGGTCATGCTCACGGGTGACCGCCATGAGGTCGCGGATGACGTGGCCAGGCGACTGGGCATCGCCACCTGCCTCTCCGAGCTTCTGCCCGAGGGCAAGGTGGCCGCCGTGGAGCGTCTGCTCACGGAGGAGGATGCCCGCCACAGGCTCGCCTTCGTGGGCGACGGCATCAACGACGCGCCCGTGCTGGCACGCTCCGACGTGGGCATCGCCATGGGCGCCATGGGATCCGATGCCGCCATCGATGCGGCAGACGTGGTGCTCATGGATGACAGGCCGTCCAAGATTGCCGCGGCCATACGGCGCGCCCACCGTACGTTGAGGATAGCCCGCGAGAACACCTGGTTCGCCATCGGCGTCAAGATCGTCGTGCTGGTGTTGGCGACGTTCGGCCTTGCCCCCATGTGGCTTGCCGTCTTTGCCGACGTGGGCGTGATGGTGCTCGCCGTCCTCAATGCCACCCGTGCGCTGCGTTAGGAACATCATTCATGGGACACAGGGGGTCACTCGCGGCGTGAGCGGCCCCCTGTCGTACGGGAAATATGATGATCGTTAGAGCTCCAACGCCTCCGCGAGGTCGCCGGCGATCTCGTCGCCGAGCACCGCTCGGGCACGGGTGAGCACGGCGTCGCGTCCCGTGTCGCAGCGCGCGTGAATGACGGCATCGTCGAAGATGGCGCGCGCATGCAGGGCATACGCCTCGTCCTCGGCAAGGCCGCGGTTGGCAAGGTAACCCAGCTGCTCGGGGCCAACCGAACCGATGGAGGCGCCGTGGTTGCCCTGGACGTCGTCCTCGTCGCAGAGGATGATGGGCAGGGTCTTGTTGACCACGTCGTCACCAAGGACGAGCACGGTCTCGGTCTCGTTGCCCCGGGAGCCCTTGGCGCCGTGGGCGAGGTCGATGGTCTCGCGCATGGTCTTGTGGGCGCCGTCGTCCAAGAGGCCACGTGCATGCAGGTCGGCGCGGGTGTCATGGCCACGCTGGCGCACGACGTGGTTGACGTCGAGGCGCTCCTGCCCCCTGGCAAAGTAGCGGGTCTCCAGCTCGAGACGGGCACCGTCCCCCAGGAGGCTCACGCCGAGCCCCAGGGCGACGTTGCGGCCACCGAGGGCATACTGACGAAGCTTGACGGTGGTGTGCGCGCCGGCTGCGATGCCGAGCCCCTCGAGGTGCGTGCCGCCCTCCCCGAGGGCGACGATCTCCACCACCGTGAGCCTGACGTTGCCCTCGCACACGATGCGCGCCAGGTTGGCAGAGGTGGTCTCGGCGTCGTTCGTGCCACGGCTCACGAGCACGACGGTGGCCTCAGAGCCCTCGCGCAGCATGACGCCCGTGTCGCGCACGGCACCCCTGGCGGCTTCGGCCTCCAGGACGATGGGACGCTCGCGCACGGCGTTGCGAGGGACCTCGATGTAGTGGGAGTCACCGGCGGAGCGCTCCACCCACTGTGTGGCCTCGGGCCCAATGCCGTCCTCCACCGTGCCAAAGAGCTGGGGCAGGCGCGCGGGCACCTCTCCCGTGCTCGTGGGGACGGGCAGCCTGAGCGTGGCCTCGTCGATCTTGAGGTAGTTCCAGGTCTGTGCCGGTGGGGTGTTGACGCGTTCGAGCGTGGCATAGGCGGTGTCCATCAGCCGATCGCCCCTTCCATCTCGAGCTTGATCAGGTTGTTCATCTCGACGGCGTACTCGAGCGGCAGCTCCTTCGAGACGGGGTTGGCAAAGCCGTTGACCACCATGGAGCGCGCCTCGGCCTCGGAGCAGCCGCGGCTCATGAGGTAGAGGATCGTGTCGTCCGAGATGCGGCCGATGGTGGCCTCATGACCCACCGAGGCCGTGCTGTTGCGCACATCCATGGCAGGTATGGTGTCGGAGCGGCTGATGTCATCCAGCATGAGCGACTGGCAGCTGACCGTTGCGCGCGCGTTGTCCGCATGGCGCCCCACCACGACGGAACTCCTGAAGGTGTTGAGACCGCCGTCCTTGGAGATGGACTTGGTGTCCACGGAGGCGGTGGTGTTGGCACCATTGAGGATGACCTTGCAGCCGGTGTCCAGGTCCTGCGTGGCGCCGGCGAACGTGATGCCCGTGAACTCGCAGGTGGAGTTGGCTCCCTCGAGGATGGTGGTGGGGTAGAGGTAGCTCACGTGGCTGCCAAACGAGCCGGAGACCCACTCCATCTTGGCCCCGGCGCCCACCTTGGCACGCTTGGTGTTGAGGTTGTACATGTTCTTGGACCAGTTCTCGATCGTGGAGTAGCGCAGGCGCGCGCCGTCCCTCACGAAGAGTTCCACCGCACCGGCGTGGAGGTTCGCCTCATAGTACTTGGGCGCAGAGCACCCCTCGATGAAGTGGAGGTCGGCGCCCTCCTCCACGACGATGAGCGTGTGCTCGAACTGCCCCGCGCCGGAGGCATTGAGGCGGAAGTAGCTCTGCAGCGGGTAGTCCACGCGCACGCCGGCGGGCACGTACACGAAGGAGCCACCGGACCACACGGCATAGTGCAGCGCGGCGAACTTGTGGTCACACAGGGGGATGAGCGTGCCGAAGTACTCCCTCACGACGGGCTCCCACTCAGGATCGTGCAGGGCGTCCTCGATCGTGGTGTAGATGACGCCCGACTTGGCGACCTCCTCGCGCATGTTGTGGTAGACGATCTCTGAGTCATACTGGGCGCCCACGCCGGCGAGGCTCTCACGCTCCGCCTCGGGGATGCCCAGCCGCTCGAAGGTGTCCTTGATGTCCTTGGGAACGTCGTCCCAGTCGCGCGCCTGCTTCGTGCCGGCGCTCACGTAGGTGGAGATGTGGTCCATGTCCAGGCCCGAGATGTCGGGCCCCCAGTTGGTTGCCATGGCGCGGTCGTGATACACCTCGAGGGCCTTCAGGCGCAGGTCGAGCATCCACTGGGGCTCGTCCTTCTTGTGGCTGATGGAGCGCACGATGTCAGGGGTGAGGCCGTCGGCGTAGCGCTCGTAGCCTTCCTCGGACATCCTGAAGTCGTAAAGCGAGCGGTCGACGTCGGTCACCTTGGTACGGCCCTTCTCGTCGAGCTCGGGCCTTTGGATGATGTCGCTCATGGCTATGCCTCGGCCTCCTCGGCCTGGGCCTCTTCGCCCTCGAAGCGGGCGAAGCCGTTGACGTCGATGTCACCGATGAGGGAGGCCGGGCCATCGGCCACCAGGCGGCCCTTCACCATCACGTGCGTGCGATCGACGTCGAGCCTCTCGAGGATGCGCGTGTTGTGCGTGATCATGAGCAGTGCGCCATCGCACGTGCGGCGATAGGCCTCGATGCCGTGGGACACCACGGAGAGCGCATCCACGTCCAGGCCGGAGTCGGTCTCGTCGAGGATGGCGAGACGAGGCTTGAGCAGCAGGAGCTGCAGCATCTCGACCTTCTTCTTCTCGCCCCCGGAGAAGCCCACGTTGAGCTCGCGGGTGAGGAAGCTCTCCGGAATGTCCAGCTGCTCCGAGATCTCTGCGATGCGCTTGCGGAACGTGCGGGCACCCGTCTTGAGCTCGGGGCGCATTTGGGTGATGGTGCGCAGGAAGCTGTACAGCGGCACGCCCGGCACCTCCACGGGTGCCTGGTAGGAGAGGAAGACGCCCGCGAGCGAGCGCTTGTCGGCAGAGAGGTCCGTGATGTCCTCGCCACCAAAGGTGATGGTGCCGGATGAGACCTTGTAGATGGGGTCACCCATGATCACATGGCCGAGCGTGGACTTGCCGGCGCCGTTGGGGCCCATGAGCACGTGGGTCTCGCCCGCGCCAACGCCGAGGTTGATGTCGTGAAGGATGGGCTTGGTCTCGGTTCCTGCCGAGAGCCCCGTCACATCGAGCAGCTTTTCGGACATGATGCCCCTTTCCACAAGGCAGCGAGCCGCCCCCGGGAGAGCGGCATATGAGGTAATTCCTACTTACGCTGTGGGAGTTTACCCCCTTGCGTGCGCTTCATTCAAGCCACAAGCGTGACGGGCAGGAGGCTCATGCGCTGGCACAGAAGTGCTCCCATACCTCGGCGATGACACCGTCGTCACAGGTGGCCGTGGCGCGGTAGTCCGCCTGCGCCCTTGTGGCATCGTTTGCGTTGGCGACGGCCACGCCCACGCCGGCTGCCCTGAGCATGGCGATGTCGTTGTCGGCGTCACCGCAGGCTATCGTCTCGGACAGGGGGACTCCCACAAGGTCTGCCAGGCGCGCGAGGCCCGTTCCCTTGTCCACTCCCGCCGGGTTGAACTCCAGGTAGCGCTCGGACGAGAAGGTGGGTGCTATGCCCTCGAGGAGTCCCGCTGGCATCGTGGCCAGGATGTCGCGCAGCCGGTCGATCCCGCCGGGGAGACAGTAGAGGATCTTGGCGCAGGGGCTGGCTGCGAGGGGGCTGACGCTGGGCTTTGCGAGTGGTCTGGTGTCCATGTGGCCACGCAGGTACGCCGTCTCCTCCTCGTCGATGTTCCAGGTGCGCACCGTGCCCGAGAGCTCGTAGACATGGATGCCCACGTCCAGCGTGGTGCCGTAGTCGAAGAGGGCCTTGAGCTTGGCAAAGGGCAGGGAGGCCGAGACGATGGGATCATCGTCACCCACCCGCGTGATGCAGCCGCCGTTGAAGGAGATGACATAGGAGCCTTCAAGCAGGTTGCGGGGCATGCCGTCGAGGGACGCGAGGATGGAGTCGTACGGCCTGCCCGATGCCGGGACAAAGAGCATCCCCTGCTCCCTCATGCGTGCGATGGCATCGATGTTGGCTGGGGGGATGGCGTGGCCCCTGTCCAGGAAGGTCTCGTCCATGTCGCTGGCGATTACGCGGTACATGTGAAGCTCCTCTGGACTGACGGGTGGCGGGTGGGCATGTATGCCTATGATACCTGGTGCATTGCACATCTGGTACCGCGTGGCTCAGGGACGGAGGAACATGGCGGTGGCAGGGAACCTATGGAGGCGTCTGGGGTCGCTCATTGCGCGCCACATGATCATCGTGATGCCCTGCTGCCTGGCGCTGGGTATCCTTCGACCCGAGTGGTTCGTGCCGTTGCGTCCCCTCGTGGGGCCCCTGTTCATGGTCATGGCGTTCCAGGGGGCACTGGGCAACAGCGTCGCGCGGGTGCGCGAGACGTTTGCCCATCCGCTGCCGCTCGTGCTCATCCTGCTGTTCTCCCACGTGGGCATGCCACTCATCGCGTTTGGGGTGGGGCATGCGCTCTTTGGCGCGAGCCCGGCTGTCGTCTCGGGTCTCACGCTGGAGTATGCGGTACCGGTGGCAACCTCCAGCATCCTCTGGATCAGCCTGTACGGGGGCGACATCTCGCTGGGCCTCTCGGCGGTGCTGCTCTCGGCGCTCGTCAGTCCCGTCACCATCCCCCTTGCCATGCAGCTGCTGGTGGGGACCTCCGTGCAGATTGACGTGGCGGGCATGGTGCGCGAGCTCGCGGTGCTCGTCGCCGTGCCCGCGGTGGCAGGCACGACGCTCAATGACGCCACGCATGGCTGGGGAGCCCGCACGCTTGCGCCCGCGTTGGCACCGCTCGCACGCATCCTGCTCGTGCTCATCGTGACCACCAACACCACGGGCATCTCGTCACTCATGCTGCATCTGACGCCCCTGCTCGTGGGGGTCCTGGCGTTCTCGGGCGTGCTCTGTACGCTGGGGTACCTGTTGGGCCTGCTGCTCGCGCGAGGTACCCACCAGCCGCGCGACCGCTTCGTGAGCATGACGTTTGCGAGTGCGATGAAGAACATCTCCGCCGGTGCCGTCATCGCAGTGGGCAGCCTGCCCGCAGACGCCCTCTTTCCCGTGATGGCGGGCACGCTCTTCCAGCAGTTCCTTGCCGCGGCGTTTGGCTCCAGGATGGGAAGGGCGCTGGAGGGTGGCGGCAACGTCGGCGAGGAATGCCTCGTGCACCGTGCGCTGTAGGGCATGTGGTCATGGGGTTCCGGCATCCGACACCCGGGAGGCTTCCATCCGATTCCCATAAGGGGCGCCATCTGTTTCTGCTATAATGCTGACCAATCCAGAACCATGTACGGGCCATCGATTCGAGCGGAGACCACCATGAGGGTTGACCCGTCCCAGCTCCAGTCCATCCTGGACTCCGACAAGACCAAGGCGCGACAGCAGGCCTATGCCTGCCAGGCACAGATCGATGCGGTGTACGACGTCGTCAAGTCGGATTCCAGGACCCAGGGGGCGGCGTATGACAGCGCCCGAGCCTACCTCTTGCGCGTGAAGCTTCCCGCCCTCCAATGCCAGTTCGTCTTTCTCGACACCCTCGTCGGAGACCTCGACTCGGACATCGCGGCGCTTGATGCGTTCGGTGGGGAGACGCTCGACTCCGAGGAGCTCGAGGCAAATATATCCCTGTACGATGGGCTCATCGACAGATTGTATAAGCAGCAACAGGAGCAGCAGAGCCTGCAGCGGGAGCAGTCCGCCGCGGGTCAGTCGACCGACGCGAGCCAGCGGTCGATCGAGTCGATCGAGCACCTTGCCCAAGTCTATGAGGGGGCCAGGGCCGAGCTGCAGAGGAAGCTCAAGGTTCTGTACGACTATACGGGCAACGGCTCCATCTACTCGGCATCCCAAGGCGAGGCGTCCCGCCTGAAGGAGGCGGGCGAGGCGCTGGGCCAGGTGGCCTATGACCCCCAGTCGCACACGTACGACCTCAGCAACGTGTCCGATGGCTCATGGAACAGCCAGGACATGCAGAGCAAGTACTGGCGGTCGGTCATCAACCTCATCCTCGACAACAAGGACGCACCGGCCTCCGTTCGCAAGTACGTCCTCAACGAGCTCAAGGGAACCAACGACAGCGCTCTCTTCGGGGGCGACCCCGTCAACCTCTCCACGGGAAACTTCATCCACCAGCGCGTCTTCCTGCGCATGGGTGGCCTGTTTCCGCTCTCGTTCTCGCTCTTCTACAACTCGGTGGACGAGGGGGACGCAACGATAGGAAAGGGGTGGAGCCAGAACCTTGGTCTGCACGTGCTGCGCCATGACTCGGGCATGGTGAGCGTCCGTATGGCGGATGGGCACGAGGCCCTCTTCTTTCCCGAGGGCGGCCAGTATGTCGGTGCCACCGTCGAGGGGTCGCTCACGCCTCGCGCGGAGGGCGGTTGGAGCTACACCGATGCGTTGGCAACGGAGTTCCTCTTTGACGCCGAGGGCACCCTCGTGCGGATGGTCGACGTGGACGGATCCGGGGCCGACCTTGCCTATGACGAGAGCGGTCTGCTCGAGCGCGTCGTGAGCGTGTCGGGCGAGCGGCTCGACTTCCACCATGAGGGAGGCCTCCTTGTGCGCGTCAGCGACGCCACGGGCAGATCCATTGGCCTGGAGCATGAGGGCGCCCTGCTCGTGGCCCTTACCGACGAGCTGGGACACACCAGGCGGTACGGCTATGACCATCTGGGAAGGATGGCCAGCCTCACGAACCCAAGGGGCGAGGTGACCCTCAGGAACGCGTATGACGAGCATGGACGCGTGGCGCGCCAGGCGTTCGCCAACGGTGCCGAGATCACCTATCGCTTCGACGAGTTGGGGCATGAGCTCACGCTCGTCGACCAGGAGGGCCACGAGAGCAGCTACGAGAGCGATGGGCTGTACCGGACGGTCGCGTACACCCGTCCCGACGGCACGGAGCGCTTCGAGTATGACCGGCGCAACCTCAAGACCGCCCACACGAGTAGGCTGGGGCACACGACACGCTTCCGGTATGACAGGGCCGGTCGGGTCCGCTCCATCACCAACGCTGCTGGTCAGACGCTTGCGTTCGAACGCAACGAGATGGGCCGTCCCCTGGAGGTCAGGCTCGACGGCAAGATGCTCGTACGGAACACCTTCGACGGACAGGGTCACCTCACCGTACGCGAGGACGCCCTGGGGAGGGCGGTGAGGCTCTCGTACGACGCGACGGGACGGCCCATCAGGCTGACCCAGCCGGACGGCAGCGTCGTGGTGCTGACGAGGGACGCGCGGGGCAACGTCACGCGCATCGAGGGAGACCCCGGCATCAGGGTCGACTATGCCTACGACGAGCTGGGCAGGGTGGTGGCGCGGACGAACGCCGACGGAGGCGTCACGCGCTACGAGTATGACGCGCGCGGCAAGGTCGTCCGGGTGACCAACGCGGTGGGCGACAGCCGTCACTACCGCTATGACGCCTGTGGCAACATGGTCGAGATGCGCGACTACGACGGGCTCTCCCTGAAGCGCTCCTACGACGCGTTCGGCCTGCTGCGCACCGCTACGGACAAGCAGGGTGGGACCTGCACCTTCGAGTACGACAGGCTCTGGCGGCTTGCCAGGGTCACCGACCCGCTCGGGGCATCGACCACCTATGCGTACGACCGGTTTGGACGGCTTGAGAGCGTGACGGACGCGCTCGGGGGATCCGTGCGCTACGAGTACGACGCGGATGACCGCTGCACGCAGGTGACCTATCAGAACGGGGCGCAGGCCCACTTCGATTACGATGGCCTGGGACGCGTGATACGGGTGAGGGACTGCTCCGATGCGGTGACGCACCTCACCTACAATCGCTTCGGCAGGTGGCGCAGGTCGTTGACCCCGTCGGCCATAGGCGTACGGCGGAGTTCGATGAGGTGGGGCAGCTCGTCGCCCTCACGGACGAGCTGGGGGCACGGACGCTCCTCGACTATGACGCCATGGGGCACGTGAGCGCCATCACCAACCCGCATGGCATGCGACAGGCCTATGAGTACCTGCCGGGCGGCCTCCTCGCCCGCACGCGCACCATGCGGGGCGTCACCTGGTCGTTCGCCTATGACGGGTGCGGTCGCCTGACAGGGCTGCGCCAGGAGGAGGGGGCGTCATGGTCCCTGACGCATGACCTGCTCGGGCGCGTGATCACGTCAACCGATGCCGTGGGCAACGAGACGTCCTACGCCTACGATGCGCTTGGGCACCCCGTCCGCGTCATGGACGCGGACGGATACGCGACCTCGTATGGCTACACGCCCACGGGCGCATTGCAGACCATCGGATATGCTGACGGCCGGACGGTCGACTTCGGCTATGACACGCTGGGTCGGCTGATTGATGTCGAGGACTGGCGTGGCTCCACGTCGATCGAGCGCGACGCGGTTGGGCGCATGGTCTCGGTGGAGGACTGCTCCGGCAGCGTGGTGCGCTACGAGCGGGATGTGGCCGGAGAGCTGACGGGCCTCGTGTACCCCGATGGGGGACGCGTGGGATACGAGTACGACGACCAGGGCAGGCTCACGCGCCTGAGCGCACGGCACGGCTCGGTCTCGTACGAGTACGACAACCTGTCACGTCTCGTGCGTTCCTGCACGTCCGATGGCCTCGAGACGCGCTATGCGCGCGACGCCGTGGGGCGCATGACGTCCATGGCGCACCTCGATGCCATCGGCGAGCTCATGCACCTGGGCCTTGGCTATGACGCCGAGGGAAACAAGGTGCGCAGGAGCGTACGGCACAGGAACCTGCCCGAGGGCGACGGCGAGCTTACCTATGCCTATGACGCCCTGAATCGCCTCGTTGGGGTCAATCGCGATGGCAGCCCCCTGCGCTCATATGGGTACGACGCGTTTGGTAACCGTGTATGGGACGAGCAGTTGGGTGAACATACCGACTACGTCTATGATGCGGCCGATCGTCTGCTTCACATGACGAGGGACGGCAGGACGACCGACTTCTCGTATGACGGGCGCGGCAACCTGCGTGTGGTCTCTGGGGGCGGGCATGACGAGCGCAGCTATGACTATGACGCCACCAACCGCCTCGTACGGGCGACCTCCCAGGGGGACGGCACACGCACCGTGCGGTACGCCTATGACGGTCTGGGCCAGCGCATCATGCAGAGCCTGGTTGATGAGCGTGATCCCGAGGGTGCACAGACGACAAGGTACGTGCACGACCTGTCGCGCGTGGGCAGGAACCTCTTGCAGAGGAGCGATGACTCTGGGTGCGAGTCCCTGGTGTGGAACGGCGCCCCCGTCGTCGCGTTCTCGGACTCCCGGACAAAGTGGTTCGCGTGCGACGAGCTAGGAAGCCCGCTCGAAGCGCTCTCGGCGGATGGTGGTTCGGTGGGTGCCGTTGGCTATGACGAGTTCGGCCAGGTGACGGGCGGTGATCCCTCGGCGCTCTCGGGCATCGGCTTCGCGGCCTATGGGCTGGATCCCGTAGCGGGCACGCTCTTTGCAGAGGCGCGCGAATACAGTCCACAGATGGGGCGATTTGTGTCGCGTGACCGGCATGCAAGCATGGGTGGGGTGCCGCAGACGCTGAACAAATATAGCTATTGCTGGAACTCCCCGCTGGGGTACGTGGATGTCAACGGCCTCTGGCCCACATGGCAGGATGTCTGTGATGGGGTTGAGTCAGTGACAGAGAGTGTCTTTGAGGGTGCCAATGAGGCATGGAATAACGTTTCGGAGCCTGTCAGGCAGGTCGTATCTGGTGTGTGCGCGAACGCCTTGCATGGATTGCGTGAGGTAGGGGAGTATGACTTCAAGGATGCGGCCGCTGATGTGGCTGCAAAGGTCGCACCCTTCTCTCCATGGGCTGCAGCGGGAATCTACGCTGCGGGCAATATGCCTTCTGCTGTCTTTGGCGTGAACGACATCAGTGACGTCGCTGCGGCCTTCACGCAATCACCCTTGGGCGAGCAGGCCCTCGATCTGGCCTCATTCAGCCGAGATGAGTATGGTGTCTATCATGCCAGGCAAGACTGTTGGCAGGCGCCCTTTGGCTACAATGATTTGTATGATGATGCGTTCAAGCAACTCACGTCGGCTCGACCAAAAAAGTTCGGTTTTACTGTTGATGGCACCAACTACACCCTCTGGCTCTGGAAGGGTGACTACTTCAACCTGGGGGCGGGGGCGGAGTCCGGCATCTACAGGGGTAACGGCTTCCACCAGCAGTCTGCCACCGACACGAACCTCTCCATGACGCTGAACCTGTATGACAAGGATGGCAACGTCATCTTCGTCTATGACCCAGGGCAGCCCAACTGGTGGACGACGGGCTTCAACCCGGATGTGCAGGATGCCCACCAGGAGGACCTCATCGCCTATGGCTCGGTGGACTTCTCTGCCAATCCGGAGCTGTGGGATGCGTTCTATGCGGAGCACTCTGGTGATCCTGGCTGGTGCTTCGACGAGGAGCGGAAGGTGGCGTACTATGCGTGGCAGTAGAAGGAAACGAGCTATGTCTTTACTCACCCTTGCCTTCTCGTCCCTACTCGTCCTCGCGGGCTGCAGGTCGCCCGAGGGCTACGGCCCGCGCTCCACGATGTCGGACGAGGACGCGTCGGCCACCTGCCTGGACGAGCTGTCCTCCCTCGTCGCCGACTCGGACGCCGACGGCCTCGTGGCGGCCTTCTCAGAGGGGGTGAGGTCAGCCAACCCGGGCCTCGCCGAACGGGCCAGCGAGCTCATGTCCACCATCGGCGGGGGCACGGTAGAGGACGGGCACCTCAACCAAAGCGAAGGCAGCATCGGCAGCGGGAGCATCTACGTCGTCAGCATCGCCACGGTGACGGCGCCGGATGGCTCGGTGTGGCAGCTGCGCGCCACGGACTGCACGTTCAACAAGGACGACCCCGCGAGGGTCGGCCTGCGCACGGTGGAGGTCATACCGAACTCGGTCCTAGAAGCCCCGCGGGGATTCTCCTGGTACGGCACGGACGACGAGCGGTGGCCGACCGGCATCCGCCTCATCACGAGCTGGGACGGCTGGGACCCCCACACCAGCCCGTACAGTCCTGACTGGTAGGGGGGTGACACCATGGCAATCGTCGTCCCCCGCAGGTCCCTCCTCTCTCTCCTCGTCCCGCTCGTCCTCGCGGGCTGCAGGTCGCCCGAGGGCTACGGCCCGCGCTCCACGATGTCGGACGAGGACGCGTCGGCCGCCTGCCTGGACGAGCTCTCCTCCCTCGTCGCCGACTCGGACGCGGACGGCCTCGTGGCGGCCTTCTCGGAGGAGGCGAGGTCGGCCGATTCCGACTTGGCAGCTAAGGCGACTGAGGTGATGTCGCTCATGGGCGGGGGCACCTTGGGCGATGGGGACTTCTGGTCGAGCCAGGGTAATGTGCGCACGGGGAGCATCTACATTATCAGCACGGCTACCGTGACGGCGCCGGATGGCACAAGGTGGCAGATGCACGTTACCGACTGCACCTTGAACCGCGATGACCCCTCGAAGGTCGGTCTGAAGTCCATCGAGGTTATACCGAACTCGGACTGGGATGCGCCTAAGGGGTTCGGTTGGTACAACGAAAGCGATGACTTCCCCGCCGGCATCCGCCTCATCACGAGCTGGGAGGGCTGGGACCCCCACACCAGCCCGTACGATCCCAACTGGTAGGAAGCCCTGTTCGTCAGGGGCAACGGAGCGAAGCATGGTACAGTCTAGCCATACGGGAGGGCTGTTCCTGATGCGCGACGAGAGGAGAGCGTGATGTCATCTTCGACCATAGCATCAAGCACGGATGCGGCTGGGGAGGCTGCTGACAGCCTCAAGGCTGGGCTTGATGCCTACCGTTCGTTCAAGCTCGGGTCTGCGACAGGCGTCGCGGACGGCACCCCGCCAACCACCCATGACTCGATCTCCGATGCGGCATCCTCGTACTGCACGGCCTATGCCAGCGCGATGGAACGTGATGCGGAGGCATTCAGGCAGGTGGGCATCTCGCTCAACGAGGCGGACGCTATGGCCGCCTCAGACATACAGAACGCCTCATGACGGCATACGATGCCTGGGATGGCGGGAGTTTCCACTCCCAGGGACCAACGTCACAGGCGGAGCCCAGGTTATCAGCCTCGATCGACAGGCGGCTGATGCGTCTGGAGGACGAGGAGTACTCCCTGAAAGGCAGGATACGGACCCTAGAGGACACCATGGAAGACGTCGATGCCTCGGTGAGGACGGTTGCCGAAAGGGTCTATGCCGGTGAGGACATGGGGCTGGATGCTTGGGGCGTGGACGAGATACAGCGCCTGCGCGCCTCCATCCTTGCGCACTGTGACGAACAGCGGGAGCTGTCCTACCAACGCCTGCGTGCCATCGACCATGAGCGCGAGGCGCTGTACGACCAAAGGCGCAACGCCTGTCTGCGGGAGCGCCCCTGAGACGCCCTCGCCCGTCTCGCTAGTCCGCGGACCTCGAGAGGAAGGCCTGCGTGCGCTCGTCCTGCGGGTGCCCGATGACCTGCTCGGGCGTGCCCTGCTCCACGATCTGCCCGTCGATGAGGAAGCACACGCGGTCGGACACCTCGCGTGCGAAGCCCATCTCGTGCGTCACGATGCCCACGGCCATGCCGTCCGCCGCAAGCTCGCGGATGAGGGCGTGCATGTCCTCTGTGAGCTTGGGGTCGAGTGCCGAGGTGGCCTCGTCGAAGTAGATGATCTGCGGACTCATGCAGAGGGCGCGCGCGATGGCGACGCGCTGCTGCTGGCCGCCCGAGAGCTGGTCGGGAACCTTGTCCGCATGCTCCGTGAGACCCAGGCGCTCGAGCAGCCGACGTGCCTGGTCCTCCACCTCCTCCTGGGGGCGTCCCTGTACGGTGACGGGAGCATCCATGACGTTGCGCAGCACCGTCCAGTGGGGGAAGAGGTTGAAGCTCTGGAAGACGATACCAAAGCGCATGCGCGCGTCGCGCATGGCGGCCTTGCTGTAGATGGCCCTGCCGCTCGCCTCTCCCTCGGGTTGCGCCACCGTGATGCTGCCATAGGTGAGCTGCCCCTCGTCAAAGCGGTCGAGCAGGGTGAGGCAGCGCAGCAGCGTGGACTTGCCGGCACCGGAGGGGCCGATGATGGACACCACCTCGCCCTTGTCGATGAGCAGGTCGATGCCTGTGAGCACCTCCCTCGCGCCGAACGACTTTCGTGCCTTGCGCAGGTAGACGGCGGGAAGTCCCATGAAGGTGGCGTAGCTCGTGTCGGGGCGCGGAAGGTTGAGCGGCGATTTGGCGTGCTTAGTCATGGTAGTAGCTCATTCTCTTCTCGATGAGGTACATGACGAGCTCGATGAGCAGACAGGTCACCCAGTAGATGACGGCGGCGATGGCGAAGGGCACCATGGAACGCTGTGACGAGACGAGAGCCTTGCTCTGGGCGAACATCTCGGCGATGCCGATGGAGAAGGCAAGTGACGTGTCCTTGACGAGGGTGACGATCTCGTTGCCCATGGCGGGGAGCACGCGCTTGACCACCTGGGGCAGGATGATGCGGAAGAAGGTCTGCCTCGGCGTGTAGCCAAGGACCTCTGCGGCCTCGTACTGTCCCGTGGGCATGCTCTGGATGCCGGAGCGATAGATCTCGGCAAAGTAGGCGGCATAGTTGATCACAAAGGCTATGAGCACGGCCGTGAGGATATAGCCGTTGCCCAGCTGCAGGCCCATCATGGTGGTGGGGATGAAGAACACCGCAAACATCTGCAGCATGAGCGGCGTGCCACGCAGCAGTGAGATGACGAGCCGGCAGACGAGCGAGAGGGGACGGAAGCGCGAGAGCCTGCCCACCGCGATGAGCACGCCCAGAGGGATGGATCCCACGAGGGTGACGGCAAAGATCTGGAGTGACGTGAGGTAGCTCGAGAGGAGCATGCCCAACATGGTGGAGAAGTCCACGAGCCCCCTCCTTGGGATGACGGGTCGCTTGAGGCGGGAATGGCGGGCTATGCCTTAGGGAGCACCCACAGGTCATACGAGATGCCCTGGTCGGCATACGTGTCACAGAGCTGCTTGACG
Source organism: Olsenella profusa F0195 (assembly GCF_000468755.1). Taxonomy (GTDB): domain Bacteria; phylum Actinomycetota; class Coriobacteriia; order Coriobacteriales; family Atopobiaceae; genus Olsenella_F; species Olsenella_F profusa. Next base: position 62,918 of record NZ_AWEZ01000050.1, read on the forward strand.
GTACCGTCCGCATCGAGGGCCTGGAGGTCCCTCTCGACGGCGGCGGCCAGCGCCTTGCCGGTGTCCGTCTTGGCGAAGCCCACGCCAAAGTGCTCGGAGCTGAGGTACTCGTCCAGGATGCGATAGGAGTCACCCTTGCCACCCATGTTGTACAGGGCCACGGGGTAGTCCACGGCGATGGCATCCACGGAGCCGTTGTCCAGCATCATGAAGGCGGTGTTGTACTCGCCGATGGTCTGGAGCTGGGCGAACGAGGCACCGAGCTCCGCCTGAGCCCCATCGGTGGTGAGCAGGTCGTAGGCGGCGGAGTCGGCCTGGGTGATGACGTTCCTTCCGGCGAGGTCCGAGAGGGCGTCGATGTCGGAGTCGGCACGCACCACGATGACCTGGCGGTTCTCCATATAAGGGTTCGTGAAGGTGTAGCCGTCCTTGCGTCCCTCGATGGTGAAGCCGTTCCAGATGCAGGTGATCTGCCCGCCGCTGAGCAGGGCGTCCTTGGCATCCCAGGAAATGGCGCTGGGCGTGTAGGTCCATCCCTCCCTCTGGCAGACCGCCTGGGCGAGGTTGAGGTCGAAGCCCGTGTACTGCCCATCGTCCCCCACGTAGCCATAGGGTGGGAAGTCCTGGTCGAAGCCGACGATGAAGGTGCCGTCGAAGCCGTCGACACTGGAGGAGCCCGTCGTGTTGGCCTGCTGGGCGCCGCCGCAGGCCGTGAGGCTCATGAGGGCTGGGGCGACAGCGGCGAGTGCGGACGCCTTGACGAGCTGCCTGCGGCTCAGGATGCGAATGGACACGGTCGTCTCCCTTGGTTGTCGTGCTCGATGGTGGCGTGGCCCGGCATGATGACGGGCCGGATGCTTTAGCGCGCTACAGTGAGGGTAGACGGTACGTGCTGACCCATCAAGGCCCCTGGGGTTACGTGTTGATTTCCCCGCAGGTGGATGAGGTGTCCTCCACAAACAGGACGAGCGTGCGCCAGCCCTGTCCCGGGAGGTCCGAGCTGCAGGTGACGAGCGTGAGGCAGCGCGTCGCACCGCGTGCCACGCGTTCCCAGTCCGGCACCGCGGCAGAGGATCGCTGCGCGATGTCGTAAAGCCATGTCCTCAGGTGGTCCTGATCCTGCCAGGAGAAGACCTGTATGGGAGCATAGTCCTCGCGTACGCGCAGCGCGCACAGCGGCATGAAGTGGCGGGCTCGTGCGCTCGGCTCGTACCAGTCTGCCCCCGAGGCACAGAGGCGTTCGAACTCCCCCTGCCGCCAGCAATGATAGAGCGGAGAGAACATGCCGCCCGTGACTCCCAGGTGATGGCCATAGACCAGGAGGTGCTGGGGGCATTCCGTTGTGGCCTCCCAACAGCGCCAGTCGATGAACGGCGTTCCTGCGGGAGAGTCCTTGCCGTTGATGTCGTGTGAGAGGTAGTAGGTGGGATCGCCCTGTCCTCCCTGGGCAACGGGGAGACTCATGCCTGCCGAGTCCACGGTGAGCCAGGCCTGTGCGCCTGGTGCGATCTGAGGCATCCGCCCCAGGTTAATGGAGCCGTCGGGTTCCCTCACGGCGTCCTGCATACGCTCGATTGCCGTGAGCGCCCCGAGGCTCTCGAAGAGCATGCCGCATCCCACCAGGGCGCAGCATGCTCCCAGACACATGATCAGTACGAGTGCGGTGCGTCGGCGGCCCACGCTAGCGTTCACCCCAGCGCCCTCCACGAACGTCCATCAGGGGTCGATGCCCGCGACGGGGCGCGACATGGGTGCGCTGCGTGTTCACGTGGGCAAGCCGTGCGCCGGCCACGGCGAGCACCGCGCACCCGATGCCGATGAGGGCGATGCCCCGAGGCGTCACGCCCGTCTGGGGAAGGATGCCCGCGGGGGTCGTCGGCTGCTCGCGTACCCGCACCGACTGTCCCTCGTCATCGATGTCCGCGTGCGCCGCCACCTCCGTGTCGTCCTGCGAGAGGTTCTCGTACACGACCACGCGTGATCCCTGTTTGAGGGAGGAGCCATCAAACGTGAACGTGACATCGACGCTGCCCGTGTGCTCCATGGGTGTGAAGTCCGTGCTGGCATGGACCTCGTTTCCCTGGGCATCCGTGAGGGGCGCTCCCGTGGAGGCGTCCATGAGCGTTCCGTCGAGATGATAGGCCGTGCCCGGAGTGAGGCCGCGATAGCTGATGGTGTCCGTGATGGTGACGGATGCCAGCGGGTCGATCACCTTGCCGCCATCTGTCGCGGTGGCCTCGGTCTCTATGTGGGGAGCCTCCTCGTCCGTGATGGAGCCAAGGTCGACGGCGGTGTTGTGGCCGCTTGCATCCGGTTTGACATCGATTGTGAAGGTGACGAGCTGGTACCCCTCGTTTGATGACGCGGGCAGCTCCTGCACCGTGTAGCTGCCGTAGGGGAGGGCGGCAAGCCCCTCCCTCTCTGTGTCCGGGGCGTTCGCGTCGCCTGCAAACCAGAGGCCGCGCATGCCATCGAGCCTGTTTTCGTCCAGGGACAGCTGTGAGAGGTCGGCAACGACGTTCCCCTGGTCGTCCGTCGAGTACGTGAGGCCTGACACCGCCTCGTCATTGGCGTTGTCGCGCGTACCCTGGGCAAAGGTGGCGCTGTCAAACTGGCCCTTGGCGTCGGTCACGATGACATGCGACTCGGGCGTCCCACCGTCCGGCCATGCCTGCGCGGTGATGAGGAAGGGGACGTTCGCAAGTGGCGCCTGACTGTCTGCTGCAACCTTCTGGAAGCGCAGGTCCTGCCGCGCCACCTGATCGACGCAGGTGACGTCGGTCGTCGCCGTGCCCGTTGGGGTGCCGACGAGACGAAAGGTCGCCGTGCCCCCATCCTGCACGACCTCGGCCTGGATGGGCTCATCGAGCATGAGGTAGCCCTCGGGAGCCTTGGTCTCTCGGATGGTGTAGGTGCCGAGGGGGAGTATGCAGGCTCCCGAGTCGTCCCGGTAGGGCTCCCCCCTCATCAGGCTGTCCGCATCCGTGAGGTCCGCTATGCCCTCCTTGTTGGTGTGCATCACCCACGTGCGCAGGGGCGCGTCGCCTGCGCCTGTGGTACCGTGGTACTCGATGGTGAATTCTGCGCCGTCGAGGCGTGCGCCACCCAGGGGCAGCGCGGCGTCCGTCTCGGCGTCATGCTTGTGTATGCGCAGAGCCCCCGTGGCATACAGGGGCGCGTCTGTCACACCCTGCCTGCCGTTGACCAGGGTCGTTGCATCCTCCGTGACATCGACGGCATAGGTGGTGCCGTCCTCGTGGTAGCCGGTCGGCGCCTTTGTCTCGCGCACGTAGTAGCGTCCCGGGGCCAAGATTGCCTCGTCGCTGACGCCATGGGCGTCAAGGGCGAGTGTGGCCACCTGCTGTGCGCAGCCCTCGTCACGATAGATGCCATATTCGGCATCCTTGACGCTGTAGCTGGCGTTGTCATCCGTGAGGGCTGGCAGTGCGGAAGCCTTGACGAGACGGAGCGTGCCGTTGCGAACCGTCCAGAACTGCGCGCTCTCCTGCGTGCCGTCCGTCTTGGCAAAGCGAATGCCATAGGTGGAGACCGGATCGTTCATGTGGTCACTCACGTAGTCGTTGACCTCGTCATAGGAAAGCGAGAGTCCAAAGCGCTGGGGGAGCAGCGTGTCCATGTAGGAGCGCAGCGAGGTCTTACCGTCGTCTCCCACATGGTCTGGTCCGTCCGAGACGCAACATACCCACGCCTGGGTGTAGCGTCGGCTGGCGTAGTCCCATATCTTGTCTGCCCCCAGTGCCTGGTCGATGTACGAGATGCCCAGTGCGGCGCGGCGCACGTCCCTGGTGGTCCAGGTGCCACCGCCATTCTTGGGCGATCCTTCGAGGGGCACGCCCGTTGCCGTGCCCTGGAGATGCTTGGAGTCGGGTTCGATGCACCAGGCGCGCCACCCCACCTCCTCCACGCGCCCCGTAGTTGCGTTTCCCGCATCGTCGCTCGTCAAGGTGTAGGTGCGGCCATAGTAGCCGCCCGAGACAAAGGGGTTGTTGGGGTCTTCCGCCTCGCTGGCACGGGCGATGGTGGCACCCAGTGCCAGCACGCCAAGCAGGATGAGCAGCGACATGGCCAGAATTGCCACTGCCTTCATGCGGTCCGTCCGTGGTCGTGTGACTCGTGTTGTTCGCATCTCGTGCCCCTTCTCGCGATGTGGAGGTTGCCGTATGGGCAGCCATGGCGTGGGGAGCATTGTTGGCCCCGCAGGGGGTCCAGGGGAAGAGAATCCCTGTGGTTATCAGTGAGCTGCGGGCGTCGTTCTTGCAGATAGCAAGTGACTTGCAGCTGTCTGCGGCGTGAGATGGGCCAGTTGGCATGGTTGCGCGGCACGTGGCATGCCCCGTGCCCCATGCATGCGTTGCAAGAAATTTGAGAATGACCCTTGCATAGTGCGGGTGGATTGGGCATCATAGTCAAACGCGTTACGAGGTGGGCGTATGGTGGGTGTAGCTCAGTTGGCAGAGCGACGGACCGTGGCTCCGTAGGTCGAGGGTTCGAGCCCCTCTACCCACCCCATTTCAACGTCGACGGGTCGTTAGCTCAGATGGCAGAGCAGGGGACTCTTAATCCCAAGGTCGAGGGTTCGACCCCCTCACGACCCACCATCGCATCTTCGAGGCCGGACGGTGTAGTCTGGCCTTTTCCCTTTTTGTGGCATGCCTTGCCGTTAGGTCTGCGTCCGCCGACAGAATTTATCGGATCTCGGTTCCCTCCAGCATCCAAAGGTCGGTGCGCAAAGGGTTATAGTGGAACTGCACAAAAAGGCACATGTGCATGTACTGTCTCATGTCTGGGGGGAGCGGCGCAATGATTAGCTTTGTCGTATGCCTCGTGGTGCTTGTCGTGGGGTACTTCACCTATGGTAGGTTCGTGGACAACGTGCTTGGTCCCGATGATCGAGACACGCCTGCCGTCACGATCAACGATGGTGTCGATTACGTCGTCATGCCGCAGTGGAAGCTCTTCTTGGTCGAGCTCCTCAACATCGCGGGCCTGGGACCGATCTTCGGTGCCATGCAGGGCGCGCTGTGGGGTCCCATCGTGTTCCTTTGGATCACCTTTGGCACGCTCTTTGCCGGCGGCGTCCACGACTACATATCCGGCATGCTCTCCGAGCGCAACAACGGCCAGTCGATCTCCGAGGTGACGGGCACGTACCTCGGTCTCACCATGAAGAACATCATGCGCGTCTTCTCGGTCGTGCTGCTGGTCATGGTCGGCACGGTCTTCGCGGTCGGGCCCGCCGGTCTGCTCGTCGAGATGGTCGATCCCCAGGGCACGGGCGCCGCTGGTGCGTTCTCCGCCACCACCACCTGGCTTGCCATCATCCTCGCCTACTACTTCGTTGCGACCTTCATCTCCATCGACAAGATCATCGGCAGGATCTACCCGGCGTTCGGCATCTGCCTGATCCTGATGGCCATCGGCGTTGCCATTGGCATGCCCCTCAATGGCTACGCGACTCCCGAGATCTGGGATCACCTCTACAGCATGCATCCAGAGGCCACGCCGGTCTGGTCCTTCATGTTCATAACGGTCGCCTGTGGCGCCATCTCGGGATTCCACTCCACGCAGGCCCCGCTGATGGCACGCTGCATGAAGAGCGAACGTCAAGGCCGCTTCGTGTTCTACGGCGCCATGGTGGCCGAGGGCGTCATCGCCTTGGTGTGGGCGGCGGCGGGATGCTCGCTCTACGAGGTGACTGGCGGTCTCAACATGGGCCTCGCCGAGGTGCTCAAGAGCGGCCAGTCCGCGGCCATCTACGACGTCTGCATCAGGACCATGGGCAGCGTCGGTGTCATCCTAGCCATGCTCGGCGTCGTGGTGTGCCCCATCACCTCCGGCGACACGGCCTTCAGGAGCGCGAGGCTCACGCTTGCCGACTGGCTCAAGCTCGACCAGGAGAGGATGGTCGACCGTCTGAAGCTCTGCATCCCCGTCCTGGGCGTAGGGGCGTTCCTCGGCTTTGGCAACACGCTGGGGTTCCTCTCCTACACCGTCATCTGGCGCTACTTCTCCTGGACGAACCAGACGCTAGCCATGATCGTCCTGTGGGCCGGAGCGGTGTACCTCCTCAAGGAGAGGAAGAACTTCTGGATCTGCGTGGTCCCTGCGATCTTCATGAGCGCGGTCTCCGCAACGTACTTCTGCATGGCTCCCGAGTGCCTGGGCATGATTCCTGCGCTGGCGAACAACACGGCGGTTGCCTATCCGGTCGGCGTCATCGTCGCACTTCTCTTCTTCGGGCTGTTCTGGAGAGCGACGCACAAGCGTGAGGCGACTGTGGCATAGGCATGCTCAGACGTGGGAGCGTCCGGGGCCAAGGAGGCAGGGCCCAGGCAACGGCATAGGCTAGGCGGGGCGGTCCATGTTCACGGAGGCATGATCCGCCCCGTTTCTTCATAAAGGTACGCGGCAGTTGGACGTGGAGGGACGCGAGGCATGATGCTAGGTGCGCCCAAGGCACTGGGACATACGACGCTGGACCCACAGACGCTGGCAGAGGACCTCAGGGGGTGCCAGAAGGTCGGCCCCTGTGGCATCGGGCATCGGGCCCTCTACCTGAACAGCTTCTATTTCAGCAGACGCTACTACGTTCCCTTCGAGGACCTGCGGAGGTGCTTCAAGCGTATCGCGATGAGCAGGGGCGGCTTCTCGGGCAAGGGGATATTTGGCTCCCTGCCATACCTGGTCGTGGAGCTCTCGGACGGGCGCGAGAAGCAATGCAACTTCAAGCATGAGGATCAGGTGGACAGGTTCCTTGCGATCATGCAGGAGAGGCACCCCAGGATTCCCGTGCACTCCAAGGACGCCGAGAGGAGGCTGCGGGAGGCTGAACGGAAGGAGGAGGCCCGTTATGTCAGGCATCTCTCGGCCGAGGCGAGCGCTGCGGTGGATGACCTGAGACGTGCCCAGCGCTTCCTTGACCAGAGGCCTGAGATTGGCGAGCATCTCTCTGCCGCGGCGAGGAGGAAGCGCTCCGTGGATGGCGTGAAGCGGTCGAACATGGTCCTTGCCCTCGCGATTCTCATCGGAGCGCTCGTTGCGGTTGCGGCCGGTATCTTCGGCCTTGTGTCGGGCGACCGCGGCTGGTCCGTCTACCTCCTGCTGTTTGGCGTCGCCTTTGCGCTCTTCACGTTGGCGTCAGGGGTGGTGCCCACCGTGCGGCACAACAGGAGGACCGTGCAGGCGGAGTGGGACGATGCGGTGGCCGAGGCCCGGGAGTACGTCAGTGGCTACCCCTCGTTCCCGCTCCCCGCGGCCTACGCCCATCCCATCGTGATCGAGCGCATGATACGCATCATTCGCGAGGGCAGGGCCAGGGACGTCGGGGAGGCGTTCGAGGCGATGAAGCAGGAGCTGAGACGGCTCGACCACACGCAGACGGTGACCCAGCGGGAATACGACGAGATCGTGGCGGTGAAGCCGATGTTCATGGTCATGGACTACCACTAGGGTGCGTCAGAGGGGTGAGCGTATGCGCAAGATACTCGAATTCTTGCAGTCTGAGGGAGTCTCGGGCGAGCTTCTCGATGGCATCAGGGCATTTCGCCAGGAGGGGGACGTCTCCGAGGAGCTGGCGGGTCGTGTCCCCCGCCTAGGCCAGTACTACCTGGGAACGGAGGTGTGGGAGCGCGCGATAGCGGCCGTCCTCTGTGGTAAGAACCTCTTGCTTGCCGGCCCAAAGGCGACGGGAAAGAACGTGCTGGCGGAGAGCCTCGCCCAGGCCTTCGGTAGGCCGGTGTGGAACATCTCCTTCCACATCGGGGCGGATGCCGCCTCTCTCGTGGGCACGGACACGTACGACGGCCAGCGCGTGGTGTTTCGTCCCGGCCCCGTGACACTGTGCGCGCGGCACGGGGGCTTTGGCGTGTTCGATGAGATCAACATGGCCCGTAACGAGGCCATGGCGGTGCTGCACTCCGTTCTGGACTTCAGGAGGGTCCTGGACGTCCCGGGCTACGACATGGTCAGGCTCGATCCGCGCACGCGCTTCATCGCGACCATGAACTACGACTACGCCGGCACCCGGGAGCTCAACGAGGCCCTGGCCTCGCGCTTCGTGGTGCTGGACATGCCCCTCATCTCCGAGGGCGACCTCGACCGCCTCTTCGGGGAGAGCTTCCCCGACCTGAGGTCTGAGGCGCGCTCGCAGTTCGTCGCGCTCTTCTTCGAGCTCGATCGCAAGGCGACGAGCGCCGAGGTGTCGGGAAAGGCGGCGGACCTGAGGGGGCTTTTGGACGCCGTGGACCTGATGCGCCGTGGTGTCACGGCAGGCACGGCCCTCGCCATGTGCATCTCGAACAAGACCTTCGATCCCTACGAGAGGGGGCTCGTCCAAGACGTCATTGACGCCAGGATAGACCCCACGCAACGGGGCGCAGACCTGTTCGCATAGATGGGGGATGTCCCGCGCAGGAACCAGCGGCCAGCGGGCCGTGACCCGTCCTTTCCCTGAGGAAAAGCGATGATCAAGAAGCACTATGCCGGCATGCAGCGTCGGGCGGAGAACATCATATGGAACGCCGCGGGAAGCTACGACTTCGACCCACCCTTCATGGCCTTTCTCGAGAACGGGCGTCCCGACCTGTACTTCGACATGGTCATCGGCCTCTGCGTCCGCTGGCTCGACATCGATCGCCTGACGACGTTCCTTGACGTCGTGGTCGGGCTTCGCCGTGGCAACGAGCTCTGCGACATGCTCTGGCTTGGGATTGAGAACTGCGTCTACGAGAAGGAGCTTGCCAGCCGCCCGGTCCTCTCGGACCTTCGCGCACGCAGGGCGCAGGAGTTCTTCAAGGGCAGGCAGACGCTGTCCAGGCAGCAGATGATGCTGCAGTCCATGGCCGTCTACAACCAGCAGCAGGCCAGATGGGCGCATGTCCTGGGAAGGAGGGGCGAGCATCTCTCGCCCCGTGAGCAGGCCCTTGCCAAGGCGTTGGAGTTTTCGGGGTCCCTGGACACGGACGCGGCGATTGCCTCCATGACGCGGGTACTGAGGGAGTACTTCCACTGTACGGTCTCCCCCGAAGGGACCGGGTTCCTGCACCAGAGCAGGGTGCGGGGCCTGCGCAGCCGGCTTCTCAAGGGCCTGCTGCGTCGGGAGACGCAGGTGACGGACACGCTGATCGTTCGCAGTGGCACCAGCGAGGGGGATGTCGAGGGAAGTGCCCAGCTGGCACATCCGGCGGGGGCGAGGAGCCTGCGCCGGATGGAGGCAGATCTCGCCTACGTCAGGCAGACGCTCGGCGAGCGTGCGATTCCGGAACTGGATCTGAGAAGGCTGGAGAACGAGCTCTGCGTCGGCGTGAACGGGGAGTGCCGGCTGTGGGTGACCAAGGGGGTCACCATGGCGCATGGGGTCGAGGGGAGCCTGAATCGTGGCGGGGACGACAGGGACAAGGCCCTCGGTGCCAGCGACAGGCGCGACAGGGAGCGGGTTCTCAGGGATTGCCTCCGGCAGTCCGATCGCAACCATGCATGGGTAAACGCGCACAAGATCCTGCTCTCCTCCTCCATCAAGAGGCTCTCGGCACGGCTCGACGAGGTGCTCTCCAGTGCCGAGCGGGCTCTGCCCGAGAGGGGGCGAAGAGGGGCGCTTGACGCCCCGGTGGCGTGGAGGCTGCCAGTTCTGGGAGACACCAAGGTGTTCCTGCGCACCGGTGAGGAGACGGAGCGTTCCGTCACCGTTGACCTTCTGCTCGATGCCTCGGCATCGAGGCTGAACTATCAGGAGCAACTGGCCGCAGAGGCCTATGTCATCGCCAAGAGCTTCTCCTCCTGTCGGGTGCCGGTCCAGGTCGAGACCTTCCGGTCGATTCGCGGCTACACGGTCCTGCAGGTCCTGAAGGACCGCGACAGCAAGGACTGTGATCGCATCTTCGACTACTTCGCTGGCGGCTGGAACCGAGACGGGCTTGGGCTGCGCCTGGCAGGCAGCCTCCTTCCGCATGAGGATGACGCGGCGCTTCGCCTGCTGCTGGTGTTGACGGACGCCTCCCCCAATGACTCTGTGGGCATGGCATCCGATGGAAGCTCCATCCTCGCGCGGGGCTACCAGGGAAGGGCCGCGGTCCTGGATGCCAAGGACGCCGTGGGGGAGCTGCGCGACCAGGGCGTCAGGGTGGCGGCTGTGTTTTTGGGGCCGACCCTGTACCTGGAGAGCCTGCATACCATATACGAAAGGCAGTGCGTTAGGATTCACAGGATAGAGCAGCTGGACGAGGCCGTCAGCGACCTCATGGAGCTGGTTCTGAGGGATGAGCGGAGATGAGGGGCATGCCCTTTGGTGCGGGTCGCGAGGTCACGATCTACAAGACGCACGACATGCTGGAAAGGGACCTGTTCGCGAAGAAGCTCGCACAGGCTGGGATCTGGCACCAGACGAGAAGCTCCGAGATGGCCAGGAACACGGCGAGCTTTGGCAGCAACTTCGTGGACGTCCAGCGCTTTGCGGGAGACAGGGCGGCGGACAACCGCCTCTACTGCATCGATGTCCGCTCCAGGGACGAGGGGCGGGCGAAGGACCTGTTGGGCCCTCGGTGCAGGGTCATGGAGACGGGCCTGATCTGACGCCACCTGGGCCCACCGTCTCGTCGACAGGTGGCATATGCCCCGATGACTCGAGGCCAGCACTTCACCGCCTGCATGTCTTACGCCGTTGCCGTCACGCCGTCAAAGCTCACCGAGGCAACCTGGGACGGGTCTATGATGCGGTCAAAGAACGAACCCGTCTGGCATATGGTCCTCCCGTCCGCCTCCTGTGAGCTGCCCGCGCCGCAGGGGAT
>NZ_AWEZ01000051.1 GCF_000468755.1 Olsenella profusa F0195
GGATCGACGAGACCTACGTGACGGACGCCTCGCCCATGGGGGACCCGGACTGGAGGCCGAGGAGCGGCCTGTCCAGGAACAAGCTCTGCATCGCCGTGGCCATCGACGCGCGCAAGGACATGGTCGCCGTCGTCTGCGGCCACGGCAAGCCCGGCTCGGGGAGGATAAAGGACGCGCCGCTCTCCCACATAGCGCCGGGCTCCACCATAGTCCACGACATGGGGAAGTCGCATGGGGCGCTCGTCAGGGCGCTCGGCGGGACCGACGAGGCGTACAGGGCCGACACCCGCGACCCCGCCCACCTCGAGGGGATGCGGCTCGCGAACAGCCTCTGCCCCTGGATCAAGCGCTACCTTTGGCGGTTCCCGGGGATGAGGCCGGAGAACCTGCAGGACTACCTCGACTGGTACGTCCACCTCTTCAGGGTCAAGCGCGACGACGAGACGTGGCCCAAGCTGGAAAGGGTGGTTCGCCACCTGGTGATGACCGACGCCACATACCGCAGGTCAAGAGGGGTATAGCATCACCCGTTTGGTCTACTGGTAGA